>NZ_PPDJ01000001.1:353962-707924 GCF_002903145.1 Halobacteriovorax sp. DA5 | reverse complement strand
ACACCTTCAAGTGTGAAGAGCCTTATTTTTTCAAGAACTTAGACTGATCTAGTCTGTTTTTTTAATATGCATTGCGAAATAGTTGATTAAGCTGCTTTTTTTGCTTCTTCATTATCGTTGAGAATATCAATCATACACTCTCCGATAACTTCCATAATTGCGTCTGAAACAGACTCAAAACGAAGACCAAAGCCTCTTGGACGATTCTTAGATGCCCTCATGATTGTGAAGTCAATAGCGACAGCGCGGCCAAAAATCCCCTCTGAGATATAAATCGTTCCACGAGTATTTTTGTCAAGTTCTTTCTCAAACTTAGTCACTTCAACAAAGCCACCACTTAGTGATAAGTTAGTAAGGTATCCCTTATACTCTTTTTGAACACCAACAAGCGAGAATGAAACTAGTTCTTGTAATTCGACACGATACTCAGTTCTTTCGATTTGATACTTATTATTTTCAGGATTTTCTTTATCTTCAAATATTAGTTGTGCTTGTGTATTAAGCTCAAGACAGTCTTTTGCTGCAACCCAAGGTGCACCTGCCTTCTTTTTAACAAGAGTGGAAGACGTAACAATCTTCTTTTCAAAATCAACAAGCATTTCATCAAAACGTAAAGGACCGACAACGCCAGCTCCTGTATCGTATTGCCATGTTTTCTTATTTGAAATTTCAAACGACTTACCGTTCTTAAGGCCTTCTATATTCAAGCGATCAAGTTCTTCATCATCAGCTTGTGCACGTGTTGCAATTTCAAGCCCTCCACTAGAGATATCAAACTCACCAGTGGCCTCTTCACTAAGATCAATTTCAACCGTACGATCTTCGTCTTCTAGTACAAGAGAGTCACGAGGAATGAGGTTAATCTTTGGAGTACTTGGAGTGTTATCTTCGCTAACAACTTCTTCAATTTCAACTGAATCATTTACGGCCGAAATTCCAATCTTGCTATCTGTGTATGATTTAAAATTTGCTAACTCTTGTTCAGCGACTTCTAACTTAGCATTTAAGGCCTTGGCCTTAGCAATAACCTTTGAAAGATTCTTTCTTGCTAATTTATTTTCAACTGCAAGATTTTTATATTTTATTTTAAGAGCATTAAACTTTGATTGATATTCTTGAGTATTAGTATTTCCATCCTCAAGTTCACGCGTTGTTGATAGAACTTTTGTAATCTTACGATTTACATCGCTAATTAAACTTGTTTCATCTAACACAGACTCTAATTTTGTAAGAATGGCCTCACTACGATCACCACTCGAAGAGCCAACAAGTTGCGTGATATCACCGATTCTCTCTTCTACAGAGGAAATTTTCTCACTAAACTCTTCTCGAAGTTGTACACCAATTGCAGAAACTTCTTCTTTTACAATTTTTGAAATTGCATCTAATAGATCATTATTATGATTATTCTTAATTTCTAATTCTTCCAATTTAATACTGTATCCATTTGGTGCCGAAGCTGGTTTTTCAAATGTCTCAGGAGCTTGCTTAAGAGCATCTGTAATTACACGAGGTAAACTCATCTTAGACAACTCAACCCATTGAGACTTTTTAACGTCAAAACCAAATTGGTTTGAAAAAACGATTCCAGAAAGCGCTTCAATATAGAGATCATTAAGATCGATCTCTCTAAAAGTTGTGAATGTGTCTGCAATGAAAAGTTTCTTCAATACTTCCTCTACTATTCTTTCTAGTATATCGGTAAGATTTAAACTAAAATTTAATAATATTAGCTATTTACTCTGTTTTTGTTTACAAACTTCTATTTGAAACCAAATAAGGTATTGATTTTTGGATAATTACAATAAAAACCACTTACAAAAAAAAGAAGAAAAATTGGCCGATTTAATAGGCTTTCAAACAGAAGTTATTGAAATCATCGAAGAACTTTTAAATAAGAATAATTTAAAATCTTCCGAAGAACTCTACCTATGTGGCCTAAAAGAAGAGGCCATTAATACCTCACTCTTAGACTTTTATGAAATTCTACAAAAGCTAAATGAATTAGAGAATTATAAAGAATTCACAGTATGTGATATTGGCGCATCCTATGCAAAGATGGCATTCGTGGCCAATCACTTCTTTCCAAATATTAAAGTCATTAGTATTGAACCAGTCAAAGAGCGCATCGAATATGGCCTCGACAAACTCAAAGACACAAAACATATTTTTATCAACGATGTCTTTAAAGAGGAATTAATTAAAAACCATAAAATTGATTACTTCTTTCTCTATTTTCCAGTTGGTAAAATTCTTGATGATATTATCACCCAACTTAATGCTCCTGTCGTTGCTATTGAGTCGCATGGCGAACTTCTAAACCGTTTAGGACATAGCTTTTCTCAAAAAGAAGTCCTAACAAAACTAAACTTTGCCCGTCACAATCCTCATAGCTATCTTTTTACAAGGCCATCAGAATCAAGCTTATATAAGGCATTTAAAGCGTTTCAAAAAAAAGAAGATGAAGTTATCATCGTCAACGATCAAAGGCCATGGTTAGCAGACTCAGAAGGCCTAGCCCACTACTTTGATGAGAAAGATAAAATTACCCTTGAACTTAAGTGTCCACCTCGAACAATTTTCTATAATGAAGATTTAGAGACGGCCAACTCTTGTAACTTCTCAAAACCGATACAACTTCTCATTCAAAAGCGTCGAGCAAATGAAAAAGTTGATGGTTATTTAATTCGAAAAATATTTTTGGATGGGAGTTTTGAGCTGTCTTCAGGTGAAATAAAAAAGGCACCCTAAGGTGCCTTTTAAATATTTGCTTAGATGTTAAGTGGTTTTTTATCAAAAGCATCAAGAGCAGCTTCTTTAAATGCTTCAGAGTAAGTTGGGTGCGCATGACAAATACGTCCAATATCCTCAGCAGCAGCTCTAAATTCCATTGCCACAACTGCTTCTGCAATTAAGTCAGCAGCACGAGGACCGACAATGTGTACTCCTAAAATCTCATCTGTTTCTTTACAAGCAAGTACTTTTACAAAACCAGCTGATTCGTTTGAAGCACGAGCACGTCCACTTGCTTTAAATGGAAACTTCCCTGCTTTATATGGAGTCTTATTAGCTTTTAGCTCTTGTTCTGTTACACCAACTGAAGCAACCTCTGGCCAAGTATAAACAACACCAGGAATTAGATTGTAGTTAATATGTGGTTTTTGACCAGCAATGATTTCAGCACAAACAACACCTTCTTCCTCAGCTTTGTGAGCAAGCATAGCACCAGTTGTAACATCACCAATTGCATAGATATGAGAAACGTTAGTTCTTAAATGATCGTCAGTGATAACACGCCCACGCTCATCAAGATTTACACCAGCATTTTCAAGACCAAGATTGTCAGTATATGGACGACGCCCAACTGCCATTAGACAGTAGTCACCGTCTAATTTGATTTCTTCATCGTTCTTCTTATTCTTAGCTTTTACGATTACTTTTTCGCCCTTTCTAACAACTTCAGTTACACCGTGACCAGTATAGAATTCCATACCTTGTTTCTTAAGAACTTTAGTCATCTCTTTTGCACAGTCTTTATCCATTGTCGCAAGAATTGAATCTGCATACTCGACAACAGAAACTTTAGAACCAAGTCTTAAAAATACTGAACCAAGCTCTAGACCAATAACACCACCACCAATTACGATGAAGTGCTTTGGAAGTGTTTCAAGCTTTAGGGCCTCAGTTGAAGTGATAATTCTTTCTTTATCAATTTCAATCCCAGGAATTGTCGCTGGCTTTGAACCAGTTGCAATAATGAAGTGTTTAGCCTTAAGAGTTTCCTCTTTCTCACCTGAAACTTTAAGAGTGTGAGCATCAACGAAAGATCCAAACCCATGGAAAGTCTCAACTTTATTCTTACCCATTAAGTAAGTAATACCACCAGAAGTATCTGCAACAACACCAGCTACACGCTCTGCCATCTTCTTAATATCGGCCTTTACTTTACCTGTTGTGATTCCGTGTGCTTCAAATTCATGAGTTGCTTCATGAAATTTCTCACTTGAATCAAGCCATGCTTTCGATGGAATACATCCAACGTTTAAGCATGTTCCACCAAGTGTATTATATTTTTCTACAATTGCTGTCTTCATACCAAGTTGCGCGCAACGTACGGCACTGATATATCCACCAGGGCCTGAACCAATAACAACAACATCAAATTCTTTACTCATATATAATCCTTAATCTTCTTTAATATACTTATTAGATGTCCAGTAGCATTCTGGCCGGATCCTCAATCATCTCTTTAACCATCTTAAGGAATGTTACTGATTCCTTACCATCGATGATTCTGTGGTCATAAGAAAGTGCTAAGTACATTACAGGGTGAATAACAACCTGACCGTTTACAGCTACTGGTCTTTCAACAATATTGTGCATTCCTAGAATCGCTGATTGTGGAACGTTAATAATTGGAGTTGAAAGCATTGAACCGAAAACACCACCATTTGTGATAGTGAATGTACCACCAGTCATTTCATCTACTGTAAGCTTTCCATCACGCCCTTTAAGAGCAAGTCTTCTTACTTCTTTTTCAATTTGAGCAAGGCTTAAGCTTTCTGCGTTTCTAATTACTGGAACAACAAGACCTTTTGGAGTAGATACCGCGATACCAACATCTGCATAGTCGTGATAGATGATATTTTCACCATCAATTTGTGCATTAACACCTTTGATTTCCATAAGTGCTTTTGTACATGCTTTTGTGAAGAAAGACATGAAACCTAGTCCGATGTCGTGCTTGTCTTTGAAAGCATCTTTATATTTCTTACGAAGCTCCATTACATTGAACATATCAACTTCGTTGAAAGTCGTAAGCATTGCAGTCGTATTCTTTGCTTCCACAAGACGCTTAGCAATTGTCTTACGAATACGCTTCATTTTTACTTCTTCTTTTGCTCTACTTGCACCACCCATTGGAGCTTGTACAGCAATTTCCTGTGCAGGAGCAGGCTTTGCAGCGGCAGCAGGAGCAGCTTTTGGAGCAGCACTTGCGTTCATTGCATCAGCCTTAGTGATACGGCCATCTTTACCTGAACCAGCAACTGAACCAGCACTAACGCCTTTTTCTGCAAGAATTTTAGCAGCAGCTGGAGATGGATAATTCTTATCCCCACCCGAAACAGGAGCACTTGCCGGTGTATTTGGAGTTTCAACTGTTGTAGGAGCATCATCACTTGAAGCTTGTGTCGGAGCTGCAGATGTATCTAACTCAGCTACAACAGCACCAATTTCAAGTTCAGCACCTTCTTCTGCGATAATTCTAATGATACCACTTTCTTCCGCAGGAAGAGGAAGTGTTGCTTTATCTGATTCAACTTCAACTAGTTCATCACCTTCACTAACATAGTCACCGTCAGCTACTAGCCACTCACCTAGAGCAACTTCTGTAATTGATTCACCAATTGGTGGAATAGTAATTTTTACGATTGCCATTTTCTTTTCCTTATTTATTTAAATGCATTCTCTACAATTGTTTCTTGTTCTTTCATGTGTACTGAAGCGTATCCTGTCGCAGGAGATGCCGAAGCTTTTCTTGAGATACAATCAATATCTCTAAAAGTATCGCGCCAGCGATTTAAGTGCATCCATGCTCCCATATTTGAAGGCTCTTCTTGTACCCAACGATGTGTTGCGTTTGGATACTTATCAAGGATCGCCTTAATTTTTTCAGTTGGAAGAGGATATAATTGTTCAAGACGAACAACTGCAACATCTTTACGATCATTTTCTTGTTGGTACTTAAGTAGATCGTAGTAAATCTTACCTGTACAAAGAACGACCTTCTTAACGTCTTTTGGGTTCACCCAAGTATCATCAAATACTTCTTCAAACTTACCAGTTGTGAAGTCTTCAACTTTTGACTGACATAGAGGATGTCTTAAAAGTGACTTCGGAGTGAAAACAACAAGAGGCTTTCTAAACTCCCACTTAAGCTGACGTCTAAGAGCGTGGAACATATTTGCTGGAGTTGTAATATTACAAACAACCATATTCTCTTCAGCACATTGCTGTAAGAACCTTTCTGGACGACAAGAAGAGTGTTCAGGTCCTGCTCCTTCATAACCGTGAGGCAGAAGCATTACTAAGTTACACATTCTTCTCCACTTACTTTCTGCTGCTGAAATGAACTGATCAATTACGATTTGAGCACCGTTAGTGAAGTCACCAAATTGTGCTTCCCAGATATTAAGAGCGTGAGGTGTTGCTTGCGAGTAACCATATTCAAATGCAAGTACCGCATACTCAGAAAGAAGTGAGTTATAGATATAGAAGTTTCCTTGACCTGTCGTTAGGTGCTCAAGGCCACAGTATGCTTTATTTGTTTTCTCATCAAAAACTTTTGCGTGACGGTGTGAGAATGTCCCACGAATAACGTCTTCACCAGAGAAGCGTACATCGTTACCTTCAGTTAGGATCGAGCCGTACGCAAATAACTCAGCAAGTGCCCAATCAATTTGACCATTTTCAAAAGAAGCCTTTCTTTGATCAAGAAGCTTTTGCGCTTTTCTTAGAGTTTTAAATCCTTCAGGAGTCTGCGTGATTGATGAAATAATATTCTCAAGTGTCTTCTTATCAACACTTGTATCAGGTGAATTAGTAAAATCCTCTAGAGTTGAAAAACGAACGTTCTTCCACTGCTGGTGAGGCCCTGGAACTTTCTTAGGAATTACATTTTGCTTAACATTGTTAAAACGATCCGAAAGAAGGTTTTTGTATTCTTCTTGCATTTCTTTTGCCACGGCCTTATCAACTGCACCGTGACTAGCAAGCTCTTCAATATACATTTCACGAGGATTCTTATGCTTTGAAATCATCCCGTATAATTCTGGTTGAGTATACTTCGGCTCATCACCTTCGTTGTGTCCGTGCTTACGGTAACAAACCATATCAACGAAAACATCGCGCTTAAATTTTTGTCTGAACTTAACTGCAAGCTCACATGCGTAAACAACGTCTTCTGGACAATCACCATTTACGTGAATAACTGGAATATTTAGCATCTTAGCAACAGATGTTGAGTAGTGTGATGAACGAGCATCTGTAAAGTCAGTAGTAAAACCAATTTGGTTATTAATAACAAAGTGAAGAGATCCACCAGTGCGGTAACCTGGAAGCTCAGACATTTGAAGTGTTTCGTAAACAATCCCTTGTCCCGCAACGGCCGCATCACCGTGAATAACAATTGGGATAATCTTGCTCTCATCTCCATCGTAAGCAATATCAATCTGAGCACGAGCATAACCAGTTGCTACTGGTGAAACTGTTTCTAAGTGTGATGGGTTTGGAAGAAGCTTTAAGTAAACTTCGTTATTATCTTCAGTCTTAGTTACTGAAGTGAAGCCCATGTGATACTTAACATCACCATCACCTTGACCAGCAAGTTGCTCAAGAGAGTTTCCTTCAAATTCAGAAAAGATATACTCATAAGTTTTCCCTAGAGTATTAGCTAGAACGTTTAGACGTCCACGGTGTGCCATACCAATAATAAATTCTTTAGCACCTAGTCTTGCACCTTCGTTAATAAATGCATCAAGCCCTGGGATTGTCGATTCTCCACCTTCAAGTGAAAATCTTTTTTGTCCCGTATATTTTGTTTGAAGAAAGTTTTCAAAAACATTTGCTTCATTCAATTTGTGTAGGATTCTTTTTTTCTTATCAACATCGAAATTTTTGTTCAGGTAAGTTGTTTCAAACTCTTCTCTAAACCAACGTCTCATCTCAGTATCAGTTGAGTGCATATACTCAACACCAATCTTTCCACAGTAAAGCTTCATCATGTGGTCCATGATATTTTTTAGAGTCGTAGCACCAAGGCCAACAAACTCACCACAAGTGAATACTTCGTTTAAATCAGCATCTGTTAGATCATAGTCTTGAAGAGAGATACGTGCATGACGATCTAGTCTTGGACGAATTGGATTTGTATCCGAAAGAAGATGTCCTCTTGATCTAAAAGATTGAATTAGTCTGAATACGTTGAATTCTTTACGTAACTTCTCATCACTTACTTCACCACCGGCACTTGTGCTACCTTTACCGGCACCGAATTCAAAACCTAGAAAAAAGTTGCGCCAACTTTCTTCTACTTCCATCGGGTTTGATTCGTATTGTTCGTAGAGAGAGTCAATGTAAGAAATGTCTGAACTTGATAGTGTTGAAAAGTCGAATTTATCCATTTGATTTAAATCCATTTTACCGCTTTGCGGCTATTACAAAATTAATAATTTAGGCACGTTAATATACCTTATATCTTAACAGTTCGTGAAGTTTTCTTTTTGCACAGGCAAGCTTTGACTAGATAAAAATCAAAGTGATAAAGTTCGATCAACTACCCAACTTTTCACAGGAGAAATTATGGACTCACAAAAATATATGAGTGATGCAATTAGAACAGAATCAAGAGATTTTGATGCGATGAACACACGTCTAAATGACGATGGAATTAAGAGACTTCTTCACGCTGGAATTGGTCTTTCGACGGAAGCTGGAGAATTCCTCGATGCTCTAAAGAAGCATATATTCTATGGTAAGGAGCTTGACCGAGTAAATCTAGCAGAAGAGCTTGGTGATCTTTTCTGGTACATGGCCATCGTTGGTGATGAACTTGGGATTAAATTTGAAGATGTAATGGAGCGCAATATCACAAAGCTTAAGGCGCGCTACGGCGAAAAATTTAGTGAAGAAAAGGCCGACAATAGAGACCTAGATAGCGAAAGAAAAATTCTTGAGGAACAGGCGTTTAATTAATGAGAATTAACAAAATCTTTATATTTGGAATGGGCCTTTTATTAGGCCTGTTAACTTCATGTCAAAGTGAAAAACTGCAAATTTATAGTGCCACTGGCCCGACCATGGGTACGACATACCATATCAAGTATCTTGCACCTAATGGATTCGACGAGGATTCGGTAAAAAAAGATATTGAGATAAGATTAGATGAAGTCAACAAGGCCATGAGTACTTACATCAATGACTCAGAAATTTCACTCTTTAATAAAATGGCCAAGAGTGAAAAATTCTATCCAGGCCCAGACTTTAGCAGAACTCTAAAGCACGCCCTAGACGTTGCAAAGAAGACTGATGGTACATTTGATCCAACAATCGGAACGCTTGTAAACCTTTGGGGATTTGGTCCAACTGGAAAACGCAAGATTCCTTCAAAAGAAGATATTGAAGAGGCCAAGAAGAAAGTTGGTTACGAAAAGATAATCTTTAAAGATGGCGTCTTAACAAAAAGTATTGATGGTGTGTATCTTGATTTATCTGCTTCGGCCAAGGGTTACGGTGTTGATGCACTTGTTGAACTTCTACAGGCCAAAGGAATTAAGAATGCTCTTGTCGAAGTTGGCGGTGAAGTTAGAACAATGGGCGAATCTCTAACACGCCCGTGGCGTATTGGTGTTGAGTCCCCTAGTAATAAAGATGGTAATCCAGTTGTGAAGGTTGTGAAAATCAAGAATGTTGCCTTAGCAACATCTGGCGACTATCGAAATTTTTTCAAAGAAGGTGGCAAGCGCTACCAGCATACAATAAATTTCAAATCAGGTTCACCTGTTGAATCTCAACTTGCTTCGGTTAGTGTTATCTCTGAGACTTGTATGGATGCGGATGCTTGGGCAACGGCCCTTATGGCCATGGGTGCAAAGAAAGCAATTGCTTACGCTAAAGAAAATAACTTGAAGGCGTTCTTCATCTATCGTTCTGACGATGGTTCAGCAAAGTATTTAGAGACATCAACGCCAGGATTTGATAAGGTGACAGAGTAATCTAATCGGATATTTTTCTATTGGAGAATTTTATGGATGCTAACATTAAACTATTCCTAATTACTTTCGCTGTTCTTGCTCTATCAATTACAGGAATGGCCGTTGGTGTAATTATTTCTAACCGTAAGCTACAAGGCTCATGTGGTGGACTTGGAAAGCTGATTGGTGAAGATTGCCAATTCTGCGACAAGAAGGATGAGTGTACAGAAAATCCAGAGCAGGCCGAAGACTGTCTAAAAGCTTAATCTAAAATACAAATCAAATATGCATAAAGGCCCCATTTTGGGGCCTTTGTTGTTCATAGATAGGGCCAAAAAGCGCCCCTTTCCCATACGACACCACCCATAAATATCTAAGTAGCTGATTGTACGTGTTCAATTTTTGGCACAGTTCATGCTTTTACTATAGCAACAAAGCTCTTAAACAGGATGTTTAAAGCTGAAGGCTTCAGGAAGAACGAACTTAGCGGAAAAGAGGCCATTATGAAAAGTACATTAAGGAGAGCACTTTACATCACTTTAGGATTAGTTATGTTATCGATAACAATCCAAGAGAAAGTTCACGCAAGAACTATGAAGAGAATCACGCCAGAGCAGATCCAAAAACTAGATCGCGCTATGGCAATTGAGACCTTCAATGGTGAATTCCTCGACATCACAAGTGTTGCAAAAATTAAAAAGACTTTTGGGAATCTAGAAGGATTTAAAGATGGTGCACAAATCCAATTAGCAAATGGAGATGTACTAACTGCAAGAGATATTCGTTTTCTATATGTAGAAAGACTCAAGCAACAAAAGGAGAAAAGATTAGAAGTGGGGCGTACTCCACACGACGAAGAATAGTCGGAAATATTTTGGGAATCTGTAACTAATTTGCTACGTCTTCCTTAGTAGCAATGACCAGTAAGACATCCGGGTCGCTCGAAAGAGCGGCCCTTCTTTTTTTATCTGCAATAATTTTACGCCCATTTGGCAGCATCAAATAGATAATGCGAAACCCTGCTTCAGTCACGATCTTCTCATATTCAAGGTAGTCGAGAACTGTAACTGATAGGTCAGTAAGAAGCATCTCTTTGCTCTTAACCATCGCTTCAAAACAAAAAACTCCCCCACTATTCAAACGCTTAAAGACATTTCTTATATACTGAGAAATTTCATCTTTAGATTGTAAGTAATGAATTTGGTGAGCATCTAAAATAAGATCAAATGAGCGCTCGATCTGATCTAACTTGAGGCTAGATAAACACTGAAATTCAAAATTGTTAAAATTTTGGCGGGCCTTATAAATGGCCTCTTCAGAAATATCGATGCCTAATAATTGCGAGAAATTGAAATTGGCCAAATTTAGACCTTGCCCACATCCAACCTCAAGGACTTCAATTTTATCGCTCTCAAACTTTACAAGAGTGAGGGCCTTTTGAACTAAGTCAATAAGAGTCTGAGATTTGAGAAAGTGATCGCTTTCTTTATGGGCCTGATTAAATTGATTCACAATTTAATATAGCGGCCCCATATCTTTAAAGTCACCATCAAAACCAGTTGAGAAAAAGAAATCATTAGGAGAAAGCCCTAACTTTCCACTAGGAGGAAGTTTTCCACCGAAATAGATTTGCCATCCCTTAGGATTCTTATCATAGGTCATTGGAGCTGGTTTAAACTTCTCAATAGCATAAACGCTTTTAAGAAGCTTGTAGATGAACTCCGAACAATAAAGCTTATCATCATCCCAAAGATAATCGTGATCAAAGTCCATTCCAAGAAAGATTGACTTGTAATTTTCAATTAATTTTCTTTTCTTTGAGAAATTAATATGCTTTGGACGAATAACGTGTGGGACCTTATTCGAATATGCTAGAAATGATTTTAGTGGCAGGTGGTGAACGCTTCCAAGAGATTGAGCAACATAAACTTGAGAACCTAGTTTTAGAACAATTCCTGAGTGAGAAAATGGGCCACCAGTTTCATTTTCGATCAGCTCACAACTGAAACAGTCCATATCTAACAAGATCACATCACCTGTTTGCAGATCACTTAATGGCAGTGCCACAGTTTTAAGGCTTACAAAAATAGAAATTAACACCAACAAACGTCTAAAATTCACAACCAAACCCCTGTAATAACAGAAACTTAAACGATAAAACAGCAATTGCCCTACTATTAAAAACTTAGGCTTTGCTGTTATACTAAGTAAGTAACTAGATTGATAGCCTAAAAAAGCAGGAAAAGTAAAAATGAAAGGCATTATTTTAACACTCATATTTTTAAGTTTTGCACTTGGACACTTCGAAGTCTTTGCGACGACAAACTGCCCGACAGGACAGGTTTTCAACGCTAGTTTGAATCGTTGTATGTATACAGAGGGTTCAATAAAGAATCGAGATGAGTATCAGGATTGTGACTCTAAATCGAGTGAGAGTGAACGCAATGCTTGTATGAAAGCAGCGGCCGATGCCAGACAACAAAAAACAATTAATGAGCTAAATGCTGGACGAGTTTCCGATAGTGATGTTGAAAGTAAAGGTAAGGGTAATTTAATAACTGGCTTTGCAGAAGCTTGGGGGATCGTTACAGGAGTTACGGCCCTAGTAGTTCCTAAGTTCTTTAACGGAGAAGATGCTGCCAAATCAACAACAAATGAGTCGGCTCCAGTAGACCCAAAGCAACAGCAATCAAATGCCCCTGATACTAATACATCAGAAGTATCAAAAGATGAAAACCGTTCAAGCTGTAAGTCTTGTATGCTGGTTGGTGCGATCTCGGCCTATAGCTTCTATCAAACAAAAATCAACAAAGAAGACGTAAAGAAGAAAACAAAAGAGTTTAAAGAAGAATACGAAGAAATCTCAAAAGACCCTGAAACAATGAAGAATGCTCAAATTGCGGCATTTGATATGCTAGAAAAAGAACAAGAATATTTAGCAGATGTTTCTTCAAAACAGGCAAAACAATATAAAACACTGGCCCTAGGATATACAGCGGCAGCAGCTGTTGCAGTTTATGAGACATTTTCATCATTTGGGACAAGCTGTATGAACCAATCCCCAGGTGAAGCTGGTGGCGCTTCGAAGTGGAATTTCAGCGATATGGCAAATGGCTTTCGCTCGATCACTAATAATCCATGTACAGTTATTGTGGCCTCAGCAGTAACAGTCCCTGCGGCACTTACTGTTTCAAATCAAGCAAAGAAGAATAATAAAGATGCCAAATCGAATGTTGAGCAAATTAAGATTTTAAAAGAGAAGTATGTAAAGAGTGTTGCTTCATTTTGTCCAGATGGAAGAGATAGCTTAAGCAACCCTGCTTGTTACTGTTATACAGCACAAGGAAATAAGAATCCTAACCGCGAGAAATCTAAGACATGTCAGGACTACTGGAATAAGTATTCTGGATCATATGTAGCATCAGCTGACTCATCACGAGCAGCTCAAAGTACGAATCCACAAGGCTGTTTCTATGTTGATGGAAAGTTTGATCGCGAGTGTAATTGTCGTAAGCTAAAAAATAATAAGGGAGAAAATGCTTGTAAGAAGATTACGGTATCCCCTACTGCTTTAAGTTCACTTGGTGGACTTGATGTTACGGAAGCAATCAAAGCGGCCAATGCAACAACTCAGGGTAATGGTGGAACTTACAATGCTTCAACGACTGATGCACAAGCTGCCATGGCGGCCAAGGCGATGGATGCAATCAAAAAGAAGCTAGAAAATCCATTTAAGAAAAGTACAGGACTTGGACTTAGTAAGATTAGTGATGAGCTTGCAAAACAAGCGGGCCGCTATGGTGATAACAACAATGTATCAATCTTTAATGGTAACGGTGCAAGTGAAGCATTCGCTCGCTTAAGACCAACAGAGCCTTCATTTCAAGACGCAGTTGAAAATGTCTCGGCCAAGCTTCCTGCCAAGGGACTTGCAGCACCAGCAAAGAAAACTGTTAGAAAAACAACAAATAATAATACTAATCGATGGAAGTTCGATGACAACTCTAGCTCACAAGTTTTAAGTTTTGGAGCGGGAGCTGGTAATGGAGAATCGAACAAAAAATATGACTATGGTGATAACGATATTATCAAAGATAAGTCTGTTTCAATCTTTAAAGTTATCTCACATCGCTATGTTCAGTCAGGACTAAAGAAATTATTCTCTGAATAATAATTGGAAAATATATGAGCAAGGTAGACAAGGAAGTCTTATTCGGAATGACAAAAGATCATCTCATTTATGATGAGAGCATCAATCGCTACTTCCACAAAGATTCATTTGAAGACTTTAAACGTTTCAAAGAAGATGCGCTAAAAGATGGTGTCGATTTCTATGTCACAAGCTCTTTTCGATCTTTCGATGACCAACTCAGAATCTGGAATGAAAAGTGCGCCGGCAAACGCCCAATCTATGATCGCACGGGAAATGAACTAGATCACACAAAACTCTCCCCTTCAGAAATTGTAAACGCTATTATCAACTGGTCGGCACTTCCAGGAACTTCTCGTCATCACTGGGGAACAGAGATTGATGTTGTGGATGGCAATAGCTGGCCAGAAGGTTATCACATTCAATTAATTCCAGAAGAGTTTACACAGGGTGGACCATTTGCTGATTTTAGTAAGTGGCTAAATACAAAAATTGAAAATAACGAGAGTTATTCTTATTATAGGCCATATGTAGAAGATCTTGGTGGAGTTGCTCCAGAGGCATGGCATATAAGCTACAGTAAGGTTTCATCCGAGTATCATCAAGAATACACTTACGAGCTATTTTGCGAATTATTAGAGCATGAAAAAATGAAAGAGCTTACTTTCTTAGATGAAGTAAAAGCAAGCTCTGAAAAAATTTATCATCATTTCTTTAAGCTTTTAAACTAAGCCCTACCGCTTTTAACCAATCAGGATCATGGCCCATAAGTTTTCTTTCTTTTAGATCAAACAGTCCCGCGGTCATTTTAAATTTTGTATACACCTTACCTGTATCATCAAACATCTCTTGCTCGAAAGTTAGAACCTTACTATTAACAAAGCTTGTGGCCTTTGAGCGAATCTTTACATTTTGTCTTAGACGAAGTTCAGACTTAAAAGTGATGTTGATATCTAAAACGACAGGACCTCTTTTTTCACGCATAATGCGATCCATACCCCATCCATTCTTTGTAATCATGTCCCAACGGGCCTGCTCAAAGATAGTCAAATAGGTTGCATTATTCATATGACCAAAAGTATCGAGATGCGTCTCTTGTACTTGAAATTCGTAAATTCCCTCTTCGATATTAAAGTCTTCGATTGTATGTGCTCGTTGTGAAGTCATTTATTACACCCCTTATATACTGCTAAGTTGTTAATTTCTTTTCAATGGCCACAATCATGGGCGATCGTAAAATATGATTTTACATGGCCGGCCCCTAAAAATGAACATATTTTTAAGCACTTATCTTGTGCAACACCCCTCAAATCCCTAAATCATGCTTAAATACTCAACTTTTCGAAGAATTTAACCGATTAGAACTTATAATTTAAGTAAGGCAAACCTAACTTTCGAGTCACTTATGAGCAAGAAAACAACTATTTTAAATACTTTTACCTTAACTCTTCTAGCGGCTGCGCCACTTAATATGAGCTACGCAGGCACTGTGAATGTTGATTGTCCTGATCCAAGCACTGGTCAAATGGTGCCATTTGATATGCCATCGGATGGACGACAAGAGATACCACAGGAAGAGATTGATAACTTTTGTGGCCAAAAGCTAGCAGAGTTTCAAAAAGATAAAGAACTTGCAAATGGTTTGGCCAATGACGGTTCTGAACCAAATCAGCCAACTTCTCCTCCACAAGATGAAGGTGACGTAGCAAGTGATAGCGCAAAACATAAAGACTGGAATGGCTGTTTACAAGAAATGATGGCCAAAGAAAATAAATCTAAGATCGAGGCTTTCAAAGCTTGTTCTAAATCTGTAACAACTCTTGATTTTAAAAATGTTGAACCTGACTTTATTGGTAGTAGTGGTGCAATTAAGTGTCAAAGGGCCTTTAAGGTTTCAGGAACAAATGGAAATGCGAATTGGCAAGATGTTGCTCAAGAGGTTTACCGAAGTGGTAAAGCAAATTCAATTGACTATACAAAGGCCGTAGCTGTTTTCATCTATGCTAATAATTCATCTGAGGTTGATGGGAATGTTATTTCTGCCGCAGTTAAAAATGTTACAGCATGTAACCAAATTGCCGCTGCATTTGGAGAGAACCTTGAAGAGGATCGTCAATCAGAAGATCAATACTCAAATCCAGAGAAACTTACTTCAATTGATGGACGTATCACTTGTCGCCTATCAGGACTTGAAACCATTGACTATGACGAGTGTTCTAACTTAGTTCTTGCTCATAATGCTGCACAACTTGGAAAGACTGCAAATGCAACTTTCCAACAATTTCAAGCGCAAGACTTTAGTACAAAACAGCAAAATAAACTAATGAATATGGATGCGTCGGAAAACGTGACGACAACTGCCCTTAAGTCACAAAAAGATGGTCTGGCCAAGCAACAAACAATGGCCGAAACACGTCGTACAATTGAAGTTGCAAGACTAGGAACGATCTTAACGATGACTTCTAGTATTCCGACTAGTGAAACATATTTTGAAACAAATGAACTTTGTAAGAGACCAGTTGAACAGGCACTTTCAGGAATTGCAGAATATATAATTAATGACGGTGGTGCAGGATCAATGGGCTCGCCAGAACAGATTTGTAAGCTAAACTTTGGTAGTAAGAAGTTTTCAATTCTAAGAAACGGTGAAGCGAAAAGAGCTGGTAACCAAATCGCAGCTGAAGCTGGGGTTGATGTGGCGAAAGAACAAATGGCCGTAAGTCAGCTTGGTAAACAACAAAAAATGATTTCAAGTGCTATTGGTAAAATTGAAGGAATGGAGACAATGGAGCTTCCAGAGGACTTCTTTGAAAACCAAGATGTCTATATGGAGTTTTGTCAGGCCAACCCTGCTCATGCACAATGTCAGTCAGGTTGGGCAAATACAGTTAATGTCCCATCATTTGGTGACTACTCGGTAGGTGGATTTGGTACAAATCAGGCATACCAACACACAGAACAAGATCAAGCGGTAGCTGCAACTGCCGCAAGTACAGATGACCCAACATCAGCAGGTGTGGATACATCAACTGTTGTGAATAAAGCGAAAACAGGCGGAGGACTAAAAGGTAATTTTGGGCCTGTTGCAACCGTATCAGAAGGTGGTCAAATCGCTCAAGGTGCCGGTGGTGGAGGTAGTTCACCAGGCGGTGGAGGCGGTGGCGGAGGTTCATCTGCTGGAGGTGCTGCGCAACCAGAAGCTCTATCTGGAGCTGGCGGAAGCGGGCTTAAAGGTATCAGCTATGTTGGAGGTCGTGGACCAAGCTTTGTTGGTGGAAGAGGAACGGCTTCAGTTAAGAAAAAGAATAATGGTAATCCATTTAGTAATATGTTTAAGAAGAACCAAGACCGTAATCTAAGTTCACTAAACTTTAAAGGTAAGTCGGCAATTGGTGCAAAGACAGATGATATCTTCCAGAGAATTTCGACGGCATACGACAAGGCCAACGATGCTGGAAATCTTCTGAAGTATGAAACAAAAACTCTTGAATAAAGAACACTTAGAAAACTCATAAAGTTACATATTCTAGACACTGGGGCCAATTTTTTGGCCCCATCTTATTTTCCTCTATTAGATTTCAGTCATTTAGAAACAATAAATTTGGCACGAAATGTGTATATGTATAAAGTAACCGGTCGACGAGATGTTGATGCGTCACAACGTAGACAAGATGAATTATAGAGTGCATATTTCAGGGACGAGATATGATTATTCAAGGGAAGAAACCACTAAAATGAATACAATTCAAGAAATTCTATTAAGCGAACTTACTCAATCAAGAAGCTACTTAGAAAGGATTCTACATGCTGTATGTGAATTGAGTGAAACACACCTCGATGCTAAGGCACGCCTTATTATTGAAGAGTTTAGTACTGAATACGATAAATTAGTAAGCGAATTACTGATTCCATCTCACTTTGGAGACCTTAGTCTTCTCCACCAGAATAATTTTCGCCAAGGTCGAGAAAACCTAAGGCTTATGAATAATTTGATCGAAAGCTTCATTGCTCTCGCTCCAAAAAATGACGATGAAGTTGTTGGTGTGATCACTCGCCTAATCAATCTTTCATATAAGTACACTAGAGAACTACACCTTATCTTAATTGAGCGCTCGTCACTTGATGTCGCCACACCTCGTATGGGGCTTTTAAAAGCAATTGATATAAAAGAGAAGAAAGAAATCATTGTTGCAAAAGAGATTATTAAAAAAGGTCCTTTCACACTTATTGAAGGTGGAAGAATCGATGAAGATGATGATGAAATGGAGCTTGAAGAAGACTTCACTCCACCACTATACTTTCTAGAATCACTTGAGATTCTAAATCTTGCCCACTCTAAAACTGCACCAATTCTTGGAATGAATGCTAAAAGAGAAGAGAAATACGAACAGTATATTACTGAAGCACATGTATTAGTTTCTAAAAAAGATCTCGCTGGTGCTCTTGAGCTATTCGATAAGGCCCGTGGTCACAAAGAAACTGCGGAAGTACTGACTCTTATGGGTTGGGTAACTTCTCAAATGGGAAATATTGAAGATGCGAAATCACTTTGTCTAAAAGCAATTGAAATCGATCCAGAATATGGTGCTCCTTATAACGATCTGGGAACACTTCTATTAAATGAAGGTCATATCAATGAATCAATCAAATGGTATGAACTTGCAAAAAAAGCACCAAAGTACACTAATCGCGAATATCCATATATCAATGCAGGGCGCGCTTACATGCAGCTAAATAACTTTGATAAAGCAATGGAAGAATTCGAGGTTGCTCTAAAGCTAGTTCCAGAAAATCAGGAACTGCGTCATACAGTAAGCAAAATTCGCTCTAGTGTAACGAAACAAGAAAATGTCGAAAAGAGTCACGGTTTTGAAAAGTTCAAAGTTGATTTCTCTGGCCGCCAAGGGGATAATGATAACCAACCAACACAATAATTTTTAACGGTATGGATATCACTTATGGCAACAGTTTCAGCAAAAGAGCTTGGAAAATTCTTAGCAAAACACCTTAATACTTATGAGTATAACGACTATGGCCCAAATGGCCTACAAATCGAAGGTCGCTCAGAGATTTCCAAAATAGCATTTGCTGTTTCGGCCCAAAGAGATTCAATTGCAAAGGCCTGTGAATTTGGTGCAGATGCAATGATTGTTCACCATGGGTTATTTTGGAAATTTCATGGCGTCAGAACTATTACAGGAAGTTTCGCAAAAAGAGTAAAGCCTCTTATTCAAAACGATATCAATCTATTTGGCTACCACTTACCTCTTGATGCTCATCTCGAAGATGGAAATGCAGCAGGTATCGCCAAAGCAATCGGACTTAAAGACTTAGGTCCATACGGTGACTACAAAGGCATGCCTACAGGTGTTCAAGGTAAATTCGAAAAACCATTAAAACCAAACGAACTAAAAGAACTATTAAAGAAAGTTCTTAATCACGATATCATTCACAGTGAGCCTAATGATGAAGAGATTTCATCAATGGGAATAATTACAGGTGGAGCAAACTCTGACTGGCGCTACTGCGTGCGCGAAGGGCTTGATGCTTATCTTACAGGAGAGATGAGCGAGCACGACTGGCACGAGTCACGTGAAGAAGGAATTCACTTCTTCGCTGGAGGCCATAATGCGACAGAAAGATTTGGTGTTATTGCTCTTAAGAAATTAATTGAAGAAACATATGGGCTAGAGTGTATCTTTATTGACTCCCCTAACCCTGCTTAAGCATCCGCGAAATTGTTTGCCCAAAGGCAAACTATAGTTCGCGGTGCTAGCTCCCCACTCTTTAGCTGGAAAACTAATCGAGAGCGAGGGTCCACGCCCGAGCGGTTCGCCTCAGGAGCAATTATTTTCTCTTTAAACTTAAAGTAATCGTAAACTTTGCAACTGGCTCATCACCTGAAACATCAGGACAAGTTGCAATAATATCTAGTGGTAGATTGTGACGCTCTTCACTTGCTAATACTTTTTCAACAAAAGCATCAATTTCTTTTCCCTGAGAACAAGTAAAGACCGTATCCCCTTCTGCTCTTTTTAAGAACTCTGCATGGAACTCTTTGAAAGCAAGTGACACTCTCTTTCCCTTATCCATCGTCTTCTTCATTGCTGCAAAACCGCCAGCAAGGTCTGCCCCACAAGCAAGGGCACCAAAGTACATACTATTTAAATGATTCTTAGAGCGACGAGAAAGAGGAATCTTGATAGCTGTAACTTCATCACTAAGCTCAAGTACTGTTGGTCTTAGCCAAAAAATCATTGGTACTTTTGTTAAACCAAAGAGTCTAACAAATGCAGTATTTCTTAAACCTTCAGGTAATTTATCTAAAACCTTTTTCATTACTTATTTCCTTTTAATTCAAGTGTTCTCTGATAAGCACGCTCTATTGCACGATTAAACATCTCCTCCATTCCCGATTCTTTAAAAGATTCAAGGGCCTCATAAGTCACACCATTTTTTGATGTGACATTATTGCGAAGAGTTTGCGCATCATTGTTTTGTGAAAGCATTCGACCAGCACCTTCTATTGTACCCGCAATCATTCTATGTGCAAGCTCGCCGTCAATTCCACGTGCCTTCATATCCTCAATTAAGATACGTGCAATTTCAAAGAAGTATGCAGGGCCAGAGCCAGAAAAAGGAGTAATCGTATCGATATCGTCTTCATTGTCGAAAACGGTGTTAATCCCACTTGAGTTAAAGGCCTGCCAGAAAGCATTCCACTTATCTTGATGAACACTCTTTGACTTATAAAGTGCATTTACCCCAAGACCTACTTGAGCAGGAGTATTTGGCATAATTCGAATAATTTGATCAGATAACAAATTTTCAGTTAGGGCCTGAGAATCACTTCCCGCTAGGAGTGAGACAATCGTTAGATACGGATGTGTTAAGAAGTCAATTTCAAGGGCCACTTGCTTAAGTTGTTGAGGCTTAAAACAGGCCCAAAGATAATCAATATGAGTATTTCGTAACTCCTCTAGGTCTTTTATCCAAGTAGCACCAAAATCCAGTGCAAAGCTCTTTGCCTTATCACCACTTGGTGTAAAAACAAGGAATTCACAATCATCAGAATTCTCGATGAAACCAGGGATTAGAGCGCGGGCCATATTACCCGCTCCTAAAATTAAGTGACGATACTTCATTACGAGTCTAACTCCATCGGTGCACCATGCCTCATGATATTTACAGCGTAGCTTCTTTCACATGAGAATAGATGGAAAAGATCAAAATATGATCCATTAACATAATCCTCAAGTGGTGAAATAAAAGATGTCATAACAAATTGACCATTTTTTTCACCAACAGCAGAGTTAAACTCTTTAATTGATTCAAGATCACCGTCACAAATAACAACATCAAAATTTTCATTTAGAAGAGTGTGCATCTTTTCCTTGCTAACGTGATAACAATCAATATTCTTTTTAGAGAAACGATTCTTCTTAAGAATATCTATTAGATAATTCCACCAACGATAAGCTTCAGCATTTGAACAAAGAATTGTTACACCTGTTCCAGTTGTTAAAGACATAAGAACAGCAAAGAATGTTTGCATATTAATTTCTTCATTTAAACTCAAATAAAGTGCACGGTCTTTATTACAATCAAATACAGAGTAATTGATTTGTCCTGGAATATAACGGTTATCGCGTCCCTTATTTAAGAAATCAAGATAGTCAACTTCAAGCCATTTCTTAAGATCTTTAAGAGCATGTCTCTGTTCTCCAAACGTCCCAGGAAATAATGGACCAAAATTACTAATGATTTCGTCTAGTGCTGAAAGCATTTTTTCACGTCTAACAAAATGGTCAGAAGAAGAGCTACGAGATACAACTGGTTCGTAATCACTTCCGTTATCAAAAGTAGAAGTCTTAAGTTCTTCAGAGTTACTTCTTACAAAAAGACTTCTTAGGTAATCAACACCACCGGCCTTTGGCCCTGTCCCCGACATCTTGAAACCACCAAAAGGCTCAATAGCAACGCGAGCACCTGTAATAGGTCTATTAATATAGTTATTTCCGATAAGCATTCGCTTTGTTAGGAAATCAATATCATCTTGTGATTGAGAGAAAACACCACCTGTTAGGCCATACTCAACACTATTAAAGATATTTAACGCGTCTTCGTAATCATCGTATGCAACGACATGGATAACTGGAGCAAATAACTCACGAGAAGCAAAACTATCTTTTTCTAAAGCACGTGACTTTGGAAGTTCGATAATTGTTGGGCCTACACAGTAACCTGGAAGATTTTCTTCTGAGCGGTTAACGTGGACAACTCCACCGTATTTATTTGCCTCTTCACTTGCTTCTTTAACTTGAGCAATGAGACGATCTTTTTCTTCTTGGCTCACTAGTGGATTAATGAAACTTGCAAAGTCCGTTGCTGGCCCAACGTAAATATCGTTAGCAGCTTGCTTAAGGCGAGCAACTAATTTGTCTTTTACTTCTTTATGAACAAGAACACGTGAAGCTGCAGAACATTTCTGACCAGCGTGCGCAAAGGCAGAATAAAGAATACCTGATACTGTCTCATCGAGCTCAGCATTATTTGTTACAATAACAGCGTTCTTACCACCCATTTCAGTGATAACACGAACTGGATAGCTCTTGCCTGTGTTGCGATTCTCATAAAGTCTTTTTGCACAAGTCTTTGCAATATGAACACCTACAGGTTTTGAACCAGTAAAGATAACACCTGCAATACGCTTATCCTCAATTAGTTTCTGACCAACAGTCTCACCAACTCCAGGAAGATGAATTAGGGCATCTTTAGGAACACCCGCTTCATGAAATAGTGCCACAAGCTCACAAGTGATAAGAGGAGTTTGCTCTGCTGGTTTTAAGATAACAGTTGATCCAGTTAGCAAGGCCGAAGCTGTCATCCCACACGGAATTGCTAGAGGGAAGTTCCATGGAGCAATAATGGCAAATGGGCCACGGGCCTTAAACTCTTCATTATCTCCTACTTCAGCTAGCCTTCTAATATAGAAGTTTAAGAAGTCGATTGCTTCATCAACGTCAGCTAATGCTTCACCGATGGCCTTACCTGATTCGTGCATAATTAGTGCAGAATAGTAATTGCGACGCAGATACATCATCTCTGCAGCTCTTGCCATGACGGCCGCTCTTTCTTGCCAAGAGGCCTTTGACCACTCACCTTCGTAGAAAGAATTATCAATTGTATCGATTGCTCTTTCAGTATCGTCTAAATTGGCGAAAGTAATTTTACCAACGACACTCTTTCCATCAGATGGAGAAAGAACAGATTCAGACTCTCCACTTAGAGCAAAGTCTGTTGCATAGTCTTTACCTAGTTCAAACTTTTCAAATTCACTTCTAAAATACTTCAGTTCTTTTTCAAGGTAAGTTTTTAGAGGTGGACAGTTACTAAATTGCCCATGAACCTGAGTTAGAGTTGAGTCTAAGTTTAGAAGACCTTCATTCTGGTGCTTTTTAAAGATATCATTTGGCGCCATAAGCTTTGCATTCTTCTTATGACTTCTCATGATTGTTAAAACTCCTACTTGTGAAGAGTTTTCCATAATACGACGAACAAGGTAGGCCATCCCTACGATAAGTGAACCAATTGGAACATAATTTCTTACGGCCCATCCCATCTTTGCCATAGCTGTCGAAAGTGCTTCATAAGTCATGTGAAGACATTGGTGCTCAATTTCATCAATTTCTTTAAACTTAATTTCTCTTAAAGCTTCAGCGTATGAGTGATCCGCAAAGTTGTGAGAAGCAATACAAAGCTTGATATGTGGGAAAGCTTTGTAAATCTCATAAATCATCTGTCTAAAATTAATATCTGTTTCTTCTTTGTTTAAGAACTCTGGAGCATTATGTCCATGGGCCTCGGCCTCTACAGTTTCAGCATCCCAGTATGCACCCTTAACAAGGCGGATTGGCATAATCATGCCACGCTCTTTTGCAAGCTCAACAACGTCTTGAAGATGGTCATAACAATCACGAAGATACGCTTGAACAACAATCCCTGTATCTGCATAATCTTTAAGCTCTTCAGTCTCAAGGAGAGCTTTCTTATAAATTTCAAAAACGATATCACGATAGTGATAATGTTCAGCATCGATATTAATAAATACCTGTTGCTCTTTAGCCGTCTTTAAAATTTTAATAAGCCTTGGGGCAACTAAGTTATAAGTGTAATCAAAAGCTTCAGGTTTGAAGTCTGAGCAAAGGGCAGAAACCTTAATTGAAACGTGTGCTCTTAAGATACCTGCTTTATTGCGACTACCTGGAGTAATGTGCATGCTAAAACCATTAACAAGATTTAAAACCTCATTCATATAGTTATCAGCTTCTGATTCAGAAACAACTAACTCTCCGAGTTGGTCTAGAGTTACATCTCTTCCCGTATTAAAGATTGCTGCAAAATTCTTTTGTGCGCTTTCAATTGTTTCACCAGCAATAAATCTCTTTGCCATAAAGCGAACTTTGAAACGTACAATATTGGCCAGCGCCTTGGCCGGAAAAATGCGAACGGCCAGAAGAACAAAATAAAATAGAACCACTAACTGTGGAGGAAGAGGTTGGCGATCCCCCTTCAAGTCTAATCTTTTTGCTTTTTTAGAATCAAGAATAAGTCTTCTCAGAGACTCTCTTAGAATTCGCTTTACCTCTTTTCCTTCTTTATCATGATCTAGAGAAGGAAGAATTGCTAAGAACTTAAGCAGGTGAATTCTAAGAAGTGCATAATTTGCAGTAAGACCAAGAGCGAAGTCAGAAATCTTTTCAAAGAAAACGGGTTTGTAATCATTAAGAAAAGAAAGAAGCTTCTTAGTGATCGTATCTGACATTTCAGAAACAGGCTTATCTTCAATTTCACTTAGTTTAGTTAGTCCATAACGGTGAGTTATAATATTACTTACACCTGGAAAATCAGCAATTTTAACACTCATCACTTTTGTAACGTGTGCTTTAAACTTTTTATACTCCTCACTCTCTTCACCAACAAAGTTATCGAGTAAAAATATCTCATTTGCTAATTTAATATTACATAGACGAAGTACTTTTTCGTCCTTATCAATTCCCAATAAGAATTGAACTCCTTTAAGACCAATTTGAAACTTGAATGAAGAATCAAACTCTGTCCAAAATAGTAAATCTTTCTTAATCGATTCTTTGATTTGTTGGCCATCCAGTATAAGAGGCCCAAAATGATCATAATAGTCTAAGCGAAATGTATCATTTAATTGTGTGCTTTTAACCACAGGTAGCTTCACATTAACTCCAAATTAAAGTGTGTTTCTTAACGAAAAGTTGATTTCTTTTGTCATTTAATTATCAGCGGGTATAATAAACTAAAGTAAAGGTTTAAAAAACAAAATTCACACATTTAACCCATAGCAATAAATTACTAAAAATTACTTTTGAAATGACCTTAAATTTGGGAAAATAAATATATGAATGAAGAGATCTTATTTATCGATGACGATGAGAATATTGCTGAGCTCTTTGCTCTTACCCTAAGCCAAGGTGGCCATGAAACTTTAGCACTAAGCGGCGAAGTTGACGTAGAGCACTACTTTGAAAATATTAGCGACAATCTTAAAATCGTCATTGCAGACAAGAATATGCCAGTAATTAATGGTGCAGAAGTTGTGCGTCGTTTTGAAAGCAGTCCGAAGGCCGGTACTTTAAAGTATATTATCATCTCTGGTGATGAAGAACTGGATAATGACGAGCTTCAAGGTAAGGTTCACTTCATTAAAAAGCCCTTTAAAAAAGAAACTCTATTCTCAGTAATCGAGGACATTATTTAAATGCGCAATTTGATTTGTTTATTAATCACACTTCTTTCTGTAAAGGTATCTGCCGTCACTTATACGATGGATGACCTACGTGTGCTTTATAAAGACAAGTCTCACCGTGAATACATGAAGCACTTCTTAGACGTAAGGCCGTCTCAAAGAGATTTTGAGTGGAAGAAGATGACACGTGAAATGGCAACTTCTTACGTTGAAGACTTAATAACAAAGAATGAAGTTAATAGTACTCAGTTCAAAATTATTACTAAATATATCGAGAATAAAAACTTAAAGGCCTATGCCTTTTTCACTCTGGCCTATTCAAAGTATGCCAGACTTTATTTTCAAAAGTGTAATGACTGCCAAAAGGATTTAGATACATATATATCTCACTCTGCACGTTATCCTGATATTGATTTTGATATCTATAAAACACTCTCAAACTCTTTACAGAGTAAATACGATAACCTCGTTAAGGCACCCTTAAAAAGTAACGATTCAATTTATTACTGTCGAGAGGAGCAAGGTCAAAAGGCATTCTTACAAATTATTGTTAAAGAGATTTCACGAACAGATACAAAGGCTTCAATTATTGAGAAGGCAAAGGATATCTTTAATCCGGACTGCTTGAATGGATTCGCAAAGAGTGATTTAGAATCTCTACTTAAACCTAGTGACTACAATAGTGAAATCATATTTCTTACATTCAATGCATTCGACAAAATTGATGAGCAGCTAAAATCTGTTTTTCTAACAAACTATCTTCTAACAAATCCAATTCCTGGCCCGGTGATGAATATGGCCTGGAACAAAATGGAAGAGCTATCGGCCAATTACGACAGCAGAAAGAAGGTTTTAACAGATCTTCTAAAATACCACCCCCTAAGAGGTGAAATTTTTCATCGCAGAAATGGGAAGGCCAGCACCAAAACGAAAGTTATCATCAAGAGATTCGCAAAGAATTTTCCAGAGTACATTGAAAACTATGCTCAGATCTGCCTCAGTTTTTACGACGGTAAAAAGAAATTTCCTCGTGGAAATCCTGCTAGATACTGTGATGACTTCATGAATGAGGACGTTGCAGGCCAGTGGCTAAGCGATGAAGTCCGACTTCAATACTCTGGTGCGAAGAAAATCAAGTAGTTATATCCAGTATATTCTACAACTCGCCGCACAAAGGCTTGCCTGATAAGGCCAATTATGGGAGGATGCCCATATCAACAAATAATATTAGGGAATTAGGGAAATGAAAAAAACAATACTAGCACTACTACTTGCATTGCCGATATTTGCAAATACTGGTGAGCAAGACCAACAACCTGCTCCTCAGCCATGCCTTGAGTTAACTCAAGAAAAGCTTATTGGGCTAGAGAGTAAGCCAGGAAATGAACTAGTGTTTATCTCTAATAAATGTTCATATGCAGACTTCTCAAAAGAGCTAAAAGAGAAGCTACAAAGTGCTATTGTTGGTGATAGTGAAACTAGACTTCAACTTCTTTTAAAAGACGAAAAAATCAATATCATCATGGACACACTTGCCACAGATCATGTTGGTTCAACTCGTTTCTCATATGAAGACACAAAGAAGATCGAAGATTTCTATTCTTCGACAAAAGCTGACTCATTAAAGCAGTCTGGAAATCTAGAATCTTTTAGAGAAGAACAATCTGACGACTTTTACTTAGTGTTATTTTTTAATGCCGAAAAAGATCGCCTAATTGTTATCTACAAGAGACTTACAGAGGCACCAGTTAAGCCAGGGCCGACTGAACCTTCTGAACCAAATGATGGTTCATCAGATGATCTTCCTTCTGAAGAAGTTCAATAAATCAAAAGGCCCTTGAAGTCATTTTCAAGGGCGCAAAATTTCATAATATAAATTTAAATAGAATTATAGAATTAAAAATTTCTTGGCATAGAGACTTGCGGCCAAGTCTGCATTATTACGATTTCGATTTTCAACTCGGTAGCCGATAAAGACACGCTTTCCAGCTTGAAAGCGATAAGCTGGAGTAAGCCTTACAAACTTATCCATATCACCTTTGTAGACAATAAATTCTTCACCAGGCTTTAGATCCTTGGCATTGATAAGAAGTGATCCGAGATCGATACTCTCAGCACCCCAAGAAACCTTGATCTTTTTAACCTCACCTTTTTCACTTGCAATACTTCTACCCTTTTCATCTTTCTCATAGGCAAGGCCATTGAACATTTTTGAAATCTCAGATGCATCAGGGTGATTTGTAATCGAAGCCGGCAGAGTTGCTCCAGAACTTTGAAGATTATTTAAATCAATATTAGGCGCTGAACGTCCAGTGATATCAACAACTGTTGCTTTTGCTTCAGGTTGTGTAAAAGTAGAACTACCTGTTGAAGAAGTTCCTGCGCCACCTGTTGCAAAGTTTGATCCACCACCAGATCCGGCACTTGCAACATTTGCGATCGGATAATTAGCTGCTCCGTTTGTACCTCTTCCTCTTCTATTTCTTTCAATTGGCTCTAGAGTTTCAGCATCATAACGTTGGTACTTATCTTGATTTTCACGCGCTATCTTTTCTCTCTCTCTTTTTAGTCTTTTCTTTTGTGCTTCTAGAGCACTTGCAAGAGAGCTCCCCGCTTCTCTTAACGCCTTAACTGAAGCAACGATATCTTTTGTTGCCTTTGAAGCATTATTAGACTTTCCACGACGTCCAAAAGTTAGAGCACGATTTTGACTCGGCCCTATGGGCTGAGTTGAGCTATTCATGGCCGCCTGTTGTTCAGGTACGGCATCCATCATTTGTTGTTGAATTTGTTGCACTGACTGCTCTTGTGGAGCAGCTGTAGGTTGAGCAGGAGCTGGTTTTGACTTGTCATTAGAGGCAAGACTTGTTGACACAGCTTCAGATTTTTCCGTTGCAAAGAATTGAGAAACTAGTGAGTCTTGTTGATTCACAGATGCCTGATTTCTTCCCGTTTTTACAATTTGAACGATATTATTGTAATCATCGTCATCAAGATTTTTCTTAAAATACGCTAGATCATCGTCATTGATTTTACCTTCAATAACATCATTGGAAACTTGGTTTCCAATAATTTCTTTTAAAAAAGTTATTTCCTCATTATTAACATTTTCACTAGCGATCAATCTTTTAAGGGCCACAATCGCTTTTTGAGTATCAACTTGGCAGCCTCTAACAGAGTATGGTGCTTCATCAATACAGACTTCTTTACATAAAGGAGACACTTCTTCGTCTTTCTTCTCATATGCTAAGAATAGATTTGATAATGTATTATTATCGGTATTGATATCTTTTATTGGACGATCTTTTATTTTACAAAAGTAATTAAAAGAATCGACATTTTCTAATGTTGGTAAATCGAAATCAAAATTATCATATTCAACACCAGTTAATTATTCATTTTGACATAGGCCAATAACTTGGCTCGTAAACTGTTCACACGATTTATCTAGTTCGGCCTGAACACTTGCTGTATTACCTTCAATTGAGCTCTTTCGAACAAAAGTAGACGAACATGAATTTGAGCGGAAGTGATCAATTGTTTTCTTTCCGCCACCTGAGTTTGTATTAAAGATTTCTAAATAATCTGCAAACATTTCTTGTGAAAAATTTGTTCCCTCATATTCAGGAAACATTTCACTAATCATTTGCGCATCACAATTATTGACTAAGGTGTCATGAAGTTTACAATTAAGAGTAAGATCTGGATTATCATTTACCGCGATAGTTTCAGCAAGATCAAAAATAATACTTTTTAAAGCTTTCCCATTTTTTTGGCGAAACATCTTACGACTAACATCAAAGTCAGTGTCTTGATTTTTTGAAATACATTCACAATACGAATCAGAGTTTAATTCTAATCCAATTGAGCTCTTACAAGACTCACCTACCTTTGCCTTCACTCCGCCAATGCTTTGTGAAATTTCCTCAATAGTGCTTGATTTAAAAATTGCGACAATTCCACTTCTACACTCACTGTGAGCATTAAGAGTAAATAAGAATATTAAAAGAATTCTAAATATTTTCAATGTCTAAATCACCTTATTGATATCGGCATATTTGGTTCTTCTTTCTTTATCTGATTAAGTGATTTAACTGGATATAATTGATAGCGAGAAGACTTTAGTCTTTTCATTGCAGCTATATATTCATTCGAAGACTCAGATTTATTTTTATAATTCTTCTCTAAATATTCATAAACATGATACATTGGCCCCTCAAAAACTCGACCTTCTCTTTCAATTCGAATAAATGCATTTGGATCAAGCCCACCATATGGAGACTTCATAATATTTCCCATCGCATGACCAACATTTCCACCTTTAATCATATAGGCGAAGAAGTTCTCACGAAATGGCCAACAGTTCATAGATAAAACGTATCTAAAAAAGAAATCTTTATGATCACCATCTTTATAAGTCTTATCAATATGTTTCATAACTGAACGATACGATGGATCGATTTCGTTCGGAACTGCATAGGCATCGCAAACCGTTCGTTTATCAGGCTTTAAAATTTCATCGATATTATCAGGGAATATAGGATAATTAGGATTTGCTCCATGACTTCTTACATTTTGTAATTCGACAATTTGTTCAATATTATTCGTATTTTTAGAATCAAGAGTATTTGGAATAGCATTCTCTAAACAATCAGGTGTTGCCTCACTTGCAGAGTCCTTTCCACTTGCAGCAAATATACTTAACTGCGTTGAAAGTGCTAAAATAGAAAATAAAATCAACTTCCTCATAAACTAATCCTTTGTGAACTAATCGGAAGCAAAATATTTGACTTTAGGGTTTAGTTCACAAAATCTTGCATAATTTCAATAACTTACTTGAGTGAACCTATTCACTAAGTAGTTGAAAACACGTCATTATTAGAGATAACGCCTCAGCTATTATTATAAATGAACTAGAAATTAAGAACAAAGAGGGGGCCTAAGCACTTGATTGCTCATAAATTGGGCCCCAATAAAATTTGGCAACTCGATTAGCTTCTACGGCATTGGTAATGTTATTGGCATATCAGGTTCTTCCTTTTTAATTTGCTCTAGAGATTTTTTCGGAAACTTTGCAATATACCTAGGATGTTTAAGTCGTTTCACAATTGGCAGATATTCAATTTTAAAGCGCTCAGATTTTGAATAATTTTTTAGAAGATGATCATAGACAATATACATTGGCCCTTCAAACATCTTCCCCTCACGCCAAATACGTATAAAAGTATTTGGATCAGCTCCACCAAATAATGGATGCATCATATCACCAAACAAGAGTCCGATACCTGCCCTAGTATTAGCTTCATTACCAGACGTAAAGTAATCAAACATATTTTTAGAATAGTGCCAGCAAGGTAGAACTAAAAGATACTTAAAGAAGAAATCAGTATCATCACCATCTTTATATTTCTTTGTAATATTGTCACGAATGTCTTGAAAAAATGGATCCGTAGGATTGGCCTTAGCATAGAAATCGCAAACAGTTCTTAAGTCAGGACTTAAAATCTCTTTTATATTTTTAGGTAGCTTTGGATAGTTATAATCATAATTGATAATAGGCCCAATCGATTGAGAATTTGATGAGGCAAGCTTTCGTACATTCTTAACATTTAGAGCATCAAGTGTTTCGAAACTTCCACCTAAGCATTCAATTGAATTTGGACTTTCAGCTTGAATGATTGCGCAATTAAGCGCAAGAAATAGATAGATAAAATTTCGCATGATATGTCCCCTCTTTGTACTATCTATACTTATCGGGTGTTATGCCTATGGCCAAAGAGGAAATTCACAAAATCAAATAAAATCAATTGCCTAGAAAGCTTAGAGATTTGTGAAAAAATCCAAAGTCTCAGGATTTGCCACGGCCTGAACATTATCAAGAGCACGGCCATTGATAAGACGACTTACGGCCATCTCCATCTTCTTTCCAGAGCGAGTATATGGAATTCCCTTTACTTGGATTACACGTCTTGGCATATGCCTCGGTGTTGTATTTTCACGTATGCGAGTTTTGATAAATTTACAATCTTCCTTAGTAAGTTCATGGCCATCTTTCGTTACGACAAAGAGCCATACCTCAACATCACCGTCGACATTCTTTCCAACACAAACTGAATCTTCAATAAAGTCAATCGTCTCCGTTTGACGGTAAATCTCAGCAGTACCAATACGGACACCACCTGGATTAAGAGTCGCATCAGAGCGGCCAAGAACCATCGCACCACCACCCTCTGTGATCTTAATAAAGTCACCGTGATGCCACACTCCCTTAAACTCCGAGAAGTATGCTTTGTTGATACGCTGACCATCATCATCGTTTAGGAAGTAGATTGGGCGTGAAGGAAAACTTTGTAGACAAACTAACTCACCTTCTTCACCAGCAGGGACTTCCTTTCCGCGACTATCAAAACAAGTAACATCCATTCCTAGACCAGCACATTGTAGCTCCCCTCTAAAGACAGGAAGGATTGGGTTTCCTAAGAAGAAACAACCTATAATATCTGTACCACCAGAAATACTTGAAAGTTGAATGTCTTTTTTAAACTTCGTATAAACATAATCGAATTGTTCAGGAAGAAGTGGTGCACCTGTAGAAAGAATCGTTTCAAGAGATGACATATCATATTGTGAAAGATCAATTCCAGTATCTTCAAGGGCCTTTAAGAATTTTGGGCTTGTTCCAAAAATATTTAGCTGCTCTTTTTCAATAATTGAAATAAAATCACCAAAAGTTGGATATCCCGGCGAGCCTTCATAAAGAACAACAGTAGATCCAAAGTAAAGAGAAGAAACAAGCCAGTTCCACATCATCCAACCACAAGTGGTGAAGAAGAAAATTGATTTGTCTTCCTTAAGATCCGAGTGAAGGCCAAGCTCCTTAATATGATTAACGAGAGTTCCTCCGACACTATGAACGATACACTTAGGCTTACCTGTAGTTCCAGAAGAGTACATAATATAGAGAGGGTCGGAAAAGTCACACTCAGTATACTCTATCTCTTCTTCAATTGGTCTAACCACATCAGACCAGCTAACGCCTTTGTGTATTGAGCTTGCATCAAGGCCTTTCCCCTTGAAGTCAACAACGATTACTTTTTCAATTGAGTCGACAGCTTTAACAACAGCATTAATCTTATCTGTTAAGTCAAAATACTTTCCACCATATTCGTAACCATTAACAGTAACAAGAACTTTTGGTTTTGATTGTCCGAAGCGGTCAATCACACCTTCAACACCAAAGTCACATGAAGTCGATGTAAAAACACCACCCAGTGAAGTCGTCGCAAGCATTGAAACAACAGTTTCTGCAATATTTGGCATATAGCAGGCCAAGACATCACCTTTTGCAATATGTGGTTTAATCACATCTTGCAAACCCGCCACTTTATTTTTTAAACCTTTATAAGAAGTTTTTTGAGTTTGGCCGCTTTCTCTCACGCTACTTAAAGCAATTGAAATATCACGGCCATTTTTTAAAAGATTTTTAGCGAAGTTAAGTTTAACTTTTGGAAACCAACCGTAACTTTCAAAACTCAAATCAGTACATACTGGTTCGAGATCTCCCGTATAGTCGATATCAAAAAACTTAACGAGTTCTTTCCAAAAACTCTTTGGGTTTTCGACAGAATATTTGTGAAGTGAGTAATAAGACTTACAGTCCAAGCCTTGGGACTTATTAATTTGTCTAATAAACTCCATCATATTTGATGATTGGATACGTTCACTACTTGGCGTATATAAAATCTTATTCACTTCTTAAAACCTCAAAAAGTTTTTAAATAAACTAAACTAGTCCCTTAAGGATTTCAGCACTCTCTGCTTCAACTTTTGCGTGTAGAGAATTACCGTGAGCATCCATTGTTACAACAACAGGAAACTCTTCTACTGTTAATTCCCAAATCGCTTCAGGAGAACCAAGGTCACGCCAGTAAACATTGTCTACTGATTTGATTTTTTCAGCTAAAACCTGTGCTGCTCCACCAATACCATGGAAGTATACACATCCGTACTCGCGACAACCGTCAAGAGTCTTCTGCCCCATTCCACCTTTACCGATAACACCAAGGATTCCGTGGTCACGCATTACTTCCCACTGGTATGGTTCCTCACGGATTGAAGTCGTTGGCCCTGCGGCCTTAACTTCATATGTACCATCTTTGTTTTCTAGTACAACTGGACCACAGTGATAGATAATTTGGTTATTTAAATCTACTGGTGGTTTTGTTCCTTCGTGAAGACGTTTGTGAACAGCATCGCGTCCAGTAAACATCTTTCCTGATATTAAAACCATATCTCCAACTTTAAGTTCTCTAATTTGTTCTTTTGTAAATGGATAGTCTAAACGTTTCATGTTCTAACCTCTTCCTAGTATAACCATTTATTGATTGTATTATTTGCTTTAAGCGAAACGCCCTGTCTTCTAAATGCCCAGCACATATAAGAAACTGAAACAAAGAATGAAGCAGGAAGACGGTTAAGGTCTGTTACTTTACATCCTAGAAGAGTTGTTTTTCCACCAAATCCCATTGGCCCAATACCAAGTTTATTTGCTGTTTCAACGATGTCTGCTTCAAGTGCAGCAAGCTCAGGCTTAGAGTTTTTATCATCTAGCTTTCTTAGGAATTGATCCTTAGCGGCCACATGTCCAGTTCCTCTATCACCACCGATACATACACCTAGAACACCTGGTCCACATCCCTTACCTTGTGCTTTTTGAACACAATCAAGGATTGCTTTTCTTACACCATCAAGATCACGGCCTGCATTTAATTCAGTATTTGGAAGTGAGTATTGTGCACCAACGTTCTCACAACCCCCACCTTTAAGCATAAGCTTAACGTCAAGATTCTTTGACTTGTGTTGCTCAAACTTAATTACTGGGTGTCCACCACCAACATTCATACAATCGTTCTTACCAGTTAGTGAATCAACTGAGTTTTGTCTTAGGTATCCAATCTTAGTTGCTTCAAGAACGGCTTTTTCACATACCTTTCTGAATGCATCCTGATCAAAGTCTCTTGGATGGTAAACCTTGAATACAATTGTTCCAGTATCTTGGCATAGTGGCTGAGATTTTTGCTCTGCCATTTTGATATTTGCTTGAATGATATTCATTGCATATTCGGCCGTAGTATTCTTTTCTTCTCTATGAAGAGCATCAAGAACAACACGTTGAATGTCGTCAGGAAGAACAGTTGAAGTAACTCTAATCAGTTCAAGTAGTGAGTTAAAAAGGTCCTTTGTTGGGTTTGCTTTTTTTGCTACTTTCTTAGCTGCTTTCTTAGTCGCTTTCTTTGCTACTTTCTTAGTTGCTTTTTTTGCTACTTTCTTAGTTGCTTTCTTTGCTACTTTCTTAGCTGCTTTTTTCTTTGCTACTTTCTTAGTTGCTTTCTTTGCTACTTTCTTAGTTGCTTTCTTTGCGACTTTCTTAGTTGTTTTCTTTGCTACTTTCTTAGTTGCTTTCTTTGCTACTTTCTTAGTTGCTTTCTTTGCTACTTTCTTAGCTGCTTTTTTCTTTGCTACTTTCTTAGTTGCTTTCTTTGCTACTTTCTTAGTTGCTTTTTTCTTTGCTACTTTCTTAGTTGCTTTCTTTGCTACTTTCTTAGTTGCTTTTTTAGCAACTTTCTTCTTTGCTACTTTCTTCTTGGCCATGGCCATCTCCTTAATCTATATAGAAAAAATTTCCAAAATCATGTGCATATTTTTGAGTAATCATTCCATAACCTGGATAGTTTACTTCATCTAACTTAAACTTCTTCCCAAAGCCTTTAACTCCCCAAGAATTCTTAAAGTAATAAACACCCTTATATTCGAATTCCTGCCAAGAGCCATCTTCCATCTGCATTCTAGTCTTCACAACAACATCATCGTCATAACCAACAAGAATCATCGAATGGCCCCCGCCTTTTTCTCCCGAAATTCGACGATCACGTGTTCCAACTTCAGGATAGCCAACAATGCCTGCATACCATTTGCTCTTATCACGTTCTTGAATCTCAAGAGTCTGAGTCTTTTTTGCATTCCAAGACCCATAGTACAACTTAGTTCCTAGAATAACTGACTTTCCTTGACTTAACCATTTCTTAATTTTGGATAAGTCTTTCGACATGTAAGACTTCTTTCTTGAATAAAGATCATCCACTAAAGTGTCTCTTAAATAAATTGCCTCTTTTCTAATTGGAATAAAATCAGGATCAATTTGAGCAATATCATAATCAGTCATTTCAAATAAACGAGGATCACGCTGCCCAAGTAAACAAGACTGTAGATACTTTGGAAGCTCTACTAAATGGCCACAAGTTTGTTTGGCCATAGTGATTTCAGGATAGTCATCTTCAAGAGATGGCCATTTCTTGCGAGAGTAAGGCCAAGTTTTTTCGTAAACAACTCCCCAATCAAGAATGGCACGCATATTTTTAGATGTTGTTGAACCTTCCCAACTCTTATCCTTCATTATGAGATATTCCATCCACTGCTCAGACAAATCGAGCTCAACCGGTAGAACCCCATGCTTACGAATTAGTAAGTGCTCAACAATTCCAATTGCACTAAACATAGTGCATGTACCACGGGAGCCTTGAGACTTAACAGAAGTCTGTTGGCCAATTAATGCATGGATATCACTTCGCGATGGAAGCTCAGATGCTTGGGTGTATAGTGCACCAAGTAGAATTATTAAATTCAATAAAATCGATCTAAGGTGTGTTGTGTTCATGTATGAAATTCTGACTCTTTAGCTCGGCTTTATCAAGATGCAATGCAAGGTTCCTGGATACTTTTCGGGGTGCGTGGCATGAAGTAATTATGCTAAGCATCCCGAAAAGTATCCAGGAACCCATACCAACAAACAGATTGCCTAATCGCCTTTCTAAAGGCACATTATACGCATGATTTCATTGGCAGGATTAAACGACAAACAACGCGCGGCGGCTGAGACCATCGAAGGCCCAGTACTGATTTTAGCAGGTGCTGGAAGTGGTAAAACACGTACAATCACCTACCGAATTGCGCATATGGTTGATAACCTGCATATTCCTGGAAAACAGATTTTGGCCGTTTCATTTACAAATAAGGCCGCAAAGGAAATGAAAGAAAGAGTTCACGGCCTGCTTGGAAAGAATAAATCTAAAGGAATGACTTTAGCGACTTTTCACTCACTAGGACTGAAAATTCTTAAGAAAGAAATTACTCATTTGGGTTACCATAAGAACTTCTCGATCTACGACCAAACAGATCAAATGAGTATCATACGTGAAGGTCTTAGACTTTATCACGATAACAAGGGCTCATTTAAGAAAGAAGTTATTCAGTCTAAGATTGGAAAGCTTAAAAACGAAGGGATTAAGCCTGAGGACTTTGCTGATTCGCCATTCTTTGATGGAGAAGATCCTTATGATCACGCAGTTAATTTTCTCTACGAATTTTATCAAGAGAAGCTTAAATTTTATAATGCCATCGACTTTGATGATATTCTTCTTCTAACAGTTAGGCTCTTTGATGAGAATCCCGAAATCGCTTTAGAGTATTCAAATGGATTTAAGTACATCATGGTAGATGAGTACCAAGATACAAATCCACTTCAATTTAGACTTATTCGCCACTTAACTTGTGCCCACGATAATCTGTGTGTTGTTGGTGACGATGATCAAGCAATCTATTCGTTTCGAGGTGCCGATATTTCAAATATCATTGGCTTTGAAAGAGATTACTCTCGTGCAAAAGTTATCAAGCTAGAGCAGAATTATCGCTCAATCTCACCGATTCTAAAACTTGCTAACGCTGTTATTCAAGAAAATACAGATCGTCGAGACAAGACACTGTGGTCAGATAAACCAAGTGATCACAGGCCTATCCTTTGGGAGCTTGAAGATACTGAACATGAGGCGGAAATCATTGTTGAAGATATTATCTCTCACCAATCTAAAGGTGGGCATTTAGGTGACATCGCAATTCTTTACCGTTCAAATACTCAAGCAGCACCAATTGAAGAGCAGCTAAGACTTTCTCAGGTACCCTATACAATTATCGGTGGCCAAAAATTTTACGAGAAAAAAGAAGTAAAAGATATCATGGCCTATCTTTCGGTCATTAAAAATCCTGCCGATCAAATGGCGCTTCGAAGAATTCTAAATGTTCCGAATCGTGGAATCGGAATGAAGACTTTAGAGAAATTTCTAGAAGAAAGTGAGGCCCATCAGATCGATCTGTTTAGTGCAATGAAAAATGCACCTGAACTTGCGGGTACACGAGCGGATAAGATTACAACATTTATTAATTTTATTGAAAGTGCAAAAGAGTATTTTGGAAGACTACCTCTTAGTCAGGCAATCACAAGTCTTACGGATGATCTAAAGTATTTTGAATATATCGACAAATGCTATGACCAAGTTAAGCAGGCTTCACGTAAAAAAGACGATATTCACTTCTTCATTGAATCAGCGGCGCGTTTTACAGAGAATTTTAAGGAACAAGCTACCCTAGATAAATTCATGGAAAAGCTTATGCTTCAAGATTCTCAGGATACAAAAGATGAAGACGAAGATGATGATGTAAGAAAGAATGAAGTTACGATGATGACTCTTCACTCATCAAAGGGGCTTGAGTTTAAACAAGTTTATATGGTTGGAGTCGAAGAAGAAATCCTTCCGCACAAGAAAACAATTGTTAATGGCGAAGGAGACGCAGAAGAGCGTAGACTTTGTTATGTAGGGATTACTCGCGCTCAAGAAAAGCTTATCATGACAGTGTGTAAGCAAAGAAAAATATACGGCAATATGCTAACACGCCATCACTCACGCTTTCTATGCACAGATGATGCAAAAAAATACTTTGTTAAACAAGACCGTCAAAACTTCGGTCACCTTGAAACTCAAGAAGAAGTCGACGCCTATAAGAAAGATTTCTTTTCAGGACTTATGAATCTTCTAGATTAAAATCAATGATAACAGTATTGGAAGAGTAACCTGGGATAAGGCTAAGTAGTGTTTCAAAAAATCCCTGTTTAATCGTCACACGCATCTTACTTACCTGGCGACAATCATAACTTCTTTGCTTAAAAATATCTCTAATTCTACGCTCTTCAATACCAAAGCCAGAAATATTTTTTGAAACACGATAATCAAGCTTATCGTCTGCTTTTGCCCAAATACCATTTGGAGAAGCACAAAATTGACTATTGAGCTTAACTCCACTTGATGCACAAGAAGTAATGAACAGTATAAAAGGGAGAATGACAAATCTAGTAAACTTCATACTCATTCTCTCCAATATCAGTGGCCGCCTTAACTTCAATTTGCTTTTTGGAAAAAAGGCCAAAACTTAAAAATTTTATAAATTGATCAAGTGGAGATTCAATCTCTTGAATTTCAACACGTGAAACATACTCACTTCGACGACGAAAGAAATCATTACCTAGTTTTATATGATGCTGTTTCGGAAGTGATCCATAAAACATATTTTGAATTTCGTGATTTGCTTTTAACGTAATGGCCTCTCGATTTGCATGTTTTGAAATATGCAAAAGCCTCTCACCATCTCCACTATAGAGGGTGCTAGAGCAAGACGAAAGAAAGAAGGCAAAAAGGCCCATTACGATTATATTAATATTAATTTCCCTTGAAGTCTGGGTTTCTCTTCTCTTTTAGAGCTGAAAGTCCCTCAAAGTGATCATTCGTTCTTTGCGCAATTCCTTGGTATGCACTCATTAAATTGAGATGAGACTCAAGATCATCGTGCGCAGCACGCTTCATTGCTGTCTTTGTCAATTGTACTGCAACTGGAGCATTAGCAGCTATTTCATTTGCAAAAGCAGATACAGCAAGCTCAAGGTCCTCACCTGTTACGATATTATTAACAAGGCCCATTTGCATGGCCTCTTTAGCAGTATAAATACGGCCCGTTAAGTACATCTCCATTGCTTTTGTGTAACCAACTTTTCGAGTTAAAAAGAATGGCCCACCATCTCCAGGAACGAGAGAGAGCTTACAGAAAGTCTCACCAAATTTCGCATCATCGCTTGCGACGGCAAGATCACACATCGCTACAAGATCACATCCAGCTCCAATTGCACCACCGTGAACCATTGCTATAATTGGTTTTTGAAGTCTTTCGATAACTCGAGGAATATTTTGAATTCCACGAGAGTAACGATTTCTTAGCTCAAAAGATTCACCTGCAAACATTCCTTTGCGAGCAATCATTGCTTTAATATCACCACCGGCACAGAAGTTGTCGCCTTCGCCTCTAAGAACGATCACGCGAATATCTGGATCACCATCAGCGAATGTTAAAACTTCAGTAAGAGAAGCAATCATTTTATTAGTGATAGCATTTGCCATCTTAGTATTATCAAGACTTACCCAAAGGGTTGCGTCTTTCTTTTCAATTTTTAAGTGTTCAAATTCGTAGCCGTAAATAGACATTACTTCCTTCCTTTATAAGCTTGAAAAAACTTAGACGGTGCAGTGTGACCGATTTTAGAAATAATAAAAGAGCTAGCATCATGGAGTTTATCCATATCCACGCCTGTATCAAAACCAAGTTTATGTAAGAGATTAACAACGTCATCTGTTGCCACATTCCCACTTGCACCTTTTGCATATGGACAACCGCCAAGACCTGCTGCAGATGAATCAAAAACCTCAATCCCCTCTTCTAAAGAAGCGTAGATATTAGCGAGGGCCATCCCCTCTGTATCGTGAAAGTGCATTGCCATCTGTTTTAAACCAAAGTGATCTTTAATTAGTTTTGTAATTCTTCGCACTTGGTTAGGGTTAGCGACACCAATAGTATCCCCTAATGATATTTCGTAACACCCTAGATCTAATAATCTTTGGATTCCATCAACGATTGATTTATCTTTTATTTCTTTTTCATAAGGGCAACCAAAAACTGTTGAAAGATAACCTCTAACTTTCATTCCTTCATCAAGAGCGGCCTTTGCCACTTCAATCTGTCTTGCATGGGCCTCTTCAATAGTTGCATTGATATTCTTCTGGTTGAAAGTATTCGATGTTGCAGTAAACATACTAATCTCTTTCACCCCAAGACTCTTTGCAAGCTCTAGTCCCTTTAAGTTGGGTACTAAACAAGGAGTTGCAATCCCCTTATCTTCAGTGATTTTTAATACCTGAGGATACAGCTCTGCTGCATCCTGCATTTGAGGAATCTTATCAGGACGAACAAAGCTTGTTACTTCAATTGTTGAAAGTCCTGTCTCACTTAAAAGCTTGATAAACTCGAGCTTATCTTCTGTAGCGACAAAACTTTTTTCATTTTGTAATCCGTCGCGAGGTCCAACTTCAACAATCTTAATTTTTTTAGTCATAGTTAATCCGAATTAGTTTAATTCTACGAGGTCAACTCCACCATCAATTGTTTGGCCTTCTTGAACTAGTATAGCATCAATCTTACCATCACGAGATGCCTTTACAGTATGTTCCATTTTCATGGCCTCCATAACAACTAGAGCATCACCAATTTTAACTTCTTGCCCTGCTTGAACAAGAACCTTAAGAATTTTCCCAGGCATTGGCGAGCTCATTTCATGGGCCTCACCTGTAGCAGCCCCAGAGCGCTTCGCAACACTTCGTGAAAGTTCAACACGCTTACTATTTACAATATAGGCATTCTTTTGCGTTAAGATATGGAATGGAACTTCGTTAATCCAAAGAGCATCTTCTTCAATATCAACAGTACAAGTAAAGCCTTCAAAACGTACAACAAGAGTACTCACACCTGAGAACTTGAAGAAAGCTTCAAAAGTATTTTCTCCAAAGTCATAAATTCTCTTTTCACCTTGGTCACCGCTCATTCTAAAAGAATCAAACATGATATCATCTTTTAAGAAATCGTGAGCAAGAGCAGCAGCAATCTCTTCTGCATAAACTTCAGCAGGTGCAAGATCTGCTTCATAAGTTTTTACAAAGTGAGTATAAGTGTTACCAGCAAGGAATGCCTCATGCTTTAAAATTCTTACGAGATAGTCATTATTTGTTGTTAAACCTTCAAATGGAAGGTGATTAAGACCTGCAATCATTGTTCCTACAGCTTCATTTCTTTCAGCTCCCCAAGTAATTACTTTTGCAATCATTGGGTCAAAGTTAACAGTGATTGAGTTTCCATTCTTATAACCAGTGTCTAGACGAATCCCCTCAATTGCATCCCCAATATATTCAAGGCGACCAATTGCTGGCATAAAGTCATTATCAGGATCTTCTGCATAGATACGACATTCAATAGCGTGCCCGACTTGCTTAATATCATCTTGAGTAAACTCAAATCTCTCACCACTTGCTGCCATAAGCTGTAATTCGACAAGATCATATCCTGTTACCATTTCAGTGACAGGGTGCTCAACCTGTAATCTTGTATTCATTTCAAGAAAATAGAAGTTTTCACCGTCAAGAATTAATTCAACAGTACCAGCACCATGATAATCGATGGCCGTTGTAATCTTAACAGCTGCATCAGTCATCTTTTTACGAAGCTCATCACTTAGGGCCAAAGAAGGAGACTCTTCAATAATTTTTTGGTGACGTCTTTGAATTGAACATTCTCTTTCAAAAAAGTGAAAGTGATTTCCGTGAGTATCACTCATTACTTGAATTTCAATATGGCGTGGACTTGTTATGAATTTTTCAATCAAGACAATATCGGAACCAAATGAGCTTAGGGCCTCTCGCTTACAACTTTCAAGTTCAGCAAGAAAGTCTTTCGAGTCATTAACAACCCTCATCCCTTTTCCACCACCACCGGCAGATGCTTTAATCAGTACAGGATAGCCCATTTTATCAGCTTCAGACTTTAAGAATTCAGGTTCTTGATTTTCACCATTGTATCCTGGAATAACAGGAACACCAATTTCAATCATCTTGTCTTTAGACCCTTTCTTATCTCCCATAAGAACAATATGCTCAGGAGTTGGTCCAATAAACACAAGACCTGCATCAGTTACTTTCTGAGCAAATATTGCGTTTTCAGATAAGAAACCATAACCAGGGTGAATTGCATCACATCCACTATCTTTTGCAATTTGAATGATCTTATCCATATTCAGATATGTTTCACTAAGAAGTTTTCCTTCTAAGTAATAAGTCTCATCTGCAAATTCTCTTTGAGGAAGATTTCTTTCTTCAAAAGTGTAAAGAGTTACTGTTTTAATTCCAAGAGTGCGACAAGTTTTGATAACTCTTAGTGCAATCTCAGCGCGGTTGGCGATTAATACTTTCTCAATTTTCTTTATAGTTGCCATATATAACTTACTTCCAGTTTGGTTTTCTTTTTTCAAGTAATGCTGTCATACCTTCCTGACCTTCATCAGAAATTCTCTGCTTAGCAATAACTTCACAAGTGTAATTCATTGTTGCTTCATCATTTCCAAGACGCTCTTTAACACCAAAAATTAACTTCTTTGCAACTCTCTGTGCATTTGGTGCAACTTTAATGAGTTCTTTTGCCATATTGACGATATCTGCATCATAGTAGCGATCAAGAGAAACTCTATGAATAAGGCCAATTTGAAGAGCACGTTCTCCATCAAATCTCTCACCAGTAAGAAATAGGTGGCGAGCATTTGACTCTCCAATTTTTGCCATAACAAATGGAGAAATTACCGCAGGAACAAGTCCAAGATTAACTTCCGTAAGACCAAATTTTGCACTCTCACTTGCGATGACAAAGTCACAACAAGCAACAAGACCAACTCCACCACCAAGGGCAGCGCCATTTACTCGGCCAATGACTGGCTTAGAAAGATTGTTAATGGCATGAAATAGTCCCGCTAACTTTTTAGAGTCCGCAATATTTTCTTCCATTGAATAGTCTTTCATTTTTTTCATCCAATTTAGATCAGCTCCTGCGCAAAATGATTTTCCGGCACCAGTAAGAACAACAACGCGGACGCTGTCATCATTTTCAAGTGCTAGGAACTCTTCTGTAAGTGCTGCAATCATCTCATCATTGAATGCATTATGTACTTCTGGGCGATTTAGTGTGATGAAACAAATCCCACTTTCTTCACCTGTTTTTATCTCTTTTGTATATCCTGTCATAAAAAATCCTTCTTCTATTTCACTACATTCTAAAGACACCAAACTTAGTCTCTTCAATTGGAGCCTGTTTGCTTGCTTTAATTGCCGCACCTAAGATATCACGAGTTTTATGAGGTTCAATCACACCATCATCCCACAGTCTTGCTGTTGAATAATATGCGCTTCCTTCATTTTCGTATTTATCTAAGATAGGTTGTTTAAACTTCGCTTCTTCTTCGGCCGTCATCGGCTTTTCACCTTTTGCAACAAGCCCGTCTTGACGAACAGTTGCAAGTACTCCTGCTGCTTGCTCACCACCCATTACTGAGATACGAGCATTAGGCCACATCCATAAGAAACGAGGAGAATAAGCACGACCACACATACCGTAGTTACCAGCACCAAAAGATCCACCAATCACAACTGTAAACTTTGGAACATTAACAGTTGAAACGGCCGTAACCATTTTAGCACCATGCTTTGCAATTCCTTCAGCTTCATATTTAGAACCAACCATGAAACCAGTAATATTTTGTAGGAAAACTAATGGAATATTTCTTTGTCCGCAAAGCTGAATAAAGTGAGAACCTTTAATTGCCGATTCAGAAAAGAGAATACCGTTATTAGCTACGATCCCTACTCTTTCTCCACAAATCTTTGCGAAACCACAAACCAGTGTTGGCCCGTATTTCTCTTTAAACTCATGAAAGCGTGAACCATCAACAAGGCAAGCAATGATCTCTCTAATATCAAATGGCTTCTTCGTATCACGAGGAAGAATTCCGTAAATATCTTCGGCATCATACTTTGGCATTTCAAAATTGAAGTCATCTTCGTTTTGCTCAAAGTTTATATTTTCAAGAATTGATCTTGTAATTGCAAGAGCGTCGTCTTCGTCTTCAGCGAAGTGGTCAGCAACACCAGACTCACTAGTGTGAACCTTTGCCCCACCAAGAGTTTGAGCATCAACTTCTTCACCTGTTGCAGCTTTTACTAGAGGAGGTCCTCCTAAAAAGATCGTCCCATTATCTTTTACAATAATTGATTCATCCGCCATCGCAGGAACGTAAGCTCCACCAGCAGTACATGAACCAAGAACAACAGCAATTTGTGGAATCCCTTGGGCAGACATTTGGGCCTGATTAAAAAAGATTCTTCCAAAGTGTTCTTTATCTGGAAATACTTCATCTTGCATTGGTAAGAATGCTCCACCAGAGTCCACAAGATAAACACATGGAAGGCGATTCTCACGTGCCACCTCTTGCGCTCTTAAGTGTTTCTTAACTGTCATTGGAAAGTAAGTTCCACCCTTAACAGTTGCATCATTGGCCACGAACATACACCAAACACCGTGTACTTTACCAATACCTGTTACGATACCAGCACTTGGGATATCCATTCCATACATGCCGTTTGCAGCAAGAGATGATAATTCGATAAATGGAGATCCTGCATCGAGGATTTTATCAATACGCTCACGTGGTAATAATTTTCCACGAGAGTGGTGACGAGAAACAGACTTTTCTCCTCCACCCATATGAGCATGTTTAACTTTGTTTCTTAATTCTTCTACATTTGAAAAATGAAAATTGAAATTCTCTCTAAAGTCATCACTTGATCGATCGACCTTAGAAACGATAGGTAGCGTCCCTGAAATTGTCATAGAAATTGCCTCTAACTTTTGTAATAAAAACTGAGCAATTTTATCTATTTATGAGGGATTTTGACAAGGCAAGGCACGTTATAACGCGCCTTGCATCGGCTTATTCTAAGAAATTATTCTGATATTTCTGCTGCATTGAGAAATTGAGAGTAGATACTATCCTCAGAACTTACTTCTGAAGCCTCCGAGGCAATTGAGCGGCCTGCGTTATCCAGTTTTTTAATCTGATCTGCTTCTAACTGGGGCCCCTCTAATTCAGAAAGCATTGCTACCTCAAATAGTGCATCTTTTGATTGTGAAAGGATGACGTTCCCATCATCATCATGGCCAATGAAGTATGTCTGACCATCTGCTAGGACAACGCGATTGCTACCTTTTGAAATTGCATCAGCAACTAGCTTACGATCTTGCTTTCCTATTCGATTATCTGATACCGATAGTACATCTGATCGTGTATTACTAGATAAACTAAGTCCTGATACCATATCTGCTGCGCCAAGGGCAGCTGAGATTGAAGATGCTGATCCAGAAGTCCCAGCACCTGCTATTGATGCTCCACCACCACGGCCAGAAGTTGAACCAACAGAGGCCCCTCCTCTTACACTAGATGGAGCTGCACCAGAGTGAGAGTATGCAGAAGAACTACTACCAAAGTGACCTAACGCTCGCTCATCAGCAAAATTTTGCTCACTAGCAATACTTCTTTCTTTTCTCTTTGCGCTTTCTTCATTAACTGCAAGTGCATTTTTTGCAACATTGGCCAGTTGTTCTTTTAACTCTTTAAGTTGCTTTCTAAGCTCTTGCGCTTCTTGATCGTCATTAACACTTGATGCAAGTTGATTTTCTATTTTCTCAACTTGATTTTCAATCTCTCTCTCGACTCTTTCATGTTTTGTTTCATTTACTTGAGAAGCAGTATTTGTTTGCACCTGAGCAACTTGGGCCTGTCCCATCGTAGCCATTTGCGAGCTTTGTGCCATCCCAGTATTTTGTGTATTTGTATACTTCTTATTTAGGTACTCTGCCGTTTGAGAAAAGGCTCCATCATCGATAGCATCTGCAGATACATTTTCTATATTCGAATTTGATTTAGAATTATTATTAAACGCATTTGCTAGGCCACCCTTCTCATAAGACTCTCTAACTGAAGCAATTTGCTGTCCGTGACTTCCACGAACTTCATCAAAAACGAGTGCAGGGTCATAAGTTGAAGTAAAGTTACCATACCCACCCGCAATAGTTTGTGGGATCTCTCCTTTATTAAAAGCTGAACAATAGAACTCTGCTGTTTCAATATCATTTCCACCAAATGACTCATTCGCCTCAGTAAATTCAACTGCAGATACACTTTTCATTACATCATCAAAATTTGAAGGATCACAAGTATACTCAAGTTCTTCAATACGACTCTCACACTCACTAATTACTTCTTCTTTCAAATCTGTTAAGTGATTCATAAGAGAATCAAAGATAAAGCTCTTAGTATCAACACCTTGATTTTTAATTTCTTTTAAGGCCTTAGTTACTTGCTCAAAATCATCTGCGTCACGAACCATTGATTTCATAAATTTTGAACCAAAGAAGGATACGTATTGAATTAGAAATTGATCCTCTTCTTCTGCAGTAAAGACTTGATTAGCATAATCAAGGCGACCTTCTTTACCATCAGTTTGATAATAAAGAGAGCGACTTAACTTATCTGACTTTGCAATTTCTCTTTCTCTAAAACTATAAAATTCACGACTAAATATTTTGTTATTATAAACATAAGCTTTAAGATCATCTTTATAATACTTCGAATATCCTTCACCACTAATTCTTTGTTCATTGAATCTTACAATGAAAAGATCAATGAATCGGTTTCTTTTACTACCGCCATTACCATCGAGGGCAACATTCTCAGCAGCGATTTTATCATCAAAATAATCATCGATTTCTGTATTAGATTTTGTGAAAACATGATTTAGGCGCTGCTTTGCCTCTCCTTCGGTACTTGTTTTGATAAGATTATCCAAATTATAACCAAGCTTCTTATCTACTGCATTTCTAACTTGAGGGCTTAAACAAGACTCAATTTTTTGACTAATTTTATCAATATCACTTTTTGTACAGGTAAATCGATCAAAGTTCTTATCTCTAATAGCTAGTTTGTGACGATAACGTTCTAATCGTCCAGCATTGTCTCTAATTAGATCAAAAAGATTATAAACTCGGCTGGCCACAATCGCAGAGTGAAACTTACTCTTATATGCTTCATCTGAATTAGGTACTAATGCCTGTTCTTGAGTTACAGAAGCTGTAACGTTACTTACACAACCACAGTATTGTTCAACATTAATTTTCTCTTTAGCACCTTCTTGAAGGTCAACACTATATAAAGTGTCTCGACATGCATTACCATAACGAGACATACTGATTTCCATTTTTGTCACTTGATCAATTTGATTATCAGCTGGAGATGAACTCTTACGATCACCAACACAGCCAGACTTTGCAAGAGACTTCTCCATTTCCACAAATGGATCACTTGTACCAAGGATACGATTCTTTCTAATCTCATTGAATGTATTTTCGTTGTGATCAACCTGTTCAAGAAGATAGATACCAGCATCAGCAATAACCGTATCGACTTCACTTAACATTAGTAGATTTTGTTGAAGTGGTGTAGAAAACGAACCTCCAGCGACTCCTAGGATAGCGGCTGCTTGAGTAGTGTTCTGTAGTGTAAACAATGTCGTAATAATAAATATTTTAATTAATTTCATTTCCGTCCCGGATACCTGATCCAATTTGTCTATCGGTGGCATTAAGAATTCTCTTAAGTGACCAAAACTTATTGTGCCCCTTCCTTTCTTCAATATATTATGGACGCTAAAAATATATTTTCTAAACACACTACAAATAACTTAATTATGAGGTGAGCAAACTCACTGAATTCACGTGTACAACTGTTTAAAAATAAATAAATAGCGACTAAACAACAAAATCTCCTTGCGCCAATAATAGTCGTCGTTTCAACACTTTCTATTTTCAAAAAAAAGTAAAAAAAAATAAAAAAGACCAGCTATTGCTGGTCTTTTCTATATGTGAATTTATTGATAATTCTATTCGTTGATTTCTGCGGCATTTAAGAACTTAGTATAAATACTATCCTCGCCAGGAACTTTTACTTCTTCACCTTCAGAAGCAATTTCACGCTTAGGACCGTCTTCGGCCTTAGGAGTAGGAAGTTGAGGTCCTTCTTGCTCAGGACTCGTCACACCAGCTAATACTTCTTCTGCTGTTTCAGAAAGAATCACATTTCCATCTTCATCATGACCAATATAATAGACACGGCCATCGGCAAGAACAACACTGTTATTCCCTTCAGCAATAGCTTTTGCAACTAAGCGTTGATCACTTTTAGCAATATTATCACCTGCTACTGCTCCAGAAGAAGCACGTGAAGAAGAGCCTGCTGTAAGTCCTAGTCCACCAGTTGCACCTAGTCGATTGATCGCACTAATTCCTGTACCGGCCGATGAAGAACTGCCTCCAGCTCCAGCAGAAAGATTTGAAGGAATACTCGATCCACTAGACGCCTGCTGTACAGCTCTAGTATTTCCTGCAGGTGCCGCATCTCGACGACCTCCACCAAAACCACTACTTGCAGCTATATTAGACATTACTTTATTTCTTTGAGCTGCAATACGCTTTTCTCTTTCAGGATCATCTTCATCAATAGGTTTTTCAGACTTTGCAGTTATAGCAGTATTAAGCTCTGCTATTTGTGCTTTAAGTGCAGCAAGCTCAGCTCTAAGCTCCGCACTCTGACTCGCTTCATCAGTAGAAACAGCTGTAGAGTTTCGGTTCTCTTCAAGCTCTTTCGCAATTGCCTCGGCTTCATCCTCAACTCTTATTTTCACATCTTCAAGAGACTTAACAGATGTTGACGGATTTTGAATCATTGATTGCAGAGAGTTGTTATCAATAACATTCGAACTTGCAAAACTATTAGATGGTAATGAAGAGTTTGAACTATTATAGCTTTCTAAAAATTGAGCCGCTTCATCAAAGTTATACTCACTTGAGCTACCATCGCCTGCAACTCCTGAAGCATCCTGTTGTCCATTACTGATAATTTGTCCTGCTGTATTTGCTCTTTCAGTAAAGCCACCAAGTGCACCATTTGCAACATTATTTTCATCATTACTTTTTCTTTTTGAAGCAATATCACTTGATGGATCATAGACAGACCTAATTTCATCAACAACTGACTGCGATGCTACCTCAACGCTTAAAACCGTTCTTTCAGAGTCTTTAAATAACCCCTTATTCATAGCGACACAGTATTTTTTAGCGTTTATCGAAACATCTTCAGAATTAACACCATCAACACTATCATTAATAGCAATAAATTCCTCAGTAGATACAGAAGACATTACCTCTTGAGCATTGTCCTCATTACAAGATTCCTCTAAGAACATAATTTGATCACGACATGAAAGCCTAAGCTCTTGTTCATGTTGTTCTTTCATTACGCTATAGATATCCCCCATTGCCTTAACACCTTCTTCATTACCCATTTCAAGATCATTAAATGCCTTAGAAATTTGTGCAATAGTTGCCTTAGAAGAACCGTCAATAAGACGAGGTAGTGTTTTAGAAAAGATTGATGTTGCAAATTGAAGCTGTAGCATATCTTCTTGAACTTGAGAAAGATACTGCTGATCTAATCTCACATAGCTATTGATAGCTCTTCTATTTTCATCACTGGCCTTAGCTTTAAGAATACTATCCATAACTTCAAGCTCATTCTTTTTGAAGTCTAGGTATGCACCAAGCATAACAGGGTCACTTTGAATATAGGCATTTAACTCATCAACATAAGAGCGAGGAAAACCAAGTATATCCTTACTATGCTTTTCATATTGTAAAATAAAGATCTCAGCAAATTCCTTAACTTTTTGGTCTTCACCCTTTTCGTAAGCTGGCTTAGATATCGTTTTCTCATTAACCTTTGAGAAAAGCTGGGCCATACGATCTTTTGATCGTCCTAATTTACCAGACTCTCCTAAAGGAATAAGGCTGGAGAAGAAACCTCTTGAATCTTTTGTCCCATCAAGTTCTAACGCTTTATCAATTGCGATTGCAGCACTTCCACCAAAACATCCCTTTAACTTTTTACTAAGGGCCTCAACGTTCTTGCTAGAACAGCTATATGAGTCGACTGAATCTTTACCTTTTTCAAATTCATCAAAACGACCTTTTGAACGCTCTAAAAACTCTGCAAAGTTCTTCATTCGGTGAGCAAGAAGCTTTCCATAGAGCTTATCAGCAAAGTCATCGAGAACATCTTTATTTTCAATCTGTTCTTCAACATTATCTTCATGTGAAATTTCGCTAGCACACTTACAAAATTTCTTAGTATCAATCATTGGCTTTAAATTATAGCCATCATCAACAACTGTTAAATACTCATCAGAGCACCCCATAAAACGAGTATCAAGTTTATACATAAAGCTTTCTAAGAATTGAGCACTATCGCCTAGTCCATCAGTTAAGGCCTTATTTCCAGGGCATGGTTTATAGCTTTGATAAAAATCATAGCTTGAAGAACCCCATCCTTCACTGACGGGAGTACTCCAGCCACTATTAAAAAGGGACGCTCTTGGAGATGAATATAAATAGCTCGTCGATACATAATTTCCAATTTTAAAATTTAAAGTAGCGGATGGCTGTTTATTTGTGTCTTCCCCTACTAAGCTAATTGCATCTCCTTCGGGATCAAAGTCACTCATTTGTGAATCACCATCTAATAGAATAGGACTCATAAATCCCGAAGTAATAAAGTTTGCATCATATCTAATAGGTGCAACTCTATTAGAAAACTTATCTGGGTTTTCGAAGAATTGAAGACGTTTACGGCGTAGTGACTGTTCGATATCAACACTCTTTTTCGCATAGTCACTAACTTGTTCAACTAATCCCATCGATATATTATCAATGCCAACACCAGCGCCTGTTCCCATAACCATACCATTGCCGATCAATACTGCACCGTCTGGTAACAATGGATCATTTTGCAATAAACCAATATTGCCATTGGCATAAGTTGAGTTAATCGTGAATAATAGGATAATCGATGATTTAACAACTTTCATTTCTTCCTCACATAGATTAATCTTCTTAATTTATCGGTTAATAAGTTTTATTTCTTTACTTTGCCGACAATAAAGTTGACCACTCCCCTAGCTTATTTTCACTTGAGAAAGGATATGAGTGAATAATTTTAATGAATTATACTAAAGATAATTTTGAACCATGGATTAACCTATTAATATTAAAGAATAAATCTTAGCTGTAAAAATCCTAATCACTAAATTTTGAGCAATTAATTGTGCCAATAAATTTTGCTTTTTAGCAAAGTCCTGGCCCATACTTAGTTAATTTATCTAAGTGGGAATCAATCGTAGCATAGGCGTACTTATGTAATCTTTCAGGAAGATCTGGGTATATTGATTGAAAAATCTCTTCACGACTCTTGCCTTCTTCCAAGCAAGCACGGATTTGATTCTCTCTTTCAATTCGATGATCAAGAGTTTGCTTAATTTTATTTGTTCCACCAAGACAAATTCCATGTGAAGGCATTACAACTTGTGGATCTAGATTGATTACATTAGTAAGAGAGTGAAAATATTCTCTCATATCTGAGCCTCGGCCACTAATTGTAACTGTTCCAATTGTTTGAATAAGATCAGATACAATCATCCATGAGCCGTCAGCACGAAGAAGTGAGCTCTGACCAAAAGCATGGCCACCAGTCGTAACTAGCTTTACTTCATGGCCACATGACGTTGTCACAATATCGCCATCATCATAGAACTTTACTTCATGGCCATCAAAATAATCCTGCCCAAAGTCTCCTAAAAGATGTTCATAAGTACCTTCGGACATAGAAAAAGGTAGTTTTAATATCTTTGCTAATTCACGACTAAACTCGTGATGATCAGGATGGTGATGAGTAAGAAATATCTCACTAAGATCATGTTCCTTTAGGCCATAAATTAGCTTTTCTAGTTCTTCTTCATTCTTAGGAGATGGATCGATAACAATTTTCTTTCCATTATCATCTCCAATGACAAAACAATTCGTACGATTTGCTGGAGGAAAAGTATGTGAAAGAGGCATGTATTGACGTAGGCCAAATAAAGGCTCAATCATTGGAACCTGCAAATCTCCATCATACTTCAAGTTAGCATCAAGGAAATCAAGAGAATTAATATCACGATCAAGGTCTTTAAGAATTGTAATCATAGGAGGAACAACCAAGAGATGTCCTTTCTTATATTCAGTAAAGGCCTCGTGACAATTCATCCACGTTGCCTTGGCAATTTCTCCCTCGTCAAAGTGAAAATTAATTTCTTCAAGAGCACTCTTATCTTTAATAAAAACCTTGAAGTAATAATTCTCAAATCGATGTGGATTAAAGTCAGGAGTGACTGCTAAAGCGTATTGCTTAACATCAAGTATGTGACCTGACTTTAATAGTTCATCAATATTTATATGAAGCTCCTCTTGGATCTCTCTTTTAAGAGCAAAGAGAAGGTAATCATCTCCACCATTGAGCACATCCTCTTCATCAACTTTTCCTCCAGGAAAAGAAGAGTAGCCAGGAAATGCTCTCAGATAGTTTTGTCTCTTCATAATAAGGACTTGGTCCTCACAGATAAATATTGCTGAAACTGATTGCTTCAATTGATCTCCAACTCTTTAAATACTCTTTGCGCATTAGTGTAGCGAACTTCCCTGTAACCTTTAATATTATCGAGAAGCTTAAGGGCGTGATATTGACTATTCTTCGCTTCAATTTTTTGGATACCGTTAAATAAGTAATTTCTTACCTTAGAACCAATCTCTCTTTCTTTTGCATGCCAAGCAGGCAGCACAGAACGTAAGATTCTAAAGTGTCTCATAATTTTTAATTGCCAATCTTTTGGCGAAATATCAAATTCAATCTTCTTTCCAAAGATATCAAATGAAGGACGGTTAATTCTCTCTTTAGTATAAGACTTTCCAAGGAAGCTATAGATGCTCTCTTCCATTTGCTTTAAAAAAGGAGAAAGCATTAAGTGAGCAACCATGACTTCATCTTTAACGATAAATGTCTTAGCAAGAACACGTGTAGCAAGAACTTTATTTTCTTCATCAACAATAGTTCCCACTGCTCTGGCCCCAGAAATAAACTCTGTCGTCTCTTTACCGCGATTATAAATATACTGATCGTGAATGATCTGAATTAAGTCCTTGCGACTCATCCAGTTAATATCAACAATTGCTTGATCAAGATGTTGTCTAAATTTATTAATAATATAAGTAGAATTATGCCAAGGAAGTAGTGACGCCTTTACAGACTCGATTGCTAAATCGAGAGGGTCCTTGTTCTTTACGACAAGATTCTTATACTTAGCTTCAAAAGCTTCAGTTCCAAGAGAAGCCATTTCTCGCCCAAGCTTAAACGAAGCAATATTATTTTCAATTTCTGCAGGCTTCATCGACTTCTTTAAGGCCCCAAGAAGATCATCTTCACCAAATGGAACAAGACCTAATTGAAATGCATAACCGAGAATCATACTTGAAGCATAGACCGCTTTACCAAAGAAGAGATCACACCACTTCTTAAGTGGCACAAGAATAATTCTGTCATCACCTTTACTTCTAACTTTTTCAATAAGCTTAGCTCTAGTTAAACTTTCTTCACTCTCCCCCTTATCAAGAAGAATTGAAAGAGGCACTTGATACGAATCATCAAAAATTGCAACAGCATTTTCAGTCTTTAGAAATCCAAGTTGTCCAATACCATCTAAAAGGTCAGGGCTTAAGAGTACATCAGATCCACCACGTGGAGTAACCGCTCCCATTGACTTATCTTTGTGGCAAATCGACATATGCCCAGTTACATTTCCATTTCTTTGAGCAAGGCCCTTTTGATCCATAAATTTAAAATCAAGATCATTACGGCCGGCCATTTCAACACATGCATTTGCAATAATTTTAGAGATTGTAGTAATCCCTGAACCACCAACACCTGTTACAACCATTCGCCAAGTGTCTCCACTAGCAATGGCATCAAATGTCTTCTTCGTTTCAAACTCTTTAAGATCGTATGTTAAGTGAGAAAGATCACTATCTCGATACATTGTCGGGTGATAACCCTTAACGACAACTTTCTCAAAACTAGGGCAGGCCTTCATTTTTGTACAATAACTATCGGCCACACAAATAGTAGGGTCAATTGCCATCTTAGTTCCGTAAGCATCCATCACTTGAGTTAATCCAGGACAACCTGTCTCTTCAATACAAACGCGGCAATCTTCACAAGCAGAAGTATTAATTTGATAAAAAGTCTTTTGCGCTAGCACACCCTTATCTTTAATTTGTCCCCTCTCTTTAGCTCTTACCTTTGCTTGGTAAGTAAGAGAACATTCTTTATTTGAAATAATAACCTTAACGCCTTTTTGTACAACAAATTCACGCATAAGGTTTTGGTAAAAGTAGCGATCAGAAGGGTTAACTTCCTTGGCCACCTTAACACCAAGGTTTTGAACGATATTTAACATATCTTGCTTTGGCCTCTTACTTCCCTCTACGTTAACTTGAGAAGCAGGAGTCATCTGGTGCCCAGTCATAGCCGTATTATCATTATCTAAAAGAATATAAGTAATATCGTGATCAGCTTGAACTGAATTTGAAATATCAGTAAGGCCTGAGTGAAAGAAAGTTGAGTCACCCATCAAGACAACAGAAGGATTCTTTGTAAAAAGATCCATCCCAGCTCCAAGAGCACCACCTTGCCCCATTGCAGATAAGTTATGCATCTCTCCAAACGGAGGTAGGAATGAAAGCGAATAGCAACCAACATCACCGTGAGTGATAAGGTCAATATCTTGGGCCTTTAGCCAACGACGAAGATCTTTTAAAAGAGAAAGAGTCTCACGGTGTGGACAACCTGGACAAAAAGTCGGAAGTCTTTTTGGAAGAATCTCTCCGAAATTTCTTTCTTCGAATGCCAATGACTTACATTGGCCAATTTCAAGATAGTCTTTCAGTGCTTCAAGTTTTTCACTGATGATCTCATAACTAAGCCCACCAAATGCAGGAAAGCCATCACCATCTTTAAAGTCCTTTCCTACGATATCAAGAATAAGTCCATGTTTCTGACAAAGAGAGCGAATCTCCCCCTCTAAGAAACCTCGCTTTTCTTCAACCACAACAAGCTTCTTCAAGCCCTTTAAGTAAGGTACTAAGATGTCATCAACAAGTGGAAATGAAGAAGCAACTTTATATAAAGAGAAGTGATCAAGATACTCACCTTCTTCTAAGCATTGTTTAAGTGTTTCAAAAATAACACCACTTGAGATAAAGCCAATATCTGCGTTCGATTTTCCAAAAACTTGATCAAGGGCCATCTCTTTAAGTACACTTTGAAGTTTTGGAAAGCGCTCTTTAATCATACTCACATCAGCAAGTAGAGAATTTGGTGGAACCATTACATTTTTTTGAAGATCAAAAGTTGAAGGATCGATATCGATTAAATTGCCATCAATCGGGGCCTCGTCAAAGCACTCAACTCTTCCACCACCTTCAGCAAGAAAAGTCGTTAGAAGTAATCCTTGATATAAACTTGTTTTAGAAGAAATTTCTTTTGCCTTAGCAATCCAGTCTTTTAACTCTTTAGGATTTGAAGGTTCTAGAAAAGACATATGAAGATGCTTAAAAAGATATCTTGAATCAGCTGCAGTTGAAGTGGACATCGACCAAGGGTCATCTCCAACACAAATAACAGTAGCAGGATAAACTTCCTTTCCATCGACTATCTTAGGTCTCGCAGGATTGGCAAAGTTACCAACGGATAAAGCATCACTTGCAACATGAAGTCCCATTGATTTCATGGCAACAATACAGTCACGTCCCGCTTGTTTTACTCCACTGGCCATGGCCGCTGCATTGGCCTCCGAGTTTGCAATAACAACACGGATACCTTTTTCGTGAAACTCTTTTTTCTTGCTATATAAGATATTAAAATAATCTGCTAACGGTGATCCTGGATATCCAGTATAAAGATTAAAACCAGCTTCAAGAGCACCTTGAATGATTAGCTCATTCCCATTGAGAATTCTATATTGACTCATAATTCCTCTAAATTTAATTGAGGTGCAAGTATAGAATTTTTATTATGTTTTTTGACGAACCAAAGCGTCATTACTCAATAGTAAACACGATTTTTTTAGTATATGTATTTTGAATCTTCTGAGGCTTGAATTGCCATTGTTTTGCAACACTTAGTACTGCTTCATTGAAAGCTGTGTAATCAGCAGGTTTTAAAATTTTGACATCCACAACTTTCCCGTCAACACCAACAATAAGGGAGATAGTCACGGAGCCACCAATCGCAGCTCTTCTGGCAGATCGCGGATAAATAGGGGCCTCGAAATGAACTATTTGGTTCTCAAATGTATTATTTGTCACAACCTGTTGTTGCTCAGACTTAGAGGACTCCTCTTTAGCCTGAACACTTTTTCGCGGCTTTTGTTCAATCTTTTCAACTTCTTTTTTATTTTGCTTTTCTTGTTTTATAGCATGGGCCTTAATCTGGACATCAATACCAATGCGCTCGCGCCTCATCTGCTGCTCACCTTTTCTTATATTTGAAAAGAATATAACAGCATGAGTCACTAGACTTAGTGCAAAAAAGAAAAACCATAAACGATGCTTCATGCACATATCATAATGCATCTTGCTCCATTTGGGAAAAATCGTTAGTATCTTTCATACACAAATCAAACAGCTAATATAAAGAAGGAAGTTTTTATGAACTCAAAAATTTCTCCAGAAAACCCTCTTGGGGTCCTGGCCATTGATCATCTCGAATTCACATGTGATTCACTTGATACGGCCACAAAAGATTTATTCTACACATTTGGTTTTTCTAAAACATATGAAAAGCAAAGTGAAAGCAAAGAGCTATTCACTCAGGGACAAGTTAGATTTCTTTTAACGGCACAAAAAGGTGGCCATGCGCAAGATTACTTCAAGGCTCACGGTGAAGGTGTTTCAACAATCTCATTCTTAGTTGAAGATTGTGAGCATGCTTATAAGACAGCAATTGAGCGTGGTGCTGAGTCACTTCAAGAAGTTGTTATCACTGAAAATGAGCATGGTATCTACAAAAGTGCTCGCATTAAAGGCTTTGGTGATGTTGCCAATGAGTTCATTGAAAGACCTCGCACATTCTTTCGTCCAGGGTTTACGAAACTTGAAGAAGATCCAAAAGCGCGCCCTCTAGGTTCACGTGTTGCTCGTATTGACCACTTAACGAATAACGTTCCAAAAGGTGAAATGAAGAAATGGGTTGAGTTCTATGACCGTGTTTATGGTTTCAAAGTAACTCGCTACTTCGATATTAAAGGTTCAAAAACTGGACTTAACTCAGAAGTTGTTCAACTTCCAAAAGGTGAAGTCATTATTCCAATTAATGAGCCAAAAGAAGCTGGTGGAAAGGATCAAATTCAAGAGTTTCTTGATCGTCACAACGGTGCTGGAGTTCAGCACATTGCTTTAACTTGCGGTGATATTCTTACAACTGTTAAAGATTTAAGAGAAAGAGATATTAAATTTCTTGATATCCCTCATTCATACTACGAAGGTATTGCTGGGCGTGGAATTAATGTTACAGAAGATCTAGTAGAGCTCGAAGATCGTCAACTTCTAGTTGATGGTGATGAGGAAGGATACCTAATCCAAAACTTTACTGACACTTATGTTGGTCCACTATTTTTTGAATTTATTCAAAGAAAAAATCACAACGGTTTTGGTGAAGGAAATTTCCAGGCCCTCTTTGATGCTATTGAAAGGGACCAAATCGCAAGAGGATACCTGGATTAGAATTTAATTACTTAATACAATTGAAGATGCTTTGTTTCTCATAAGACTTCGAGGCAAAGCATCTTTTATCAATTGTCATATCTGACCAAGCTTTATAAGCACGATCGCGAATTGAGTTAATCACATCTACAAATCCTTGAAGGACTTCATACTCTGACTTATCAGAGCACTCGAATAAGAAGTTTGAACAAATAACTTCTTTAGAAATGATAATATCTTCTCGCTCTGTATTGATTACGATATGGGCCTCATGAAAAGGGCGAAAAGATTCAATTACGTGCGCACGCACATCTCTTGGTGAAACTTCTAGAGCAAATGACACTTGCAGCGCCATTAATACTAGAATTACTTTTGTTAATATTTTCATTTTCCACTCCGGGATTAAATTTTTAAGATGCGGCAATATAGACGAAAAGCTAAAGGCAATGTTTATTATTGAAAGTATTTCACATAGCGTCATTGGAAACTGATATTTTCCATTAGATTAAACTAATATATTGATTTCCTTTATCTAAACTACTGATAATACGTCAAAAAATGACTCAACTAGCCTATTCAAAGGGTCCCTCATATCCCTACAATATTGGTTTAATTAACTAAAATTTAAACAACACGACACAACTTCAAAGAAAGGATACTTATGTACAAGTTAATCGCCATTTATAAAATTCCAAACGATATCGATGCATGGGAAAAGCACTATGCGCAAGTTCATACTCCACTTGTAAAGAAAGTTCCAAGTATGAAAGAGCTTCGCTTAAATCGCATCACAGGGACTCCTCGTGGAGCAAGTGATCTACATGTAATCGCAGAGATGGTTTTTGAAAATAAAGATGACTTTAAAGTAGGAATGAGTTCTGAAGAAAATATGGCGTGTGGAAAAGATCTATTTAATTTCGCTAAAGAGATTGTTTCAATTCACTTCGCTAAAGAAGAAGTAATCACTCTTTAATAAGGAAAGCTTTAATGAGTAATATACTTTGTGAATTTCCATATAACGACCACGAGCATATCGCCCTAGTTAAGCTTAATCGCCCAAAGGTTTTAAATGCTCTTTCAACAGACCTAATGCGAGAGTTAGTTGATAAGCTTTTCGAACTTGATGATAACCCACAAGTTCGTGTCATCATCCTTACTGGTGATGAACGCGCATTTGCTGCTGGTGCAGATATTGCACAAATGGTTGAAGCGACTCCAATTGATCAAATCAATGACAACCGCTTCCGCTCATGGCAACAACTCGCTCAAATAACAAAGCCAATCATTGCGGCCGTAAATGGTTATGCTCTAGGTGGTGGATGTGAGTTAGCAATGCACTGTGATTTCATTATTGCTGGAGATAGCGCAAAATTTGGCCAACCAGAAATTAGCATTGGGACAACTCCTGGTGCAGGTGGAACACAACGCCTAACACGAGCTCTAGGAAAGTCGAAGGCAATGATGCTTTGTATGACAGGTGAAATGTTTGGTGCAAACCAAGCACTTGACTGGGGCCTAGTTGCAAAGGTTGTCCCTAGCACGACTCTACTTCAAGAAACTTTTGAAACCGCAAAAGAAATCGCAAATAAGGCACCAGTTGCAATTAAGTTAATCAAAGAATCTGTAAACAAGGCCTTTGAAATGTCACTTAGTGATGGTGTTGATTTTGAAAGACGCAATTTCTATTTAACTTTTGCAAGTAGTGATCAGAAAGAAGGTATGCGTGCCTTCTTAGAAAAGCGCTCACCAGAGTACAAAGGAAATTAGAATGTCTGAATTTAAGAATATTATTATCGAAAAAGAAGCCTTCACAGGTATGATCACAATTAACCGTGAAGAAGTTTACGGCGCACTTTCTCGTGAAGCAAAACTTGAAATCATCAAGGCCATCAGAGATCTAAACCGCGACAGTGAAGTTGGCTGTATTATTCTTGCTTCAAAAGGCAAAGGATTTTGTACTGGACAAGACTTAAATGATCGCACAGTGCAAGCTGGAGAAAAACCAGTTGATCTTGGAGTAACACTTGAAACTGAGTGGAACCCACTGGTTAATGCAATTAAGTCATCTAAGAAACTAGTTATCGCAGCAGTTGAAGGTGTCGTTGCAGGAGCCGGTGTTTCCGTAGCACTTGCATGCGACTTAATCGTAGCAAAACCAGGGATCAAGTTTGTTTCAGGTTTTTCAAAACTAGGTCTTTGCCCAGATGCTGGATCAACTCATATGTTCACTCAAGCACTTGGCCCTAAAAAAGCAATGGAATACTTCCTTTTTAACGCTCCTTTAACAAGTGAGCAATTAGAGAGTGCAGGACTTATTAATAAAGTAAGTGAAGAAGCATTAACAGATGCAAAAGCATGGGCCGGGCAAATTAATGCCATGGCACCTCTTTCAGTAAAAGCGATAAAAGAGAATATCAATGTTGCAATTGATAGCACTTCAAAAGAATCGATGGAGCGCGAAACAGCTTACCAAAGATTCTTGGGAAATAGTGAAGATTATAAAGAAGGCCTAACGGCGTTCTTTGAAAAGAGACAAGCAAAATTTTTAGGAAAATAAGAAGGAGGCCATATGGCAGCAAGAGAATACACTCAAGAAGAACTACAATTATTTGAAGACATTCAAAATGGTAAGAAATTTGATAAGGGAGATGAGCTTCCTCCACTATACAAGAAGGCCCTAAGAAACCTTCTATGGATGCAACACGATTCAGAATATTCTGGGGCGCTTGGATATGCACCATGGATTGAAAAGGCACCAACGATGCAAGAAAAAGTTGTTGTTGCTCAAATCGTTAAAGATGAAATGAGACATGCTTCAGTTTGTTACAGACTTCTAAAAGGTCTTGGTGAAGATGTTGACTCACATATCGAAAAGTCAGAACTTGGATTCAAAATGCCAGAAGACGAAGCACAAATTGGATTCCAAAGATTAAAAGATGACTACCGTGTAAATATCTTCTACTACGGTATCAATTTCTGGGAAGACTTTATTCTATTTAACTTCCTAATGGATAGAGCTGCTGGCCACCAACTAGAAGACACTCTTGATTCAAGCTACCTTCCTTGGAAAAAAGGAATCGAAGGAATCTATAAAGAAGAAATCATGCACCTTGCTCACGGTGACAAATGGATAAAAATCCTTGCCGAAGGTGACAACAAAGAATTCCTACAAGAAAGACTAAATATCTGGTGGCCAAGAGTTATGAACGTATTTGGTTCAACAAAAGGTCGCTCAAATGACCTATATGTTAAGTTAGGACTTAAGAAGAGAACAAATGCTGTTGTTCGCGATGTTTTCGTAAAAGAAGTAGAAGAGCTTTGTGAACAAGCAGGCCTAGTTCTTCCTATCTACGACGAAGATGCACAACCACAAAGGCAATAATTGAATGAATATAAATAGTGTACTAGTTATTGGTGCAGGAACTATGGGGCGAGGAATCGCCCAATGGTTTTGCCAACACGGTGTGAAGGTTGAATTAGTAGACCAGCACCTTGAAATGGCCCAAGCAAGTGGTGATCTTATCACCTCTTCGTGGGACAAACTTGAAAGCAAAGGTAAATTTGACTCCGCTGAAATCACGGCTTTTAAAAAGAATTTAAATATCGTTGAGATGAATGAGCACCAAATCGATCACGACCTTGTGATTGAGGCCATTGTTGAAAACTTAGATATTAAGAAAAAAGTTTTTGCTCGTCTTGATGAGATCATGAGTGAAAAAACGATCTTTGCATCTAATACTTCATCTATTCCAATTACTAAAATGGCAAAAGACTTATCAAAACCTCGTAAAGAAAAATTCTTAGGTCTACACTTCTTCAATCCAGCAACTTTAATGAAGTTAGTTGAAATTATTGAAACACCATGGAGTAGTAAAGATCAGGCCCATGCCCTTTATGACTGGTTTGAGCGCTATGGAAAAAAGCCTGCTTTATGCAAGGATTCTCCTGGTTTTATCGTTAATCGTGTTGCCAGAAATTTTTACGGCGAGAGCTTTCACCGCCTAGAAAACTATAATCAAGAGCAGGTCGCAGAAATTGATCGTGTCATGAAAAATGTAGGTGGATTTAGAATGGGCCCATTTGAGTTAATGGATCTTATCGGAATTGATGTCAACTATGATGTCACTCAATCTGTGTGGGCGTCATACTATTATGAACCACGTTTTAGGCCACACAAGATTCAACGTGAAATGGTTGATAGTGGCCGTATTGGACGCAAAGTTAAAGAGGGGTTCTATCGTTATGAATAAAACTATTTTAGTAAGTGATAACCACCCTCTGTACAAAAATGTTCTTGGAAGTGAATATCCTTCAATTGTTGTTGATCCGTATAGCATCAACACACTAGATGGTGTTGATTTTGATGAGACAGATTTAATTGTTGATCTTACTTGTTTTGATCGCAACTCAAAGATGGACCTATACGAACACTTAGATATTGTCTTTGATGGCCCAATCGTTTCAGATCTAACGGTCAACTGGGGCGAGTATTTAATTGGTCAATACGAAAATGTACTTGGCGCTGTAGCAGCGGCCTTCTACTCTCCAAAAAGCTGTTTTGAATTCTATATGAAAGATGATTCTATTGAAGAAGCTGCGTTTGATGTCTTCAAAAAACTCGGTTTTGATCTTGAAATCGTCAATCACATTGGAATTGGATTCACATACCCTAGAGTTATTTCACAAATTATTAATGAAGCATACTTTGCTAAAGAAGAAGCCTTGGCTTCAAATTCGGATATTGATAAGGCAATGAAGTTTGGTGTGAACTATCCCCTAGGTCCATTTGAATGGGCCGATAAAATTGGAATTGAAAAAATCTTAATTCTGCTTGAAGAATTACGTGAAATCACAGGAGATGCACGTTATCGTCCGTCTCGCCTACTTAGGATGAATTTATGACACTTAAATATAGAGATGCGTATCTTGTCTACGCAAAAAGAACACCTATTGGAAAACTTGGTGGAAGCCTTTCTCATCTAAGAGTTGATGATATGCTAGCGACACTTTTTCGTGACTTCTCTCAAAGCTTTGATTTTGATATGAAGGAAATAGACGATGTTATCGTTGGCTGTGCAAATCAGGCCGGTGAAGACAACAGAAACCTTGCTCGTATGTCTGCTCTCTTAGGAGGCCTTCCTTACGAAGTTCCAGGTGTAACACTTAACCGTCTTTGTGCATCATCACTCGATGCAATTATTGATGGTTGGTCGCGCATTAATTTAGGAATGGCCGATTGCCTTCTTATTGGTGGTGCTGAGAGTATGACAAGAGCACCTCTTGTTATCTCTAAAGGATCAACTCCATTTGGGCGTGATTCTAAAATGTTTGATACAACATTTGGTTGGCGATTTCCAAATAAGAAGATGAAGGAGATGTTTCCTTTACTTGGCATGGGAGAGACAGCTGAAGAAGTTGTGGCGAAAATTGGAATTTCTCGTGAAGACCAAGATAAATTCGCACTTGCATCCCACCAAAAAGCTTGTAAAGCATGGGAGAATGGAGAATTTAACGATGAAGTTCTTCCTGTTGAAATAGCGATGAGAAAAGAAACAATTACTGTTTCAAAAGATGAAGGTCCTCGTCCATCAACAACTCTAGAGGCCCTAGCAGGACTTAGAGCAGTATTTAAAAAGGATGGTTCAGTAACGGCCGGAAACTCTTCAATGATGAATGATGGTGCAGCATGTGTGGCACTTGTTAGTGAAGAGTTCTTAAAACGCCACAACTTAACTCCTCTAGTGAAATTAACAGGAGCAGGTGTTCGCGGAATCCACCCAAATATCATGGGCCTTGGCCCTGTAGCTTCAACTCAAAGATTAATGGAAAAATTTGGAAAGAAAATTTCTGACTTTGATGTTGTAGAACTAAATGAGGCCTTCGCTTCTCAATCACTTGGTTGTATTCGCGAGCTTGGCCTTGATGAATCAAAAATAAATTTACGTGGTGGAGCAATCTCTCTAGGACACCCTCTTGGATGTTCTGGTGCTAGAATTGTGACAACACTTACTCATATCATGAAAGACAATGCAAATCTTAAGCAAGGTCTAGCTTCAATGTGTGTTGGTGTTGGTCAAGGTGTCTCTCTAAGCGTGGAAAATTGTAAATAGGAGTAAATATGAATGAAGTAAAATTATATATCAATGGAGAAATCCGCCCTTCATCATCGGGTGAAATGGTTGATTCAATCGACCCATCAAATGGTGAATTTGTAGCGAAGGTTCACATTCCTTCGACACAGGATCTTGAAGATGCAGTACAAGCAGCAAAGAGCGCCTTCTATAATAAAGAATGGCGTGAAATGACTGCGGCCCAAAGAGGAGAAATCCTACTTAAAGTTTCAGAGCTTCTAAAAGAAAGAAAGCGTGAGTTCATTGAACAAGAAATCAAAGACAGTGGTTCAACTTTTAGAAAAGCTGCCGCTGATCTTCACAACACAGCAAGTTTCTTTAAGGTAATGAGTAAGGTTGCGACAAATTTTAAGTTTGAACAATTAGATGAAAAAGCAACAAGAGCGGGCTTTTCTAAAAATACTCGTCGCTATGAGCCTGTTGGTGTTTGTGCACAAATTATTCCATGGAACTTCCCTCTTGTTATGGCCGGTTGGAAAATTGGTCCAATCTTAGCGACAGGATGTACGACAGTTCTAAAATCAGCAGTTGAAACTCCAGTGACAGCAATGATGCTAGCAGAAGTTCTAATTGAAGCAGGCGTGCCTAAAGGTGTTGTCAATATCGTTACGGGTGGAGCAAAAGAAGGACAATATCTTGTTAATCACAAGGATATCGCAAAAGTAGCATTTACAGGATCAACGGCCGTTGGGCGTGAAATCTTAAAGCAAAGTGCAAGTGAAATTAAGAATACGACAATGGAGCTTGGTGGAAAATCAGCAAATATCGTTTTAGACGATGCTGATCTTGATATCGCTGTTGATGGCGCTCTTTACGCATTCCTATATCACTCAGGTCAAGCTTGTGACTCGGGAACTCGCCTACTTGTTCAAGATGGAATCTATGATGAGTTCATGACAAAGTTCAAAGAAAGAATTGCAAAAGTAGCAATTGGTGCAACTCCAGAGAAGACAACAGGATTTGGACCAGTGGTTTCAGAGAAACAATTTAACACAATCATGGGTTATATTAATAAGACAAAAGAAGAAGGTGCAAAGCTGATCTATGGTGGTGAGCGTATTACTGAAGGTGACTTTGCCAAAGGTTACTATATTCAGCCGACAGCTTTTGAAATCACACCAGACAATACAATTTGGCATGAAGAGATCTTTGGGCCAGTTGTAGGTATTACTAAATTCAGCACGGAAGAAGAAGCGATCAAGCTAGCAAATAACTCAATCTATGGACTTGCAGGAGCTGTATGGTCAAAGAATGAAGAGCGTGCGCTTAATATTGCCAAAGAAATTGAAGCCGGTACAGTTTGGATAAATGAGTATCACTTATTAAACCCAGGAATGCCATTTGGTGGATTTAAACAATCTGGTGTTGGACGAGAAATGGGTGAAGAAGGAATCAAGGCCTACCTTGAAGTTAAACACCTATGGGAATCTGATTGTAATACACGCGAAGGTAAAATGTGGTTTGATGCCCTATTTTAGATAAAGAAAAGGCCTTCGTTATGAAGGCCTTTTTTTTATTTGTATAAAACTTTTAGTGCAATATCTCCAAAGTCATCGTAAATCGAGAATGATTTTTCAAAGTGACTTTCTTTAAACACAATATCTAAATTAGAATCAATACATGTTGTGATAAAATCACGTCCGTAGATTTCGTAACTACGATTTAAGAAAGGTTGAAATTCACAAATTCTCACCCTTGGGTATTGATAAGGAACACTTTCATAACTTAAAGCAAAGTACTCACGATACTTAAGAAAGTCCTCTCCTATTCCAGCTAACCTCGTAAAGACATAGCTAATATTGCGATTATTAAATCTAAAAAGTTGAGATAATTTTTGAGAGTGCTGTGCCGTTCCTGGGCGAAAGACTGGTTCATCACAATATTGAGTGTCATCAGAGTTGTAATTTGCGATATTAAATTTCTTAATCACACACTTAATTGGTGTTGCGATCGTAAGGGTTGACCCCTTTCTACCATGCATGAAGCGCCTAAATGTTTTATCCTCATTAACTGATCCGTGCACAAGGCCAAGAACATCACCAGTTCTCGTATCAACGACACCGGCCCCCATAGAATCATCACGAATATTACAATTTTTCATCGCAACGGCAGAAGATTCTTTGTTATTATTTGGGAATAAAACATTATTATTTGTTTTACGGCAGTTGTATCTCATACGGTTAAGTTCATAACCTGTATTATCAAGTTTCTTTTTAACGAACCAAAGTTGATAATAGCTAAAATCACTCATCTTATTTTCAGAAACAGCGGCATAGTCTCCAGGAATGGCCTCCTTGAGTCTAATAGTTGTAAAGTTTCCGTTGTAAGTATTTTGTTCGTTGAATTGAGATTGATCTTCTAGAATTTCACCACATTGATAGACGCGGCCGTTTGTTGTTTTTGCTGCAATTGAACTACAGCTGGCATCGGTCACACAATGAGAAGGAACAACCATGTGCTGCTCATCGGCCATATAGCCAGTACAATACTTAGGAAACTCACTTGAACTATTAATAAATAGCACAAATGAGTCAGTACACTGACCCTCTTCGAAACAGTCGAATTTAACCTTTGTTGAGGTCTCTAATTTCGAGGTCTGTCTCGTAACATTCTTTTTAGCACCATCTTCTCCACCTGGAGTTCCACATGAACACAGAACAAGTAGTGAGATGATTGAAAGTGTTATTGCCTTAAGCAAAGTTCGTCTCCAAAAACTTCATTTAGTCCGATTTTTTACCATAAATAGGATACCCAAATATGATATTGTAAATTATTCAAGAATCCTCGACACACAGTGGCAAAATCGACGATTTTAACGTATTCTTGTTAAATATGATGATCGTAAGCGCGTGCTTGGCCGGCAAAAAATGTCGATATGACGGAGAGCATAAAAAACAACAACTTATAAGTGACCTCGTTGCTCAAGGCAAGGCCATTGCTGTCTGTCCTGAAGAACTAGGAGGCCTTCCTACTCCGAGGCCACCCGCTGAGAATGTCGATGGAAAGCTCATCACAATCGATGGAAATGATGTCAGCATCAACTACGAGCTTGGGGCCCAGAGATCTCTAGAAATTGCACTAGAAAATTCATGCACAAAGGCACTGCTAAAATCAAAATCACCAATGTGTGGTGCTGGACTTGTTTACGATGGGAATTTTTCAGGAAACCTAATTGAAGGTGATGGCGAATTTACCAAGAAGCTAAAAGAGAACGGTATTCAAGTTGAGGCCATCGACTAATCCAAAGTTTTCACACATCTAACAAAGCTGTAACATCTCAATTAATAAATCAATTAAGATAGACCTACTAGAACACTAGGAGGGTCTAGATGAATGAATTAGAACTAAAGAAATTTCAAGCAAGAAATTTACAAGGTCGAATGAAGCACCTTAGTCATCAGCTTGAATACTTAAAAGTGAATCCAGAAGACTGGGATAACTTTCAATCAATCATTAATATGAAATTTAATCATCTCATCAATGATTCAATTTCTCTTGGAAGTATTGAAGCGGCAAATTATCTTGCCCTATTACAAAATCATTTAAATGAAAATTTTAATAATGAGACTATTACTATCGTAAAAGACCAATTTGATGAAGTTCTCGATGCTCTAGATGGCCTAGGTGTTGAGCTTTTAATCAATACTGAAATGCAATCTGAGTTTACGCATTAGTTAAACTGTGGTTTGTGCTTCTGCGGATGCACGCAAACTCGTCGGCTTCGGCTCCTGCCTCTCGCCGACATACCGTCCATCCTGGACATAAAAAAGCCCCGCATTCGCGGGGCAATCCTTTTGCAGTAATTATAGTGGTTTTAATTAACCAATTAGTTTTAGAGCTGCAGCACCTTGAGAGTTAGACTGAGCAAGTACTGAAGAACCAGCGTTAACAAGAATATCATTCTTAGCTTTCTTCGCTGTCTCAGCTGCATAGTCAGTGTCTCTGATACGAGAGTTAGCAGCACTTAAGTTTTCTGAACTGATCTGTAGGTTGTTAATTGTAGAATTTAATCTATTTTGCTTAGCACCTAGCTCAGCTCTTTGTCCTGCAATACTTTCGATTGCAGAGTCTAGGTTTGCAAGAGCAGATTGAGCACCCTCTTTCGAGCCAACTTCAAGGTCTGCTACACCTAGGTTTTCCAGAGAAGAGTTCAGAACATTCGTATCGAATTGAATTCTATCTTGGAAATCATCATTATTAATACCGATTTGGATATCAAACTTATCACCAGCACCAGTTAGAAGTTTCTTTCCGTTAAACTCAGTAACTTCTGAAATTCTTTGGATCTCTTGCTTAAGGTTTTGATACTCAAGATCAGTAAATTGTCTCTCAGTGTCACCTACTGTGTCCGATGCTGATTGAACAGATAGTTCTCTTAGTCTTACTAAGATGTTTGATACTTCATTCAGACCACCTTCTGCGATTTGAATCATTGAAATACCGTCATTCGCGTTTCTTTCTGCTTGATTAGTTGATCTAATTTGCCCTTTTAATTTCTCAGAAATCGCAAGACCTGCAGCATCGTCAGCTGAACGTACAATTCTTGTACCAGATGAAAGTTTTTCTAAAGATTTTGATTGAGCGTTGTTGCTTAGACCTAATGATCTTTGTGCAGCTAAAGACGTTACATTTGTGTTAATACGCATACCCATTGTGATACCTCCGTGATCTATTTCCCCCCCGTACTCAGGGTTGTCCCGACCATTGGAACAATGAGCATACTGCTCTTGTGAATTTTATTAACTTTTTAATTAAGTCTTCTGACCTAACATGAATCTTCTCGGAGGTGAAAATGAAAGCTTTAGGAAAATATTAAATTATTTTAGATTTTTTTTTACATTTTCTAAAATTAAGGAAAGTCTCGAAAATCATTAATTTTTTTGGACTCTATAATGATAAGTACATAAATAAATTAAATGATTTACCGATAATAAGCTATATGGAAGAAGGGAAACCGCTCATTTTTCTTGAGCCTCTTACTGAAGCAGTAAAGAAGCTAAAAGAGTCTATTGAGGCATCTGCAGAAGCAGAGGGTATCGAAATATATGAAGTTGAAAGTCCCGAGGAATATAATCAACTAATCCCAACTATCGGCCAGTCTTTAACGATTGCCTGTAGTCCTAAAAAGACAGCTCAATGTATTCAACCGCTAAGAAAATTCATTCATAAAAATAATGTAAAAGTACTTCTGATTAACTCGAAAGCTGTGCCTCCTAAAACTCTAGAAAAGTTTAGAAAGATTGGATTAACAGAGTATATACAAGAACCTGTTCCTGCAAAAACGTTAGAGTATAAAGTAAATCTTATATTAAGATCTTTAAAGAAGGCCGAAGAAACAGCAGAAATGGAGTTTCGAAGTGGTGAAGATAAAGCAGCACTCGAAGAAAGAAATTATGAAGATAAGAAAGAGGCCGAAAGAAATAATAATGGTGGGCACTTAAAGGGAAATGTTTCAAAGACAGCTCCTCAAAAAGCTAATAAGGATGTCTTTGATGATAGTACATATGCAGATTATAGTGATGATGACGAAATTAAAGAACAAGGAATGTCATTAAAAGACTTAAGTGCACACCAAAAGCAAAATAATCAAGAAGGTGGCCATCTTAAAGGCTCATTAGAAAAGAATAGTAAGGCCGACAACACTCCTGAGATAAATTTTGAAGAGGATCTCTTTAAAAGCCTTGAACAGCAATCAAGTAAATCAAATAAGGATCTAGGAGGAAGTCTAAAAGGACAAGTATCCCCTACTTTAGATGACTATGATGAAGATAAAGACGACTTTGATGAGGACCTTTTTAAAAGTCTTGATAGTGTAAAAAAGAGTTCACAAAACTCAGGCCAACAAAGTGGACAACTTAAGGGGAGTTTATCTCCAACATTAGATGACATTGAAGACGATGATTTCGAAGACGATCTTTTCAAGAGTCTTGATACTGTCAAAAAATCAGCAAATAAAGCCGATGACCTTGGTGGAAGCCTTCAAGGTAAGCTATCTCCTACTCTTGATGACATAGAAGACGAAAAAGATACTGACGAAGACCTCTTTGCAAGTCTCGATAAAGTTAAAAATGCGACAAATAAATCGAATGAGAAAGATGGTTCACTTAAAGGTAGCATCTCCGCAACATTAGATAATGTAGAAAATGAAAAAGATACCGACGAAGACCTCTTTGCAAGTCTTGATAATATAAAAAAATCAAACTTAAATGATAGCAAAACGAGTAGACCAAATCTTAGTGGAAAGCTTACTCCTACACAAAGCGATACTGATTATAGTGATGACGATTTTGATGATGACTTATTGAAAACATTAGAAGAGCTACAGTCAAATAAGACCACTTCTAAGGGAAGAGATCAACAAGGAATACAGTCTTCATCTAATGATGAACTTATTGATAACGAGAAAGGTCTCCAAGGTAAATCGAAAGACAGTGCCGATCTGGCAATGAGTAAGAATAATGGTTCTCGTGATAATCAGACAAATAATAGAGACAATGAAGATCTATTTGCTTCTCTCGATGCGCACTCTAAAGAGAAAAATAAAAAGTATGATAATGTACATAATTTAGATCTTAATTTAGATAACAAGGCCGAAAACGAAGAAGTAACAAGACCTCCTGGACCAACTATTGAATACGAAAAGAAGGGTGATCTTGGCGAGCAAACTATTGATTACTCAAACCTTGATAAACAACCTGAATACGAAGGTGGTTCGAAAGAAGAATTAGAAATAAAATTCTCCGAATCTCAGGATGTGCTTGCTGCTAAAAAAAGAGAAGAAGCAAATCGTCTAGCAGAACAATTAAAGATTCAGCAACAAGAAGATGCAAGAAAAAAGCAGGAAGAAGAAAGAAAAAGAGCACTTGAAGCACAACAAGCAAAGGCACTGGCCGATGCTGAAGCAGAGAGGCTAAAAAATGAACAAGAAATTGAAGATGCCCTAGACGCAATCTTTATTCCAGATCCAAAAGATATGAACTTTTTTATCGAGGCGATGAATTTTGTTATTGATGGTGACGCAGTAAAAAGCTTCACAAATGAATATATAAATAGTTTTTGCATTGGAACTGTCGTCATTTATAATATTCAAAATGAGTGTATTCTAGGCAATGAAGATGTTGATGATCGCTTCGAGGCCATAAAGAATGTTTTAAAAGCAAAGAGAAAACCTAGTTGGAATGATACAACATTTCAAAGTGAGCTGCTCTACTATCACATACCAATCATAGAAAATGGAAAATACCATAACTTCATTCTATTTCTGACTTCCAAGGGTGAAATTGCAAGATCAAATGAAAATCCAAAAAGGGTCGAACAATGTCTACAAGTAATCAAGGGAAGCTACCTTAGTGGAGAAGATCGAGCATCTAAGAAGATTGAATCAAAAAAGAGCTCATCCATTACAGAATCTGTTAGTGGTCTCTTTAAAGGAATCTTTGGAGGTAAGAAATGAGGGCATATTTCTTTATCAAATTAAGTTCACTAAAAGACATTAAAACTTTTCCTTTTTCACTCTATGTCTACAACTTGAAAGATAAAACATATAATTTGTCACTAAAGGCCAATACTCCATTAACAAATGATAGTTATGAACTACTACGTTATATTGAAGATAGTAATAAAGGTAAGATCGCAGTAAAGCTTTCCCAGAGAATGACTTATTTGGCCACAGTTGGAGAACTCGATAAGATTGAACCAAGAGTTATTGAAGAAACAAAGCAGAAGATTGAAATTTTAAAAGAGTACGAAGACATTATTGAGGAACAAAGGATAAGCGAACATATCGCACTTCCCCCACTTCGCAGTATGGTCTCAAAAGCAATCGATAAGGATGACTTTCTACCTATCATACTTAGGGCCCAAAAAGAAATCATGCTTTTTTCAATTGATATAAGCCACACTGTATCTCTTGCACGTCACTTTGCAGGTGTGCATATGAATAAAGATAATCTGACAAATAGAATCGTCGCTCTCAGTTATTTCTTTGCGAAGAAAATGATGATTGATAACCCACAAGATCTTGCAGACCTAGTATGTGCTTCATTCCTAGCAAATATTGGCCTTACTCAAATATCGCCTAATATCATTCATGGCAATCAAACTGAAATCACTCACGATCAAAGAGAGCAATATTACAAACATGTTAAATTTAGTCGTATGTTTATTGATCAAAGCGGTATTAAGTTAAGTGAAGAGTGTAAGAAACTCATTGATACTCATCATGAAAAATATGATGGTTCAGGAATGCCCGATCAAATATCACAAGCAGGCCTTGGCCTAAGCAGTGAGATCCTTGAGTTTGTCTCTCACATCATGGAATTTAGCTACGGACTGATTACCGGAGAAAAAACATCTCTAAGTAGTGTTGTTTATATGATTGATGCTGGAGCAGGAGTTAGTGGACTCAATGTCAATTACAGCGGCCGTATAAAGCCTCATGTAACTAGCATACTATCTCTTTAATTATTAGTTATTAATTAAATGTTCCGTACGGAAGTGTATTTCTTCCCATCCAAGTGTGAAGATTCGCCTGAATACTCGTTTCATTATCATTTTTATTATCCATAACTTCAATCTTAGCGAAAGTTAACTGAGTCGTTCCAGTTCCCTTTCCAAAATCGAGATTATACATACGAGTCCATGTTCCAGTATTTATAAATGTCTTCCCATTAGAATAGGTACGACAAATCGGCTCATGCGTATGACCAACAATTAGCACATCTGTATCTTCTGCTTGCTGTAGATAATCGAAAGTCAGAGATTCGTAATCTTGAAAGAGTGCTAATTCCTTAAAGAATAGTTTTAACCAATCACCAAAATTATCACTTATCTTAAAAAGATAAATTGAACGAACCATGATGAAATAGATAACGTTTGCGAGCATAAAGCGCAGCGTGAAGAATGTATCGTAAATAAGTCCATTAATTAAGAACTTATTGATAGGTCTTACAGCATTTACGTGATCTCGCTCCTCTTTAAACTTATTGATTACTCTTGTGACGTAATAAGATCCCCACGGAGGATTAAAATAGCGCTTACCAGACTCATCTTCGATAATACAATGCTCTTCATCAAAGGTATGAGCAATCTCATACTCGTGGCCATGCTTAAGAACAACTCGATCAGCAGGACGATACTCATCATTTAGGTGACGTATTTCAAATTTTGATCGTATATTTTCGTCAAAGTAAGATAAAACAAGCTCCTGTAGTGATTTAAAAACAAGCTCCGCATCGTGATTACCTATAATGAAAGTAATTTTCTTATTCTTTGTTTTCAAAAAATCATTAAGGGCCAGCATAACTTCTTTATGCGCCTCAAGAATCATTTTTAATTTTTTTAATGAAGACTCTTCAGACCAAAATTCGTCATCATATACCTTGATATAAGGAACGGCCAAAAGATCAAAGAAGTCTCCATTAATAATTAATTCAACTTCTTTATTTGAATATTCTTCTTTACTAAAATATTCGAGAAAATCCACTAGTTCTTCATCGTAGTGAAAATCTTCAAGATAGTTTCTTACACCATCAACATACTCGCCTGCTCCGAGATGAACATCAGAGATTACAATAATGGTTTTCTTTGAATTATTTTTGCGAAGGAATCTCATATGCCGATTTACCTATATTCAAGACGATTTTTTGAAAAGCAGGATCTAGTGGAACGAAAAAAAATCTTTTCTTGGTATTAAAGTCAAATTCAACACTTACTTCCATGTCTGACTTTACTGTAATAAATTTTAAATTCTTATCAAACTCATCAACAAACTTGCCGCGAATCGGAGTAAGGGTTTTATTTTGAACAATAACTGCAACTCTCCCATTTCTCATTTTTGCAGGGGAAATTACTTTGTAATAACTAGGCATGGCCGTAACTATAAATGCCTCGGCCCTCTCCATTCTCTGTTGTGCAAATACTTCTTTTGTTAAAAAGAAGCTAAAAAAAATTGAGAAAAGAAAGAAGCTTAATCGTTTATTATTCATATTTATATTGTAACTATTTAATATTTTATAGATTATAGCTGGCAAAGCTTACCTAGTAATCATCATTTACACGCTGAAATTGATGTCATTTAAGATTCATACCGATGAATCTTGTATGATAAACGCAATAAAGAAAACATTTACAAAGAATACTGAAGAACAAAACCTACCATTAGTGGACTTTTCTGATCCAGCACACCACTGGATCGTTTCAAATCCACATATTTTTAGATTCTTTCAAGATATACTTGGACAACTCGATGAAGAAGAATGTGAGAGCTTGGCCTCATATGGACAATTAGTTTTTCTCGAAAGCCAAGGAATGTACTCAAGTGTTATTCCTTCACATGGAGATAAAACATTTGTTCTTATTTACCCTCAATTACTAAAATTGATTCGTTCAGCAGATAACGAAATGGCCCAAGCAGTTATCTTCCATGAATTAGGTCACCTCTACTATCGTCATTTTACGATGAGATCACAAATTGGAGAGATGACAAAACAAATTGAAGCAGATGAGTTCTCTATTCGTCATGGCCATGCTCTTGGACTATTTAATTTCTTAAAGGGTATGCCAATTACAACGGAAGTTAGCCAAAGACTAGAAATGATTCGTTTAAGAACTTAATTTCATCTCTTATTTTAGCTGCATCTTCAAATCGAAGATCCTTTGAAGCTTCTTTCATCTCTAGCTTAAGCTCAGCGATACGCTTCTTAATTTCTTCAGGAGACATCGAGACTTCTTTAGGTCCACTCTTCTTACCTTTCTTCTTATTTCCTCGAAGAGTCTCGATAACACCACCAGATACCTCTTTCAAAATAGTTTGAGGAGTGATTCCATTGGCCTCATTATACTCCATCTGAATAGCACGACGCCTTTTCGTTTCTCCTATTGCTCGCTCCATCGATTTTGTCGTTTGATACGCATACATAAGAACCTTACCATCACTATTTCGAGCGGCACGTCCAATTGTCTGAACGAGTGATCTCTCAGATCTTAAGAAGCCCTCCTTGTCTGCATCTAAAATTGCGACAAGAGAAACCTCAGGTATATCAAGTCCTTCCCTTAATAAGTTAATACCAACAAGAACATCAAATTCCCCAAGTCTAAGATCGCGAATGATTTCAACTCGCTCGATTGTATCGATATCACTATGAAGATACTTCACTTTAATTCCACTACCATGATAGAAATTAGTTAGCTCTTCAGCTAACTTCTTCGTTAGTGTTGTGATTAAAACTCTTTGACCTTTTTCTATGATTTTTCTTACTTCAACAAGGAGGTCATCAACCTGATTGGTAGCATCCCTAACTTCGATAATTGGATCGAGAAGGCCAGTTGGTCTAATGATTTGTTCAACAAACTCACCGTGAGTTCTCTCTAACTCATAATTTCCAGGAGTCGCTGAGACATAAAGAATATCGTCTAACTTTGTCTTAAATTCTTCAAAGTTTAAAGGACGGTTATCAAGTGCTGATGGAAGTCTAAAGCCATAATCCACAAGATTTAACTTCCTTGCTCTATCTCCCCTATACATCCCTCCAACCTGAGGAACAGTAATATGGGACTCATCAATAATCATAAGAAAGTCTTTTCTAAAAAAATCAATGAGAGTCGGAGGTGGATCACCAGGCTCACTTCCTGTCATATGGCGCGAGTAGTTTTCAATACCAGAACAAAAGCCCATCTCTTCAAGCATTTCGATATCAAGAAGTGTTCTTTGTTCAAGTCTTTGCTTTTCTACCAGTTTATTTTGTTTTTCTAATTCCTGTAGTCTTTCACGAAGCTCAACTTTAATAGTCTCTAAAGCATGCTCCATTCTCTCCTCACCAACAACATAGTGAGACTTTGGATAGATTGTCACCTTCTGTAGTGCTTGTATCTTTGTTCCTCTTAAAGGATCAACAATTGTAATACTCTCAATCTCATCATCGAAGAACTCAACTCGTACAACATTTGAATCCTCGTGGGCCGGAAAGATTTCAACGATATCACCACGAACGCGAAAGCATCCACGAACAAAGTCGATATCATTTCTTTCATATTGAATTGCAACAAGTGACTTTAAAAATTCGTCGCGATCTTTTTCATCTCCAACAAAGAGAGTCTCTCTCATATTCGCATACTCATCAGGGGAACCAATCCCGTAAATACAACTAACAGATGAGATGATAATCACATCATCTCTTTCCAGTAGTGAACGAGTTGCCGAGTGGCGAAGTTTATCGATCTCATCATTTACTGATGAGTCTTTTTCAATATAAGTGTCACTTCCAGGAACATAGGCTTCTGGTTGGTAATAGTCATAATATGAAACAAAGTATTCAACAGCATTATCAGGAAAGAATTCACGAAACTCTGCATAGAGTTGAGCAGCAAGAGTCTTGTTATGGGCGAGAATAAGAGTTTTCTTTCCTAGCTTTTGGATAACGTTGGCCATGGTAAAAGTTTTTCCAGAACCTGTTACACCAAGAAGTGTTTGTTCCTTAGTGCCGCTTGTAAGCTTCTCTACAATTGTTTTAATCGCCTCAGGCTGATCTCCACAAGGCTTAAACTTCGATTTTAAATTAAATACATTTTCACTCATATGCCTATTTTATCTTATTATCATAGTTTAAAACAGCGAAATTGAGTTATCATTAATATAACCAAGTTAGTTTTTGTAAACTCGATAGAAAGTTTATATGATAGTAAAAATTCGAATTGTTATTAGGGTTTATTATGAGTGTAGGTGAAACACCTAAAGGTGAAAAAAGAAAGATCGCGATCATTGAGACAGCAATCGATCAGATGGCGCACAAAGGTATTGATGGTGCATCTTTTCAAAAGATTGCAAATACACTTGGAGTTAGCCAGTCTGCAGTTTTTCACTACTTTAAAAATAAGTCTCAACTCTTTCTTGGAGTTCTCGAATTTATCGTTACAAAGAACCACGCTAGAGTCATAAGCACAATTTGCGAAGAAGATACTTCTTTAACTAAACTAAAAAAGCATTGTCTTGCTAATTTCCAATGGCTCATTGACCGTCCCAATGAGGCAAAAACGATTCTCTATCTTTACTATCGCGCTTCTATCGACAAGAAGGTTTCACAAACTGCTGCCAACCTCATTCACACCGGTAGACAGAGGATTATCGACCTCGTTCGTAGCGCTCAAAAAGATGGGCAGCTCGCAAAAGACCTAAACCCTGAGCTTGCTGGTCAGGCCATTCATGAATTTCTAACAGGTGCTATCATCCAGATATTAAGCCTTTATAATGTAATTGATCCAAAAGAAGAGGTTGAAGCCTACATAAAAAGGCTTGAGACGTTAATTAACCGACTAAACAACTAAAGAATTGCCGTAGAATTTCCGAAAAGCTATTGGTGAAGATTCTAATATCTTGTGTATTTTCCATTCTAGTTGTTCTTAGCTTTATTCTTAGTAAAGACGAAGTTGCACGCCGCTCAATTGCAAGTGTAAATAGGCCAAATTCTTGTCTCGAGGCCATTTCTGAATTTGTTAATTTTGGAGCGGATCCTAAGTATGACACAAAGGTTGCACAAATCATGACTTATCTGAAAGATAAGTATAAGGGGATCAACCTTTCTTATATCCATCGTTCAGGACTAGATCGTAAGATAGAAGATGGCCACTTAGTTTTCACTACTTTAAGAGGGAATTTAAAAGTTCCTCTTAATCAGCAGCATCTTATTAAGGCCGATAAAGTAAAGGCCGTAACTCCCCTATCACAACTAAGCGACTATCATCAAAAGCAATACGAGAATAATATTTCAAAACTTTATAAGTATCAAAATGATATCAGCACTATTATTTATGAAGCTCATAAGAAAGATGAAAAAGAAATAACAGATTATCTTCTAGGTGAATATCAACGAATCAATACTCTTATCAAATTCTACCGTGGAGAATTAGATTACGTCCCATATGCACAACTTGGAGATAACCCTTATAAGTTACACGAGCCAGTTCATGTAGACTCTCAAGGAAGAACAAGAACTCTTGTACATTTTGATAACTCGAGCTCAACGAGCAACTCTATCTTTAATATTTCTGCAAATGAGAGTGAAGAGATAACTTACCAAACGATGTTTGCGAACTTTTTAAATAGCTTAAACTACAATCAAAACTTTTTCTCACCTCAAAGAAGGATCAAAAAGATTCAAAGCTTTACCTATATGGATGATAATGAAGTGAAGGCATCCTTTCATATGATTGATGCTATCAGAGACTATGAATCACGTCCTGAACTAGTCAGTACCGTGAGAGACTTTCTTTTTAATGAATACAAGAATCGTCTAAATATCGAAGACCAAGACTTAGATAAGCTTAAAGAAATAACAGAGCAATTAGAAAGTCGTACAATCGTTCTTGCAGCAGCTCGAAACTCTCAGATAAAATATTCATTTAAAGGTCATGATGATTCTGGTATTCGCTACCTATCTAGAGAAAAAGATTCGATCGATATTTCGGGAACAATTTCAATTACTCTTTCAAAAGAAGTAAATCAGAAGCTTCCTCTTGAGATCTTTACTGGCCATGAGGTAGAAAGACAAAGAGGTGAAATAATAGCCGAAATTGGACGTTTTGCAGTAGATGGGAATGATTCCATTTTCAATGCAAATGACTTAATAGCGGCCGTTACATTTGCGGCACAGAAAGTAGAGGGCCTTGATCGCATTGTCATAGAAGCGGATAAAATTAGGGCCCGTTCATTTAAGCGCTGGGGCTTTAAACCAATTCACGAGCGAATCAATTACGAAGGAAATACTGAGTACATTATGGAAGTTACACCAAAAGAGTTACTCGAAAATGTTGAAAAAAGATATTTTGAAAGTCTTTGAAAAAAATAAAGCGCTTGCAAGTTACCCCACAAACGCTTATTTCACACACACAACACAAGAGAATAAGTTCAAAAGAACCTTGAACTTATAAAGCTATTAATTAAAACAGCTCTCAATTTGATTTTTTACTTCAGTTTTCTCTGCCCCGTTCTTGATTGAAATCTCTTGAACAATTAGGTCTCTACACTGCTCAAGCATTTTCTTTTCACCGAACGAAAGATTCTTCTTATTCTTTAATAAGAAAAGTGATCTAAGGACATCAGCAATCTCAATAAGTGAACCAGTCTTCACTTTTTCCATATAGTCTCTATAACGACGGTTCCAAGTTGAATTATCAACTGTTACATCATGATCATTAAGAAGCTCGTAAACTTCACTGATCTCTTTTTCGTCGACGAGTACTCTAATTCCATCTTTGGAATTCGTAGGAACCATTACAGTCATTCCATTAGCTACAACTTTAATGATGTAGAATGAAAGACTTTGTCCTCCTACCTCGCGATCTTCGATGTCCACAATTTGTCCCACACCGTGGCCAGGGCAAACTGCGTAATCTCCAATGTTAAACATTTCTACCTCCAAGGGTATTTTCTCTCCCATTGAATATACTACGACGCAGCATCAGCCTCAATGAGCCTTGTAAGATTTACATATGATCTTTGAATTTTAGACAGTTCGTTGTAGAGAAACGACCCAATAATTTCAACTACTTATATTTAGCTGAGTTACGATAAAGAGGAAGCATGATCTCAAAAGTCGTATTCTCCTCTTTATTAAGATATTTAATGTGGCCATTCATCGACTCAACGATCTGAGTACTAAGGGCCAAACCAATGCCCATACCGGCTTCTGGCTTAGTTGTATACATATATGCAAAGAGCTTCTTCTGATCCTTAAGATCAATCCCTTTACCTGTATCAACAATATGTATGATCAATTGGTTTTCACTATTAGATTTATAGCGAATCGTAATTCGCCCTCTTTCCATCTCTTCAATTGCATCAACAGAATTGGAAACAAAATTTGTGAGTACCTGAAGAATCTGAACTTCCTTTCCCCAAATCTGACAACCTTTACAGTCACCTTCAATATTCAAAGCAATATTATTTGCACTACATTTATGAATAACAAGCTCTTGTAGCTGATCAAAGAGCTTATCTACATTAATTGCACTATTGTTTAGATGATTAGAGTTCTTAGATAAAAGCTTGATCCCTTTAATAATTTGATCAATCCTTTGGGCCTGATTCTTAATCATATTAAACTTTTTCTTCTCTTCTTCATCAGCAGTGTTCTTCTCTAGTCTTTTCACACTCCACAGAAGTACAGTAAGAGGATTATTAATTTCATGAGCGACATTGGCCGCAAACTCACCTAGATTTGCCAGACGATAATTATTAACAAGCTCAACATTCTTTTCTTCAAGCCTCTCATCACTTCGAATTTTTAAAACAAGGATGACGAGGAAACCAATAAGGCAGATAGTTAAACCGGTAAGAGAAGCTAGGTAAACAGCACGCTTAAAGTCAAAAGATTTGGTGATATCGCCATAGACATAGGCAGAGATTTGCCAAAACTCACTTTCAAGCTCTAAGTTCAAGTCACTGAGTCGCTCTAGAATTAGAATTGAGCGAGCAATCTCCTTAAAGTCATTTTCCGTAAATTGATAGCCATCTACACTCTCGGCCCTCGTAAGAACTGTCTCAATAATACCACGAGCAGACGTGAGGATTTCATTTGCAACCTTCAGGTAGTCTTGAAATGATTTCGTTTCATACTCATCTAAAATAAAAGCTTCACTCTTTAGTGCACTAATTTGTCCAAAGCTAGCATCAATTCTTAAATAGGCATCTTCGAGATTATCAATTGTTGGTGAATCTTTAAATTTTATAAGTTTTTTATGAGTGTCATGAATAGCGTAGGCCACATGAAAATAAAGTCTAGCAACAACTCTTGAGTTAAAAAGTCTGTGCTCTTCCTTATCAAAAATTCGAAGCCCTGCTCCAAATCCAGCAGAAAGCATCAAAACGAGAATAATTAAGAAACTATAGAATAAATGCTTATTAGAAAGCTTACTCATAGACGAATTCGATCTCATTTATCATCCAAATCCAGTCAGCTCCTTCTTCAGTAATCTTATCTTTTGAAATGACCCCTAAGTCTTTTCTAATAATTCTCATAGGGCCAAGCTCTGAATTTTCAAGCCACTTCCCATCCTGCTTATACATAATATAAGTCGTTTTAGAACGTTCAACATTTCTTTTAATATGAACTTTATAAAGATTAATGGCCTTAAGTTTCACCGACGTAGCTGTAGGCGCAAAATAAACAAACAGACTCTCAAGAGAGAAAGCTGTTACCTTTATCTTCTTGTGCTGTTGATATGGATCAAAAAAATCAAACTCAACACTTGGGATTTTAGTGAAGTAATCAACCTTCACAACCTTGTCTTCCGTATGAAGTTTTTGATTTAAGATTGCAATTTTTTGTCTAGGTACTTTAGCAATCACGCTAATACTAAAAAACGTAGCGATTAGTAGCAAAATTTTCATAAATAATTTTTATCACGATTAAGTCGATTTGACCAAGTATAAAAGAAATATAGAAACTAATTAGCGATAAAGGGGCAACATGATTTCAAAAGTCGTATTTTCCTCATTATTTAGGTATTTGATATGGCCGTTAAGAGACTCAATGATCTGTGAACTAAGGGCAAGTCCGATTCCCATACCTGTACCAGGCTTACTCGTGTACATATAAGCAAAAAGCTTCTTCTGATCTTTAAGATCAATCCCCCTACCGGTATCGATAATATGAATAAGTAACTGATCTTCAAGATTAGTTTTATACTTAATCGAAATTTTCTTATTATTCATTCCCTCCATTGCATCAATAGAGTTAACAATAAAGTTTGTGAAAACTTGAAGAAGTTGAACCTCTTTCCCCCAGACCTTACTTCCTGAGCAACTCCCTTCAATATTCAAAACAATATTATTAGCGACACATTTATGAATAATAATCTCTCGCAGGTGTTCAAAGAGTTCTTCAATATCTATTGGGCTATTATTTAAGTGATTAGAATTTTGAGAAAGAAGCTTTATCCCCTTAATGATCTGATCAATCCTCTCGGCCTGACCTCTAATCATCGCCAAGTTTTTCATTTCCCCATCGCTGTTATTAACTTTTTCAATTCTTTTTACGCTCCACAATAAAACCGTGAGTGGATTATTGATCTCATGAGCAACATTAGCGGCAAACTCACCTAGGTTTGCGAGTCGATAATTATTAAGCAGCTCAACATTTTTTTCTTTTAGCTCTTCATCACTCCTACTCTTTAAAATAAGCATGATCAGAAAGCCGGTCAGACAAATAAATAGACCAATTAAAGAAGTGAGAAAAACAATTCGATTAAATTCAAATGAACCTGCAGCATCCCCAAATACATTTGCAGACAACAGCCATGACTCACTCTCTAGCTTTAATGTTAGATTATTCAAGCGCTCTAAGATGATTAGAACTTCATCAATTTTATTCAAGTCACTAGCAACATAAGAATATCCCACATTTGACTCAACCTTAAAAAGGAGTGCTTCAATCTTTTGTCTAGCAGTATTAAAGCTACGGTCGACTTCAGAGAGATATTTCAGAAACGACTCTGTATCATATTCAGCAAGAGAGTAGATTTCACTCCTATAGGCCATTGTATGACCAAGGATTGCATCGGCCCTAAGAAAAGCGGACTCAAGGGCTTCAGAACTTGGACTCTTTTTAAATTCTTCAAGGTTCTGGGAAGTGGCATGAATACTTGCGACCACTTGAAAATACAATCTCGAAATAACACGAGCATTAAACAGCTTAGGCTCATCTTTATCAAAGATACGAAGACCGGCCCCTACTCCTGCAGCGATAACAAATATAAAAATTACGATGAAACTGTAAAATAAGTGTTTATTCGAAAATTTATTCATAGATGAAAGAAATCTCATTAATCATCCAAATCCAATCTATTCCTTCTTTGGTAATTTTATCATTCGGAATTATACCTAAACCTTTTCTGATAACCCTTAAAGGACCTAAGTCAGAGTTTTCCATCCAATTTCCATCTTGCTTATACATGACGTAAGTTGTTTTGGCCCTCTCAGTATTTCTTTGGATAATAACTTGATAAAGATTAATGGCCGTTAGCTTTACTGACTTTGCATCTGGAGCAAAGTGCTTGAAAAGATTCTCAAGAGAGAATGCCAACGCTTTATTCTTTTTATTCTTTTGATAGGGATCGACGAAGTAGAATTCTTCACTTGGAATATTTGTAAAATAATCAACTTTTACAACTTTAAGCTCTTTATGAAGTCGTTGATTCATTATTTTAATTTTTTGTCTTGGGATCTGAGCAAATGCCGAAATCCCGAATAATGCTAAAGACAGTACAAGAGTTTTCATACGTAAACTTAACACGACAAATTCTCTTTATAAACATAAAAAAGGCCTTGTCATAGACAAGGCCTTCTCTCATTATGCTTTTAAGATAAAAAGATAATTAGAAACGTGGACAAATTTCATCTTTTTCGAAGAAATAAGCAAGTTCTCTTTCTGCAGAAGCTAGAGAGTCAGAACCGTGAACAGCGTTTTCACCGATTGACTTAGCATATAGCTTTCTTAGAGTATTTTCAGCAGCTTCAGCTGGGTTAGTAGCCCCCATGATTTCTCTGTTTCTTTCAACTGCGTTTTCACCTTCTAGGCACATAAGTACAACTGGCGCAGAAGTCATGAAAGCAACAAGCTCACCAAAGAATGGTCTGTCTTTGTGCTCGATATAGAAACCTTCAGCTTTCTCTTTTGAAAGGTGAGTAAGTTTAAGAGCAGCGATTCTTAGACCTTCTTCTTCAAATCTCTTAATGATGTTACCGATGTTGTTATCAAGAAGCGCGTTTGGCTTAACGATACTAAAAGTTCTTTCCATTTTAATCTCCTTAAAATTATCTTGCGGAAAATTTCCTAAATTCTTTAATTAAAGGTTCTTTAAAACCTTCTCCATTGTCTCACCAAGTTCAGCTGGAGAACGTGATACAGTTACACCACACTCTTCAAGAATTCTAAACTTAGCTTCAGCAGTGTCATCACCACCAGAGATGATTGCACCTGCGTGCCCCATTCTCTTACCTGGAGGCGCTGAAGCACCAGCGATGAAAGAAACAACTGGCTTACTCATGTTCTTTTGAATCCAACGACCTGCATCTGTTTCTGCAGAACCACCGATCTCACCGATCATGATAACAGCATCTGTATCTGGATCTTTTTCGAAAAGCTCTAGTACGTCGATGAAGTTAGTTCCGTTTACTGGGTCACCACCGATACCAACACAAGTTGATTGTCCGATATCTCTTTGAGTTAATTGGTAAACAGCTTCATAAGTAAGAGTTCCTGAACGAGAGATAACACCAACACGACCTGGCATGTGGATGTGACCTGGCATAATTCCGATCTTACACTCACCTGGAGTGATAACACCTGGACAGTTAGGACCAATTAGTCTTGATTTTGAACCTTTAAGAGCTGCTTTTACCTTAACCATATCTAGGATAGGAATCCCTTCAGTGATAGCAATGATAAGTGGCATTTCTGCATCGATTGCTTCAAGGATTGAGTCAGCTGCGAACGGAGGTGGAACCATAATCATGGCCGCATTCGCTTCCGTCTTATTCATAGCTTCTTTGATTGTATTGAAAACAGGGAAACCTTCGTGAACTGTTCCACCTTTACCTGGAGTTACACCACCAACAAAGTTAGTACCGTAATCTCTTGATTGTAGTGAATGGAAAGTACCTTGCTTACCTGTAAAACCAACAGTGATTAGTTTTGTATCACGATTAATAAGAATGGCCATTACGCCTCCCCTTTTGCTGCTTCAACTGCTTTCTTTGCAGCATCAGCTAGATCTTCAGCAGCGATAATTGCAAGATCTGATTCATTTAATATTTTCTTACCTAGAGCAACGTTTGTTCCTTCTAGACGTACTACTAATGGAACTGTAAGTTCTAGTTCTTTTGCAGCTGCAACAACACCTTCAGCGATAATGTCACATTTCATGATCCCACCAAAGATATTAACTAGAATTGCTTTTACGTTCTCATCTTGAAGAATTAGAGAGAATGCTTTTTGAACAGTTTCTTTTGTTGCTGATCCACCAACGTCAAGGAAGTTAGCTGGCTCACCACCGTGTAGCTTAATGATGTCCATTGTACCCATTGCAAGACCTGCACCGTTTACTAGACAACCAATATTTCCATCAAGCTCAATATATGCTGCACCAAATTCACTTGCTGCAAGTTCTTTATCACTTTCTTCAGTTGGATCTCTTAGTTCTTGAACCTCTGGATGCTTGAAAAGAGCGTTTGAATCAAAGTTTAACTTTGCGTCTAGTGCTAAGATATCACCTTGCTTAGTTTTTACTAATGGGTTGATCTCTGCAATTGAACAGTCATACTTCATGTATAGATCGTAAAGACCTTTAAAGAAAATTGAAGCTTCCTTCACTTCTTCTTTTGTCTTAAGACCAATTCCGTATGCAAGCTTTCTAGCAACAAATGGTGTGAACCCAGCTGCTGGATCGATTGCTACTTTAATAATTTTCTCTGGAGTATTGTGAGCAACTTCTTCAATTTCAACTCCACCTTCTTCAGAGGCCATCATTGTAACTTTACCAGTTGCACGGTCTAGAACAACACCAGCATAGTACTCATGCTCGATGTCACATCCTTCTTCGATGAATAGTGTGTGTACTTTCTTTCCTTCTGGACCAGTTTGGTGAGTAACAAGAGTCTTACCTAGAATATCGTCAGCGTGTAAGCGAACTTCTTCGATTGACTTTGCAAGCTTAACACCACCTGCTTTACCACGCCCACCTGCGTGAATTTGAGCCTTAACAACCCAAATATTTCCACCTAATTTTTCTGCAGCAGCAACTGCTTCATCAACAGTCTTCGCTACTTCACCTCTAAGAACCTTCAGGCCCATATCTCTCATTAAACCCTTGGCCTGGTACTCATGTACGTTCATTAAAACTCCTAAGTTTTTTGTCTATGAAATATTCATGATTTTACTGGCTTATAATAGAGGGCAAGACCATATCTTTCTAGGTGAGTCGTGTCATTTTCCCCAAGTTTTTTGTGCATTAAATGATTAAGATTTAGAACTGAAGATTTATTCACAATATAACGCTTACAGTCTTGTAGCAATTTCTAAACTTTCGCACAATTATGACATGGAAAACATACTTATTAGCCCTGGTAAATTTAGATTAGACGGTGGTGCCATGTTCGGCATTATTCCAAAACCATTATGGAACAAGGTTCATCCTGCGGATAATGACAACCGCATTGACCTCGACCTAAGACTTTGGATCATCAAGGACCAAGATCGCATCATTATAACAGATACGGGAATTGGCGATTATCACGGTGAAAAGTTTGACGAGCAATTCGATGTACGCCAAGAACACTCTCCTTTAAAGAAGGCACTTGCCGACAAGGGAATTGATTGTGCAGGTGTGACAGACCTTGTGATCTCTCACCTACACTTCGACCATGTTGGTGGGATGGTATATAAAGATGAAAATGGTGAATTTGCACCGGTCTTTCCAAACGCCACGATTCACCTTCACAAAGACCACTGGGAATATGCACTTAATCCAACGTTAAGAGATAGTGGCTCATTTCATAAGCAATACTTTAAAGAAACAATTGAAAGGTTTGATAAAGCTGGACGTGTTCACTGGCTCACTGGAAAAGAAGGTGAAATTTTAAAATTAAGTAATGATAGCCTTCGTTTTAAGTGCTCTTATGGCCATACTCCTCACCTTATACACCCATATACAAATGAATATATCTATCTTGCCGATCTAATCCCAACATCAAATCACGTTCACGTGCCTTGGGTTATGGGCTATGACATTGCTCCTGGGCAGACGACTGTTGATAAGATTGAATTTCTAAAGATGATTGTAGAAAAAGATCTTCGCGTAATTTTTGAACATGACCCTAAATACGCCAGTGCAAAGATTACGCAAAATGAGCGCGGAAAGTATATTCCAGTAGACTTAGAGTAGCTTTTGAATTTCTGCTTGAATATCATTCTTTGAAGACTGAAAAATCACGCGGTCATCATCCATAAACTTTCTTAGGTAGAGACGCTTTTTCTTATTTAGCATTCCATAGCGAGACAGCTTATCAGTAAGCTTCACACTCCAAGCACTTATATCTTTACCCAAAGAGTGTATTTCATTTTCAAGTTTCCTCTCTTCACTAGAAAGTCTTGCATCATTAAGATCATAATTCGATAAAATAATACTCTGTAACAAAGGTGCAATATTCTTTGCATATCGTTGCTTAAATTCTTTATGGGCCAACCATCCACTAACCTGACTAAGAGAAAGACGATAGTGAATAGACATCGAAGAAATGAGGGCCTCTAGTGTTCTAAGCTTTTCATTAATTGCAGCAATATTCTTTTTTGAAGCAACAGTCTTCTTTTTCTCAACTTTTGTAATTTGTGCAATATATTTTTCACGTGTTTCAGGAACAAGGAATACTTTCTTTTCTAAAACTTCACGGTTTGAACCAGTCCCAAATTTACTCTTAATATTATCCAATAGTCCAAGATAATCGTAAATGAAAGTTACTGCATAAGAACCAGGTATGAAGTTTTGTCCTTCCTCTAATGTTAGATCCTTAAACTCAATAATTCCGCCTTCTCCAATATTATGGGCCTTTACGAGAACATCCCCACGATGTAGCTCATCTGGTTTTCGATGAAGAATGAGCTCAACACTTACTCTCCTTTTAAATGGAAGCTTTATATAAAGAGCAGACATATCCTTATTAACAATTAAATGTACATCATTTGCACTAACAGGCTTCTTAAATTCATTTAGTGCACTAATAGAGATATTTTTTAACTCAACTTCTTTCACTTTAGGGCCTGCGGCCATGTAGAAACTGATAACCACAACAACTGTGATGATAAAACTTGCAATAACTGTTGTATAAATTGGAAACTTACTAGGTAACTTAATGTCTGCTGCGACATCAAGTTTCTCGCTACTATCTTCTAACTCACGTTCAAAATCGTCCTCATCTTCAATCTCTTCCTCTAAAGGAGGTGGAGTATCATCCTCATTGTAGTCATCAAAGAACTTTGCTTCGTGTATAGGAATCTCAGGAAGATCATGATCTTCATCTAAAACCTTAGACTCATAATAAGATTGGGCCTCATTACGGGCAACTTGAATGACTGCAAAGACAGGCTTCCAATTCTTGGCCCCTTTGCGCCAGCAAAGTTGATAGGATTTAATTAGACCTTTATCATAAAAGTCGATAATATCTTGAGCGTTGAATGGTCCCTTATTTTTGCCGGACTGATTAATATACCAATTTTTTTGCATAGTTATACTTTAAAGGAAGTTACATGGGCTGGAAAGAAATAGATGACAATCTTAACAAAAGAAAATCACAATCTATTGCCACTCGCTTTAAAATTGATGACTTTAATTCACAGCAAGCTCTTCTACTAAGTGAGAACGACCTTGGTGTTGTGAGAAACGGTGGCCGCCGCGGCGCCTCTCACGGGCCAAAAGTAATCCTTTCTCAGCTAAAAAAATTTGCCGATCATAATAGCCTCAGTGAGCTTGGAATAATAAGTATCGCCAACCAAGGACAGTTGGACTTTGATAAAATGCAGGCCCAATCAATCGAGAAAATAAAGAAGATAAAAGCAAAGAAATTAGTTCACCTTGGTGGAGGACACGACCATGTCTATCCTCTTGCCATGGGTGTTGCACTAAAGAATCCACTTCTAATCAATATTGATGCCCACCTTGATACAAGAAGTGATGATGTCTATCATTCAGGGACTCCATTTCGCCAAGTGGCCAATCAGAAAGAAGTCAAAATTTTGCAAATTGGAATTCATCAATATGCAAACGTGCCTCAAAATTATGAAGGTATGAAGATGGATATTATCGATACGAAAAAGCTCAAAGAGTTATCTCTTACTTTTAGCGACACTAGCTTTATGAAAGAGATCTACGAAAAACATGATGGTGATATTCTCTTTAGTATCGATGCAGACGCTATTGCAGCTAGTGATATGCAAAGTGTGAGCGCTGTAAATCACGACGGAATCCCTCTTGAGTTTTTAAGAAAGCTTGTTTCTCAATATAAAGAGTATACAGCGAGTAAAAAACAGATTTTAGGAATTTACGAATACAATCCGTTATTTGACGAGTTATCGGCAAAGGACGCACGCGCCCTCGCCTCACTCATTTATGATTTCTTAGTTTGATCTTAATTGGATAGTTTTCTTCAAGTCAGTTTGTGGGTCATTAATTTTAATGACCTTCTTTGAAATATCCCATTTTGGATTATCAACTTTTTTAGATCCTTCTTGAGCTTTATATTCCCAAGGGTAGTCTCCAATAAATTGATTTTTCTTCTTATCAAAGATGACTGCGTAGTAAATATCTATTAACTGGAAAGTACCCGCTGAACCTGCGTAATAAATTATCAATTCATAATTATCACCAACAGACTTAGTCTCAGTAACTTTACTTTTTCCAGTACGTTTTGTGATTTTTGCCTTAAGTGTTTTCGAATCTTTTTTCTTAAGCCAGAAGTCACCTTTAATATTTACAATTGACCAGTCACTAACACCAGCGCTAACAATTGTTTGAAATAGAAATGTTGTAATTAATAGTATCTTTTTCATTATGACCTAAACGGTTTCTTTACAGTCCAATGCCAATCGTCGCCATCAACGATCTTTCCATCTGTATCGATTGGTTTATAAAAAATATGGCGTTGTCTTTTCCAACTTTTCGCAATCTTCTTACGATCACTTGCATTGTTTTCATTATACATTGGGTTTGGCTGTCTTAGAAGATTTCCATCAACTTGAACATTTAACTCCCAATTATCTTGATTTGCTCTAAAGTTATCTCCCCAAGCATCATTTGTTGGAAGCATCCAGTTTGCATGGTAATGGTAAACATGATCAACATCTGGCTTCGGCTTAAAATTGGCCGTTCCAAATTTCATATAAGCATCAATGGCCGTATCAAACTCTTGATTTCGACCAGGAAGCATCATTTGTCTCCAATTATCTTCATTATGGTTATACATCGAGAATTGCCATGGATCTAAAGCAATATCGAGAGCAGTCGTACTACCTTCTTTACCAGCACGAGATGCATCTTCATTCGAGTTACGAACACGATTATCAATAACCTTCATGATCATCATCATTTCTTCAGGGTGTCTTTCACCACCATTGATATCACGAACAAGGATTCCAGCTTCACCTTGAGCAGTAAAGATCATAGCGGCAAAGTGCTGCTCTTCCGGTCTTAAATAACGGTAGAGGTTTTTAAATATTTGCCCACGATTTTTTAAAGAACCCTGACGTGTAATTGAGTTTTGGATACTCCTAATACATTGTCCAAGCTTTGACTTAGTATTGCTATCGCTTGAAGTTAATGAATTACGGTTTTCTAAGACCTCGCAACCGGCCTTCCACTTTTGATTACTTGTAATGATATTCTTAGGCTCTTCAAAAATTTCGCCAACATAAACAGGACGGTTTTCAGATAAAATATCACTACCTTCACAAGGCTCAATTGGAGGATTCCCTACTTCATCAATAGTACGGTTTAAGCGGATATAGTTATAGGCCGTTGCCATATCAAGGGCCTCTTTAAGATATCGTTTCGTTACATGATAAGTCTTATCTTGCTCAACTCCGTCGACTTCAAGTTTAATTCGATAGGCCCAATTATTTTGACCAACAATACGAACCTTTATACTCTTATCACTTCCTCTCTTTGGGGCATCAATTCGGTGGGAGTAACCTGTTTCAGGATCAAGAATATCAAATGAACGGACAACATCGAATTGAACATCCGTCACTCCTTCGTAATTCTCATCTGTTACAAGAGCATAAGTGCTTGAAATTGCGACTATGCTTAAAAATAAAATCAACTTTTTCATCAACTTCCCCATAAGTTTAACGCGACAATAGTTATTGTAACACGTTGCGAAGATATTAATGAAATATGGGCGAAATCTGCTTGTTTATACAAATTTCGCTACCAATTTTTTAAGGCATAATTCTCTGGAGATCTTTCTTATCAGTTAATCCGTACTTCAAAAAGTAGACTAAATCGCTTTTTTGCGAGTCATTGATACGAATCAATTGATCTTTAAGGATCATGTCTGCTGCATCTTTCTTTTTAAAGAGCATATATTGATTTGTTTCAACAAAGAGATTCTTTCCAAAATTCTTCTTAAAAGTGCTTAGTAACCAAGAGCTGTCATACTGATCAATTGCCGTAACACCTGTTCGGTAATGTTCAACAACTTCCTCAAGGCTCCCATATGCGCCCGAATGAAAGTAAGGAGCGGTTAATGCAATATTTCTTAAAGGTGGAACTCTAAATTTATAGCGATCACTTTCTCGCTTGGTTACAAGAAATCGCCCTTCATCATTTCTTCTCGGATCATTCTTACCTGGCCCTATCTGCGGCGAAGCTACTGCTGCAAACATATTCGCACCAAGAAGTGTCCCTGTATGACATCCGATACAGCTTCCAGTTTCAAAGAATACAACTGCACCTCTTTTAGCCTTTTGATTAAGAGCAAAGCGGTTGCCATTTAAGTACTCATCCCACGCCGTTTCATATACTGCAAATTCATGTGTTTCAAAATGAGCAATAGCCTGACCAAAGTGGCCAATATTAAGTTCAGCCTTTGGAGTCCTTGGATAGGCTTCTTTGAACAACTTTTGATACTTAGGCATCTTTAAAAGTCTTCCCATAACGATCTTCCAAACTGCTTCTTCGTTTACGGCGTTGGCAATGTCATTGCTTCCCTTAACGCCTCTCATTTCTTCATGAGAAGTAATTGGAAAAAGAGCTTGCGCAGCAAGGGCACTTCCAAGATTTTCAGTAATATCCCATCGTTCAGGATAATCACCATTTAAGGCTTCAACTGGAGTTGTGTAAACATCCCAATCTTTACGATAGTGAACTCTTCCATCCCAGAACATAAATTCGATATTCTTATCACCTAAGTTATAAAGAGGTTGTGAATTTCGTGGAATAGCATGGCCTTTAGCAATTAAGCGCTCACCTGCTTGCCACTTTCCACCTTCACCAATTCCAACAGGAAGCTTATCACCACTGCCAAATTCAGGCATATGGCAATCGGCACAGCTAATATTGCGATTTCCAGAAATCTCTTTCTCATTAAAGAGCTCTTTTCCTAATTTAAAAATTTGTGGATTCTTTCCTGTTGGCTTCTCAACGGCCTTCATTGAAAAGCCCTCAATATAGCGCTTTAGCTTAATATCAAGTTGGTCGGCCTGAACTGCAAAAGCGCTCAGTGCCAATGTGAGGATAAATAATGTTTTCATTTTTTGTGTGTCCCAATTGTGTTTGAAAGATAGTAGGAAGCTTTGTTTGCCTCGTCAAACTGTTTCTAAGTTAGTTGAGAAAAGAGGACCTAAGGGAGTATGCTTAAAAAGAGCGCTAACTTCACTTCGTGAAGTGTCGCTGGTTGGGAGTCTGTAATTTGAAAGTCGCTAACTTCACTTCGTGAAGTGTCGCTGGTTTGGGAGTCTGTAATTTGAATGTCGCTAACTTCACTTCGTGAAGTGTCGCTGGTTTGGGAGTCTGTAATTTGAATGTCGCTAACTTCACTTCGTGAAGTGTCGCTGGTTTGGGAGTCTGTAATTTGAATGTCGCTAACTTCACTTCGTGAAGTGTCGCTGGTTTGGGAGTCTGTAATTTGAATGTCGCTAACTTCACTTCGTGAAGTGTCGCTGGTTTGGGAGTCTGTAATTTGAATGTCGCTAACTTCACTTCGTGAAGTGTCGCTGGTTTGGGAGTCTGTAATTTGAATGTCGCTAACTTCACTTCGTGAAGTGTCGCTGGTTTGGGAGTCTGTAATTTGAATGTCGCTAACTTCACTTCGTGAAGTGTCGCTGGTTTGGGAGTCTGTAATTTGAATGTCGCTAACTTCACTTCGTGAAGTGTCGCTGGTTGGGTGGTAATTTGGTAAGGGTGTTTTCTAGATTGCATAGTTGGTTCACCTGACCTCCCATACTGGTCGGTCGGCGTTGTTCAGCGTCATTTTGCCATCGTGGCAAATGCCGCTTCCAAAAAAAAAGCCGGATCACTGATCCGGCTTCTTAAAGAGAGACATTTTTGACGGAGTGAAAAAATCCTTTCTTCTGCTCCAACACACACACGTTTATATATAAGCAAGGCCCGTGCCAACTTTTCAAAACCACTGACGCAGCGAAAAGGCATTAATAGTACGTAGTTTCATAAAAAGGCGATGTCATATTTATGACTGACACACATTGTCTTTGTGTTATTAAATTGACTTCACTGACTTCAAGAAACGAGACAATTTCATCATCCCAATATCACAAGCTTCAGTTTCATCTTCTGCGTTAAAAACTTGATCCACGTGTTTGAAAATCTTTTTTGTTTCTTTATAGACGATTGCAATATCTGCATTGAATCCACGAGATGTTTTATTAACTTCAATTTGACCAATGAGATTGTCATTATTTTGTAAAGTTACATAAAAATCTTTCGGATAATCATTTTGTTTCATATACTTGATGTATCTAATTCAAAGGAGAAAGACAATGAAATTTATTATTGCTGGGCTCCTCTTTTCTAGTATGACATTTGCAAACTGTTTCGAAGTTAGTAACGCAAATACGAAGATAAAGTGGGAAGCATACAAGACTGCAAAAAAAGTTGGTGTAAAAGGTGAATTTAAAAAATTCGACATCAAGACAACGAAGAAACAAGGTTCTATTGAGGATCTAATTCGTGGTGCACGTTTTACAATTGACGTAAACTCTGTTCACACAAAAGATGCTTCTCGTGATGCAAAGATTGAGAAATTCTTTTTTCAAGATATGAAAATCTCAGGTGTTGTTAATAAAGTTGATAGCAACTACCTTTATGTAGATATGACTTTAGGTGGAAAAACAATCAAGGTTCCAATGAAATACGATATCGAAGATGGTGAGCTAGAGGCAGAAGGAACAATTGATGTTCTTGATTTTGCTCTAGGAAAAAACCTATCTGCTATCAATAAAGCATGTCTTGCCCTTCACGAAGGGAAAACTTGGAACGATGTTCAAGTTTCAATTGAATCTAAGTTCTCAAAGTGTAAATAATATACTCAATTGTGGGTAAAGAAAGTGAACCTTCACTAACTTCACCCACATCTTTTTGTGATTAATTCAATTAACTATCATACTCCCTCTAAGTTCAGGGTCGAACCCTATTTAAGTAAGCTTGGAGGCATATTTGAAAAAGATAGCAACATTACTACTTTCATTGGTCATTAATATAACCTATGCGCAGGTCAATGAAATCTCAATCGAAGAAGCTTCTTTTCTTGATTCCCTATCAAAGAATTTTAAACTTCTTTATTTAAACTCTACATACGCAGAGATCAATTCAAAAGATAGAGATGGTATTACAATGGATCACCTCTTCTACTTTCGTTTAAACCTATCAAAGAATCAGAATATTCGTTGGGTTCCTGTCTACACTCAATATATAGGACAAGAAGGAAAGAAAACACTTCAAGGAGAATACGCTTACTCATCATTAAGATGGTACGTAAACAATATCCTAACTGAAGATAAGCACGGAATTAACTTAAACTTTCAAAACCGAAATTATATTTTTGATGGTGAAGATCGCAACAGTGGATACGACTCATATCATAGGGCCTATTTCCTATCATCAAAAACAGTCGCTAACGGAAAGCTAACTTTAGAAGCGAATACTTACTTGCAGGTTTACAATAAGAATGGAAGGAATCCTAATGCAAATGCATGGCGTACAATGTTTGGAACTTTTGCTTTTTACAACTTTAATGACAACTGGTCTCTTGGCTTTGGTGGCGAGTGGTATACTGACCACAGAGATGGTGACAGAAAAGCTGGTGACGATCGTTTCGTAGCTTGGCTACCTTATTTAAGATATGCCAAGGGTGATGGATTTGTTGAACTTTATGCAACTTACACTGCGGCCCAATCAGGTGACAATGACCATGCTCTTATCATTGACGACTTTCACAAGCGTGGAACAGTTACATTGGATATCGGTTATTACTTCTTTTAAATCTTAACAGAATCTCAACTTTGCAAGTGGAGTTGTTATTGTTATTTTCATTGAGAACACAAGAACAATATCCTCTCCACTTAATTACAATTGCATAGAGTAATCAGGTCTAGAGAACACACTTCGCGGCAAGGCCCCTGAATCTTGCCGCGATTCCAAAATAAATTTTCTTCTTTTCATTCGGTCAATTAATTGTTACTACAAATAAAATTTAGATATATCTGTAGGGGGATATTGAAATTGATTTGCTAGAACATTCGCTTCTGCTGTGTCGCTATATCTTTTATCCAACTACTATATATAACTTTTCATAGAATCAGGTACGCGAGCCTGACTTCTATTTCTCTAAGTATCTGGCGTGGCACTTGTGCCACGTCTTTTCTTTTCCTAATGTTCAAATCTTAACAGAAACCAAACTTTTCTTTTGAGTCTTTGGTTGGTACTTAACCAGCATAAATAAAACTCGGAGATTATTATGAAACTTGTTATCGCACTTTTTGTTACACTTACAGCATTTGCTAATACTTACCAACTTTCAAACACTGTAGCTTCTGAAGCTAGCTATGACTACAAAGCTCTAGAAACAATTACACTTACTGATGTTGAGCATCTAAACTCAGACATCTTTGCTAGAACTGTTACTTTTAGAGCAGTACTTAACGGTGAACTAAAGTCATTCACTGGAAAGATCGTTGAGCGCGAAGTTACTGGTTCAGACTACCTATACAAAGTTCAAGGTTCACTAGACAGAGATGTTATTGCTAATGGTTACGGTTGTGACGAATTTGAAGCATTCAACTATGTTTTCGATGCGCAGCTTGAAGTTAACTTTGAAGCGAAATACAGAGAAGTAAAAATCACAAAAGTTTCATTACTTAGAGAGTACAACTACGATATCTGCCACGATAGAACAGAAACTACTCTTACTCCATACATCCTAAAATAATTCAATACTTCTAAGCGACACTTCGGTGTCGCTTTTTTTTTGCGATGGGAGCCACAGCGATGGACGAAGTCCTAGCAGCGACGAGCGAAGCTCTAGCAAAAGCGATGGGCGCAGCCCGAGCCACCGGCAAAGCCGCAAAACAAATTTTGAAATGATATTTAATTCTTTAAGGCTTGCTTCGGATGCTAGCGTAAGACGAGGGAAGGCGTAGTTTGCTACGCCGACCGAAGTCAGGCGCAGCAGACGGAGTGAGACCTAAAGAATTAAAAGAAGCCACCGCCCCAAGGGCCGCCCTTCTTGCGAGGCTTTTTCTTCTTGCCACCAAATCCAGGAAGATTAGGCATTCCACCTCCCCCCATTCCTGGCATACCAGGCATCCCCGGCATCGCTCCACCTTTCATCATTTGAGAAAGGCCACCCATCATCTGCTCCATCTGCTTGAACTTAGCGATAAAGTCACGAACCTGTGCTTCTGTATTTCCAGAACCACGAGCAATACGCTTGATGTGAGAATCCTTCATGATCTTATAATTGTCGCGTTCCTTTTTTGTCATCGAGTTGATGATAACGCGCATTCTTTTCATTTCATTTTCAGCAGGTGTTAAATCCCCTACTTGCTTAAGCATGCCCCCCATTCCAGGGATCATCTTCATGATTGATGCCATTGAACCTAAGTTCTTCATCATATCCATTTGTTTCATGAAGTCGTTTACAGAGAACTTTCCTTTCTCTAAACGTTTCATCATGCCTTCAGCATCATCTTTGTCTATTGCAGCTTCTGCTTTTTCAACAAGAGTTAGAACATCTCCCATATCAAGAATTCGTCCAGCAAGACGATCCGGATGAAAGAGTTCAAGGTCTTTCATTTTCTCACCTGTAGAGATGAACTTGATTGGAACTCCGGTTACGTGCTTGATTGAAAGTGCGGCACCACCACGAGCATCAGAGTCCATTTTTGAAAGAACGACACCAGTAAGCCCTACAGCTTCGTGGAAGCTCTTTGCAACGTTTACGGCCTCTTGACCAGTCATTGCATCTGCAACCATAAGAACTTCAGGATTAAGTCCCTCAAGGCTTTGACGAACTTCTTTGATTTGTCCCATTAGCTCTTCATCAACGTGAAGACGTCCGGCCGTATCAATGATAACAATTTCTTTACCGTGCTCTTTTGCATAGGCCATTGCCTCTGCTGCAATATCTTTCGGATGCTTTCCAAGATCAGAATCGAACCAGTCCATATTCATTGACTTAGCAAGAGTAATTAGCTGATCTTTAGCGGCAGGTCTGAAAGTATCGGCAGGAACAAGAAGAACGTTCTTCTTTTCTTTCTTTGTTAGGAAAAGTGAAAGCTTACCAGAGAATGTTGTCTTACCTTGACCATTTAGACCAACAACTAGAATTGGAGTAATACCGCCTTCAACAAAGTTAAGCTCAGTATTTGTGTCTCCCATCGTTTTTGCAAGTTCATCGTGAACGATTTTAATGAACTGTTCTTCAGGATTAACACCTATGATAACTTTCTCACCAAGAGCTTCTTCTTTAACGTTGTTAATGAAATTCTTTACAACCTTAAAGTTAACATCAGCTTCTAGCAGTGCAGTCTTTACAAGTTTTAGAGTATCCTCAATATTGCTTTCAGTAATCTTTCCCTTACCCGAGATATTCTTAAACGCTTCTGAAAACTTATCACTTAAATTATCAAACATTCTTGTCGTCCTTATTTTATTTTATTCAAAATTATATCTAAACATTCACTTGGGTGCGTGGCCCAGTAGTCAGCACTATGCTCACCAAAGCCATCTTTAGTTATCCCACTCTCCCATAGAGCGCCAATTGATTCAACCCCAAAGCCCTTTGCTCCTTGAGTATCCGTGTAGCTATCACCAATCATAAGAATCTTATTCTTTGGCATATCTTCAAGCATCTCACTTAACCCCTGCGGGTGTGGCTTAGGAGTCGTATCATCAAGACATCGTAACTCTAAAAAATGCTGAAGGACATTTTGGTCGTCTAAAATTCTTAACGTTGATCTGCGATCACGTGCCGTCCAAACATAGAGTTGAAATTCGTGATCAAGAAGATCTAAAATTAGTCTCTTCATTCCATCAAAGAGTTTGTAGTTATTGCTCTGCTTTGCCGTCACTTCTTTCCAAGTCGTCATGAGCTTGTTTCTTTGTAGTTCAGAGTTCACAGGATCAAGACCAAACTGATTTGCTGTGTAAACAAGATCTGGCCCATATTTTGAACGGGCCTCTTCGATCGTGACATCACGATTTAAAATAATCGTCATCATCTCGGCCACAGCGCAGATTACGGCCTCTTTAGATGAAACTAAAGTACCGTCGCAATCAAAAACAATATATCCTCTTGGATTTTCAAAAAACATTAGTAATTATTTCCAAATTATTGAAATATGTTGACCTAATTCTAGCTACTTGCTAAATAAACGCATGGCCAATAATCGCACTTTTTCACCATCTCTTCAAGCTAAGATTGACACTCTAATGGCACGTCGCCCAAAGGTCAAACTTGGTAATATTTCATTTGATTCACCACTTCTACTTGCTCCAATGAGTAGTATTTGCACAGCTCCATATCGTTTATTGATGGAAGAGCTAGGATGTGGTGGGACAGTAAGTGAATTGGTGAGCTGTCACGGGATTAACTACAAGAATGAAAAGACGGTGAAAATGCTTGAGATTCACCCACAAGAGAAGAATATTGGTCTGCAGCTATTTGGTGAAGATGGAACGGCCATGGCCGAAGCCGCAAAAGTGGCCGAAGAAAGACAGCCGAAATTTATCGATATCAATATGGGTTGTCCTGTTCGTAAAGTTGTCACAAAAGGCGGAGGATCTGCTCTTTTAAAAGATACTTCTAAGCTTGGAAAATTCTTCAACCAAATGAAGAATGCAATCGAAGTACCTTTAACAATTAAGATTAGAACTGGTTGGGATGAGAATTCAATTAATGCTGGGGAAGTTATTCATATTGCAAAAGAAGAAGGTGTTGAATTCGTTGCTATCCACGGTAGAACAAGAACTCAGGCCTATAAAGGATTAGCAAATTGGGATCTTTTAGAAAGTATTGCTGAAACATCTCCCCTGCCAATTATTGGAAACGGAGATCTTCACTCGGCCCCTATGACAAAGCAGCGCCTAATGGCAACTCGCTGTCAGGCACTGATGCTTGGACGTGGACCTCTTAGAAATCCATTTATTTTTCTCGAGAGCTTCTTAAACGAAGATGATGATATTACATTCACACCAAGTGACTATCTTGAAGTTATCGAAAGATTCCGTGAATACATGGAAGAGTACACTGATCGAGAAAGAACTGTTCTTATCACACTTAGAAAGAATATCGTTTGGATGGCCGCAGGCTTTCCAAATGTAACTCACTTTAGAAATGTCATGTTCCAAACACCTGATATCGAAGAAACGATGAAGGTAACTCGCGAATATTTCGATGCCATAAAAAATGATCACAAGAAATTGGATCTAACTCAAGCCTTCATGGCCGGTGGACACGGCTAAGACTCCGAAATCACTTCTCATACTAAAGTTTTCCACTTGAAATGTCGAAGAGGCGTTAGTGGAGATAGTGTAAATTACTTTATACTTAAGTTAAGAGATGAAGAGACTTTTTAAAAATATTTTCAATACAGTGCTTATCGGTACATTGGCCTTCAATGCGATGGCCTCTGATATGTGTACAGATCTTGAAAATGAAATCTCTGCCATCCATGAAAAACAAGATCAAATGAAAAAAGATGATAAGGCGGACTCTCCAACACTTATCGAACTCAAAAAAATTCGCGATGCTCAAATGGCACAAGTCGTGGCCTTGAGATCATTAAAGAAAATTCGTAATGAATACCTAAGCTTTAAAAAAGAAGCCGAGGTACTTGATGTCGCTAAACTCTTTGATACTAATACTGCACAGGCGCTAAAAGAGCTTGAAACACACACTCAAGCTGTGACAAAGTATGCAGTCATTCACTCGACTGTATCGGCCTTAGCAAAGAAGCAAGCTGCAAGTATCGCTGAGAATAACAAAGAAGAAAATGCTTTCGTAAAACTCTTTAATCATCTTAAAGATGGAAATGGGAAAGATCTCTACTCTTATGTTAAATCTGCGTGTCGTGGCAGAGATGCAAGCGTACAAAAAGAATGCGAGGTCTTCAATGATTTCACAGGAAACTTTGAGATGGATCAAGGCTATGAAGATATGGCCAAGGATACAATCAATAACTATGGTGTAATCTTACAAAAAATTTATGCTGGAAGTGCAACAGAAGATGATGCAAACAATTTCCTAGAAGCTCACCTAGAGGCCCTAAAGGACGATACTGTTAATGTTGCATTAACAACGACAAAAGAAGGAACTCCTTCTATAAAAATCAACACTTCGGGCAATAGCTTAAATTTACTTTCGCACAACGATCAATTAAAGCATTACTACGAAAATACAATTTTAAAATTATACGAAGACACTTTTGATCATAACGAAGATCCAAATATCTTTAATACTGAAAAAGGTTCTTATGCTTCCTTCTACTTAGATAGTGGTATCTCTGATCAGTCATTTAGTGACTTATCTTCAGCACTGACAAGTCTAAAGAGCTGTCGAGTGAAAATTAAAGAGTGTGACGCGAGTAAAGACTTAGAAAAAATAAAAACTGCTATCAATGACTCTAGAGCGGCCATTGGTAATTACAATACACTTGATAGCATTTCACTCTACCCTAGCGAGGAAGAGAAGAAGGCCGACGAAAAAAGAAGAGATGATCTTAAGAATAAAATTCATTCATTCTTAAAAGATGCTAATGATAAAGTATCTGCCTTAAACAAAACAAGTAAGAGTAATCATAACTTTGGTGAAATTTTAGCAGATAATCTTGCAGAGCTTTGCCCTGGAACTCCGGGTGGTTCGACGACAGATATTTTATATGGCTGTGTTGAAAGTGAATTAAATGACGAAGCTTTAAGTCAAAAGATAAAAGAGCGTGAAGAAGCGCTGGGTGACGTTGAGAAGCAGATTGCAGCAGTTTTCACAACAAGACCAATGAAGGACTTAGAAGTTCTAAAGGCCCTTAACTTAAAAACTTATAAGCTAAACTGTAGTGGCTTTAAAGAAGCTAATATCTCTTGTATGCCAGCTCTTGAAACGGGTAATGAAGGTATTTCGATTCTCACAAAACTAAGTGATGGTATCGATGATAAGATTATTACAGAGGATTACTCTCGCTACTTTTATGGTGAGCGAGAGCCTAATGATTTTCGCATGACTGATCGCTACCTACTAGATTACTGCCATGAAAAGAAAAACAAGCGCTGTAATGGAGCTGTTGTCGAAAATGGTGCAAGTGGAAATGATGAGGATAGCCGTGGCGACGAGTTTGATTATGCCTGTCGAGCTCTTCATGTTCGAACGTGTAACTTAAAAACAAAATCATTTGCCGATAGTAGTGTTGAACTTAAAAGTAATGAGTACTTCGACTGGGACCCTGTCTCAGAACGAATGGTCAAGCGCCAGCACAGAAAGAGCTTCTGGCCTCAAGTTGCGATGTATGCTGCTCAGAATTCGTATGCCTTCATTGGGCCAATGATCTCTACTCAGCAATTAAGGGCCCAACTTCCTGGATACATTTACACGGGCCGAGTTCAACAGCAACAACTCGCCTATCAACAACAGTACTATGATTGGTACATGGAAAAGCTTGATCTCTCTAATCAGAGAATGTTTAGTGGAAGCTATAATCCTTTCTATAGCTCTTACGACTTCTACGCCAATTATGGCTATGGATTTTAGAATCTGCTAAAACACACAAAAATTTGTCGTCTCATTCAGTTCGCTCCCTTACCAAAGTGCTAAAAATACTCCTTATTTCAATAAGTTATCGATAAGTAGGTATTTCTTACCTTTTCTTTAATATCAACAGGTTAATATAAAGAAAGGCATCGAATTTCACGAAAAGTAAATGGGTAGGAAAATGTAAACCAATGAAATTTAAAGTAAGTTTACTCACATTCATAAGCACATTGATGCTCCTTACTTCATGTATGGAAGCGGCCAACAATCGCCGCTCTAATCTAGATTCAAACGACTCAGAACAAGAGTCATCAGATTATATTATCGAAAATCCTACGAATCCTTCTTGGTACGCCAAAGGTCAGTATGTCGATGGTGCTCTAACACTAAATTCCAGCGACACAGGAAGTATTTATCTTGTTGGTGGCATTGTTAATAATTACATTGTTTCACAAGATAAAAAGAATTCAGTGTTCTGTTTAGTTGGTTCTATTAATACTGCTAGCTCTACAGGAGTGGATAAGAAGTCACAAGTTAGATTAATGGCCACGCCAATTAAATCAAGTAAATCACAAGAAACAAGCTTAAGAATTAATGTTGCCAATGCTGGTGATAATGCTGCTTTTTGTGGTGGAGATAATATCGTAAGCTACACAAGCTCTGGATCTTCAGTGCTAGTTGACGCAAACGAGGCCGCTTACAGCCTTGCTACAATTTGCCCAGAATGTTCAACAAGTTTTACAACTATTGCACTCACTCTTCATGAGTCGGTAGCAGGTGTTCTAAAGCACTCACCTGTTCCAAGTACTTCAGTTAGCCTGTCGAATCTTTCTGTCACAATCAATGTTAATGGCTCATCAACAACACCTGGTGGTAGTTGTACAAATACTTCATGTCAGCAACAAGGCTATAACTGTTGTCTAAACGGACAATGTGTAATCGACGGTGAAGTTAGACCTGAAACAGATCAAAATAGTTCAGAATATAAAACAGCTCTTGCTGAAATCTTAGAAGATGCAAATAGTTTTAAAAATTATCCAGAACTCTTCTATGTCTGTCCTATCAACGTTAATCCGGGAGAGGATGACGATGATTCAAACGATGGCGATCCAATTGATGATGCAAATCAACAGCTATTAAAAGATATCGAAGATTACAAATGTCTTCTTGGCCAGCTCGATAGCTGTGATCCAAATCTTGATAGTGTGCGTGTGAAAGTATGGCAAAAATGTGGTTGTTCATTTGAGCCAACGTATATTGGTGGAGAACTTCAACTAGACTCTCGCTGTATTGACTACGGCCTAAAAGCTGAAAAGGACGCCAATGGTAATATTTTAAATATTCAATGTGATATTCCAGTAATTGAAAATGAAGACAGGCCATTTCAAAACCTATCAGTTTTAGTTTCTGGAAAGAGTGCTCCTCACCGCTTCTTCTCTCTAGCGGGAACTCCTTATGATGATTTATCAGAGATTCCAGAGGGAACAAATCAAGAAGGCGATACATTCTACTATCTTGATGATGCAAACAAGGCAGGCCCTTTAGAAACGTCATATAATATGAACGCTGTTATTGGTCAGATGACACTTGATCTTCAACAAGCACAACCGGCCAAGGCCTTAGATGTCGAAGTTGATAAAGTTTATATTGTCTCGGTAACAAGTGGTTACGCTACTCCTTGCCCTTACTGTCAACAAGATGCTTGGCAAAAGGTATTTAGTTCACAGCCAGAGACAGCAAAAGGCTATGGGTTAACTTGGCGAGGGTATACAACTGATCGTGCCCAAATCGGCAGTAATACAACTTACGGAAATTATGAAGATACAATTTTTGGACGTGCTTGTTGGGTCCCTCCGACAATGCTACCGAGTTCACACATAAGCTATGCAGATGCAGGTGTGCAAAGAAGAAACCGTCTAGAAACTCAAGCGGCAATGTATGTAAACGGTTACCAAAGAGATTGGTATGGTTTTAATCAAGGTGCCCTTATTGGTTCATTTGATGGAGTATCTTGGTTCTCTGTTGGAGCAGGAAGACGTGTACGTTCGACAACACAAAAACTATTCTTAGCAATTAATGCTCCTTTTGCGGATCTTGCTCAAAACACAAATTATACAGTTTCTGTTGTCGAAGATCTTGGTGGTCAAACGGCAGCAGATTATGACTGGGACTTCTCAAAAGATCCTTCGGCCGCAGGTCAAGGGTACGGGGCAAGTTGCCAGTATATGCATGCTTGTAATGTTGATAGCGATTGTGTTGCAAAACTTGGATGGGAATATGCCTGTGCTCAGGTAACAGATGTGAAAACCAATTGGCCAAAATTTGATATTGATGCATTTGAAAGAAATAACTACTCAAGAGAAGGAGTTTCACTCTCTTCTATTTTAAATACAAATATTAGTAGTGGTCAAAATAAGAGATGTGTTTACCGCGGGGCCGGTTCACTTTGTAAATTAAGCCCGACAACAAATGTTAAAAAGACAACACACTCAAAACTTTTAACTTGTGCTCCAAACTTCTACTGTGCGGCCCTGGACTCTGCAAGTTTTTCAAAAGAACTAATTCGCTCACCTAATGAGCCGACAGCAATCCTTTACGGACAAGCTGCAAGTATTCTTGGACGACCAATCTCTTATAGTAACCGCGGCGAAGAGCTGCCGACAAATATTCAACAAGCAATTGCTGCAAACCTTTCAATATATGCAGCTACTGGTACCTATGGGCCAGGAGATGTGGGCCTTTGTGTTCCAGGGCGCTCAACAGATACAACTAATGGATTTGAAAGTCGTCACGAGTCTGAAGATAATAAGAATCGTACTGATTATATTTCTCAAATAGCTTCTTGTAATGAAGATGCTACAGGCTTTAATCGTACCCGTTCATGTCCAGTATTCGACACAGACGGAAACTATGTGACTGTAGAAGATGCTACAATCAATGTTCCATCAGTATTACAAAATATGTGTTCAGCGGCTTCTGTTGATACAGATGAAACATCATCTTTCAAATCAATTGAAGCTGGTTTAATTAAAGATATCCTTCAGCTTCAAACGGAAACACTCGCGGCCAACGCCTGTATTAGAAGAGCGGGAGCTGTTTGTCATACTAACTTAGACTGTGGTCCAAACCGCCTTCATGCTGATGTGGCAAGAGGACTCTCTCCTTCTAGCTTTGGTGATACAATCGCTGAACAAAAGTACTGGGAAGAAGAACTCGTTTGTGGCCAAAGTCAACAAGAGCCTCTTTTAAATACGATTCTTGCGGGTAGTTACTATAACTATGATATGGGTCAAAACCGTTGTTGTCGTGAAATTTCAAAAGACTTCACGATGTACACACAAGTCGAGACAAATACATCATTTCCTGGTTATGACTCACAAAATGAGGTTCTTAATACGAGAACAACATCAAATGTATCTCCTGATGCAACAGGACGCTACTCTCGTTACTCAGCATCTGAGACATTTAATACAAGCTCAATTGAGATGAAAGTAGAACCGGGAGTTCTTCCAGATAATGGTCAGGCCCTTATTATTAATGAAACAGGACGCTCAAATTGCTGTGGTGGTGGTTTCATTAGAAAGTTTGAAGATGGAACAAATAACTGGACAGCTGGTGGACGCCTAAACCTTTCACCAACAAAGCTAGCGTGCCTTAACTATTCAATGAAGTCATGGCGTGAAGAGCTTCAACCTCTTTACCGTAATAACTGGCTAATGGAATACTCTTTCATGAGTGCTATTGGTGGTTACCGTACTTATAATGGAGAAGTAGGACAACCATTTGTTTGGCTAAGACCAGGTGATCCTATTGGAAGTATTCAGGCAAATATTAATGCTGACTCTGCGGCAGTACCTGAAAATATTAATACAACTTCACCTATTGATGGCCGTATTAGCTTCTACCCTGCCGATGAAGAAGGAACTCTATTTAATACGAAGATAGCATTTGGACTTTACCAGAATACTGGTTTTAATGACACATTCAATGCCCCGTATTCGCCAGTGGTTGTTAAACCGGCAGGATTCAATAACCCTATTGCCCCAGCACTTGGAGCTGATGATCTTGAGCAACAAACGCTTGCGATTTACATCCCTGACTATGTTAATGGTGCATCGATTAACGATGTTATCCTTAACTATATTACTGATCCAGATGCGACGGACTTTTCAGACCTTTCAACACACGATGAAGCAGCAATGACAGAAGTTGTCTGCCCAAGTGTAGCAGGTGCCGAACTAGCACTGGCCTCAATTAGTCAGCCGGCATACTGTACTGTTACTGAAAATAACTTAAGATACATGTTCTTTAGAATTAATAATGATCTTCTGTCTGCTCCGACACCAATGCAAATTGGATGGGTATCATTTAGATACAATTTCCCTGCGAGTGCTTTTGGGACAATTCCAGGAGGACAAAAATACTACGAAAGTATCTTCGAAAGATATGAGTTACTAGGTGTTCCACAAGTTACTTATGAGGCCATTCGTTGTAATGATGAGAAGGCCAATCCTGCGGCCCACACTTCAAATGAAGGACGACTAGTTGAAGGTATCTATAATGAAGTAAGTGATCCGTTCTTTACTGATCCAGATAGAATTCCTGCAACAGATCCAAATATTGGAACAGCTGATGCAATTGATAATCAAGTATATTACAAAACAGATGGTTCAACGATTGCCCTACCTCAGATTTTTGCGGCCAACGACTTTAAGTGTTGTTCAAAGCTAGGGACAAACGTTACAGACCCAGGCTCAATGTGTTGTTCAGGCTTTGGTGTCTTAAATGAAGATAATACTTATGAGTGTCGTCTACCTAGTGGGACAAATATTAACACTTATCTAAACTTATTTATCTCATCTGAAGGTATCGTAACAGAAAGTGCGGATATGTCACTTGATCCAGAAAAGCATTATGATCTAAGAACAGGATTTCCACTTGTTGAGGGTGCCAATGGTGATCAAGTAAAATCTAAACTAAATCAAATTGGTAACCGCTTCTGTCAACTTGGAAAAGTAAGAACAGGTAGCGCCTTTGATAATTACTATCCTCAACCGGCGGCCGGCTACTTTACTGAAGACACTCAGTTAAAAGGTTATAACTCAATTGTCGACTCAATGGATGACTTAACTGCTGATGACGCTAACTACTCAAGCTTTATTAAAGGTTTCCGTTGGAATCATCACTTCTATTGTGAATAAGTTTCATACACTGTTCATTTAATAGACAGTAGTTTCTTCAAACACAACGAAAATTCAATATCTTGCCCCTTCTGTTTTTTGGCACACCTATTGCTTTATACATAGTATCTAAACTTAAGAAATGAAAAACCAAATGGGGAAACTATGAAAAAGCAAAATCTATCAACACTGATTAAAGTTGCCATCTTCACTGGATTAATTCCACTTTCTGCTTATGCAAATATTTGTACTATTGTAGAAAGGAAGTTTGAAAGAAAAGGTTTTGAGAAGATTAGTGACTTCGATAAAGACTTTCAAGAAAGATACAATAAATACAAGGATAGATGTGATCTAGAAAAATATAAGATTGCTGAAGAGAAGTTTCAAAAGAAACAAACAAATATCGAAAAAGATGAAAAGAAGCATGCTGACTTCATTAAAGACCGTGAGTCAATTGAGCTTTCAACAGAAGATCTTAGAGACTACTATGATAACTCACCTATTATCGCATACCGTGCATCACTGAAATATAAAGTATTCGAAGGTAATAAAGAAATCTATCTTCAAAAAGTTTCTGATGCTGATGCCATTTGCCAGAATATCCTTGGTGACAAGAAAGCTAAAGCAAAAAGTGCACTTGTTTCTATCGCTGAAAAAGAGCATATGGGTCAAGTTCAAACACCTCAGGATGTAAGTGATCAGCTAGAATCAAGATTTGATGGCGCTGGCTCATCTGCCGCATTTAAGATCACAAAAAGAGGTATCTTTGATCTTGGAGACAATGTTGAATCAGGAACAGTTACAGAAGACTTTGAAACATCAAGAAAAGAGCGTATGGAGTTCAATGCTGATCTAAGAGTTCTACAGGCCAATGGAAGCATCTCAACATTTGCAAGTGATATTAGAGCACTAGAGTTTACTAAAATTGAGTGTGTTAATAATCCTGTAAACGACAAAGATACTTTAGAAGACATTAAGACAAAGACGACAATTGAAACAAGAGTAAACTCTGCAAAAGTTGATAGCGATGAAGATGAGCAAAAAGTAGTTGTAAAATTTGAAGCACAAGAAAAACAAAACTTTATGGCCCAAAAAGGTAATAGTGATCGTGTTAATCCAAATCAACCAACGATCAACGATATCAGAAGAGGCGAAACTACAGAAAAGTATACAGTAGATGATCAGATTGACTTTATCCTAGGTGGATCAGTTAACTCAAGATCACAATAATAAATACCCCTCCCCCCTTTAAAGGCCCGCATCATGCGGGCTTTTTTGTTTTGAGAAATATTCCAATTCCATATACAATTTAGATATGAAAAATTATTACAAAGTGCTTCTTGTTGCCACAATCAGTCATTTCTCATTGGCCCTAAGCCCTCCGCCTCCTCAGGCGCAAGTTATTGAAGAAGTAAAGTTTGAGCCGCATATGGTGGAGCATCTTATAAAAGGCTGTCCAGAAAACTCTGAATGTAATTCACAAATGGGAAAAGTATCAGAAGACTTTAAGCAAACTTTTTTAAAGGATAGCTTGATCAAGAAGAAAGAATTCGCAAACAAATATGGTCTGCCTTTCACTTTCTGGACAACTCTCCCTAAAGATAAAAATACAATTACCTATCAATCAAAGTGTAGTTTTCATCATCCTCAGAAAGATAAATTTGGAAAAATTGTAAATGACAGGCAGCCTATTTATGAAGGAATTAGATTTCTAAAGAGCACGAAGGAGCTTTCAAACAATCAAGATATCCTACCTAATATCATGTTAAGGCAAGGGCAAGATAAACCAACGATCATCCCACGCCACTCTATTCCATTTTATACAAATGGAGCGGCCATTTACTTTCAACAAGAGTATCGCGGGGTTGATTTTAAGTTTAAAATAGAAAATGAAAAGGTCTCCCTCTTCACAGATAAACTTCAAAACTATGAGATACAAAGTGGAGCTTGCAGCGAAGAGCTCTTAACTAAGTTTAAGGAAATTAATAGTCAAAAGCTCTATCAAAGTGCATATTGTAAGCTTATCTATGATGCAAAGGCGAAGAAGTACTTTCGCTATATTTTTGGATGGAGCTGTTAATTGCAACAGAAACAATTAGAAGAAATTGAACTTTGTGTTTACAACCTAGAAAATCTATTTATAAAGGATGCCTTTGATCATCCTCCAAACCTAAACTACTTTAAATCACCACTAAATCTCAATCAATTGCGTACAGTTTTTAGTGAAATAAATGCTGATATTTATGCTCTAACGGAGATTGGCTATATTGAAAGTCTTCATTACTTTAATGAAAATTACCTTTCAAATGAGTACGAAATTTATCACAACCAAGGAAATAGTGATCGAGGAATTGAAAACGCCTTCTTAGTTAGAAAGGGCCTGCCTTTCTATTTTGAGCATCTCTCTCACACTGATAAAGAGATTGATTTTATCTTGCACGATGAAGATGAAACAAATTACTTTCTATCACGTGACTTCTCTCACTTAAGAGTATTTAGCGATAAAGAGAAAACAAAACATATAATGAGTCTTTTGAATGTTCACTTAAAGTCCCAACGAGATGATTCCGGCCATGACTTTAGATCAGTTAGAAGAAGAAAGGCCGAGCTTGAGTTACTTGTTCACGTCTATAAACAAGAATCTTCACTCTTTAAAGAAACCCCTGTCATTTTATGTGGAGACTTTAATGGTAATGCTTCGAATGAAAAAACAGATGAAGAATTTTTATCACTATACTCAGAAACAAATCTTAAGGATGTACTTGGAATTTTTGAATTACCACTAGAGTACCGAACAACATTCTATCAATTCGTTGGCCAAGCGGCCCACCCTCTTCAACTTGATTACCTCTTTATTGATGAAAGGTTTAAAAATCAAATTGCAGATGCTGCTGTCTATCGCTACCGCAACTCAGTTGGAAAGGTTTTAGGCCCGCCGCGCAAACGATCGGATATATGGAATAATCCCTCTGACCACTACCCTGTGTACGCAATTTATAAACTATTGAAATAAGATTCGAGAATTGATGATTTACGCGATGCAATTGCAAGGATGAAAAAGATCATTTAATAAATTCTCTATGCATCAAATTAAACAACACATCTTAATCTGGCTTTTTGCGTTACCTACTTTTGCAGCTTCTGTTGTTGCCATCAGTGATAACCAAATTGATATCAATCATATTGATCTTAAGGATCATCTTTTTTCTAATCGCCAAGAAATCGAAAATGGTAAAGATAGCGACGCTAATGGAAAGATTGATGATCTTAATGGTTGGAATTATATCCAAAACTCTGGAAAGGTTTTTGATGACGGCCTTATTGGAACTTTCGACCCAAGAGTTTTTGAATACTATGAAATTAGAAAGAAGAAGACACTAAAGACGGCAACTGAAAGTGAACTTAAATGGTACACGGAAATTAGAAAAGACGACGAGTTTATGGAAAGCAGAGATGAGTTCTCTTCATATACGCACGGCTCTCATGTTGCATGTCTTGCAATGAACACAAAGACTTTGCCGTACGAGCTAAAGTCAGGAGATCTCCGATATCTTCCAATTCGCTACTTAGGAGATGATCCGAAAGGTCTATTTGCTAAGAAGGAATTTATTCCTAGCAAATATAGTAAGTCATATCTAAAGATTAGAAATATCGAAAGATACTTAATGTACTATGAAAACTGGATGATTTCTAAAATGAGAGAAACTGTTAAGTACTCGTCTAAGTTTTCAAATATCTATCACGCATCTTGGGGACAAAGCTGGGAGCCGGCCTATGATATGATCAACGGGCTCTTCCAAGATGAATTTAATTTAAAAGAAAAAGAAGTTAATGATAAATATGAAAAGCTAATCACTCAAATGCGTGATAGCTATATGAAAGGACTGATGGACAAAGGTCTAGAAGTGGTAAAAGCATATCCTAAAATGCTTTTCGTATTTTCTGCTGGAAATAAAAAAGACGATACGGACTCTTTATTGCATTATCCATCTTCAATTATTGCAGAAAACGTTATTTCTGTTGCCGCAATTGATGAACACAATAAGGACAAGGCCTATTTTTCAAATTTCGGAAAAAAGACTGTGACAATCTTTGCACCAGGAGTGGCAATCAATTCATGCTCACCCGGCGATAACTATGTTCCAATAAATGGAACTTCTCAAGCAGCTCCACAAGTAACAAACACGGCCGCAATGATTTATGCCATGGCGGACTTTTACAATAAAGATATTAATGGATCTTTTGTAAAAGACATACTGGAAGACTCGGCCAAAAAGCTGAGTACTTTAAGCAATCTTTGCACAAGTGGTGGACTACTCGATCAACAAAGCGCTCTAAGCCTTGCACGTTACTATTTAAAGTAAAACCTATGCTAAATTTTAGCTGAAATTTCATACGGAATGAGCATATTTTGCCTAAACCTCTTATCTATTTTGACGATAAGAATAGATAAGAGGTGGATCATATGAACAAATTAGCAACTTTAATCTTACTATCTTCATTAATGAGCTGTGCGAGTAGTACGCACCAAACTGAATCAATTGAAAGCAAAATTGCAGGCTTTGAAGATCGCTCAGATAGTGAAGTTAATCCAATCCCTTCTTATAAAATTAGAAGCTTTAAAAAGAAGAGTCGTGGCCCAGCGAGTGTTGGTCAAGAACTGACTAAAGATATCTCTAAGCTTGATAATAAGAAAGTCTACTTTCTTTCGCTTTATGAACAATACTTAACATTCTCTGACCTCTACCCTAGTTTTAAAAAAGACGTTAAAACATGTGCTTACTTTCATCAAGAGTTTAGCTCATATAATGACAAACCAAAGACTTGGAGTTATCAGCTAAGAGAAGATATTGATGACAATATTGAAAATGTGGTTTGGCACCTTCCATATGATGGAGAGAGAGCAACAAAAGCAACTCTTCCTCTTGCAATGAAAGAACATATGGATCGTACATATTACGAAATATCAAAACTATGTGACAATGGTTTCTCTGATAATTACTACGTTTTCGAAAACTATATTTCGTTAGCAAAAAGTAATAAAGTTTATGCAGGAACAAGTGAAGGTGCAAACTCACTAGTTAAAACAAGTCTTGTTTTTAACAAATTACTAATCGACAATCTTTCAACAAAGAAGAAAGTTAATATCGGTCGTGGACTAGCTTCAAAATCAGAAGATATTGAGTATACGGAAATTTCTTTTAGAAGAATGCAAGCACTTTGGTTTTAGGAATCTTTAACTAAATTAGGCCTTACCGACCTTTTAATTAACTTTAAGTAGAACCTATGATGTTCATATGAGAGTTCTACTTTTAATTCCCCTATTCATTATTGCATTGCTATCTTGCAATCAAGATCACCCCAAGCAGGGCCGCTTATCAGAGATAACAAGAAATTTTTACGAAATCCCTTCATTCTTTGATATCGAGATTGTCTCAATTGATATACAAAGTGAAGTCTTAGATCAAAATTACAATTGCTACGAATATAAACTTGATATCAACCTTAAGGCAAAAGAAGACCTACTAACCCTAAGACCGAATCGTCCATTTGGAAAGTATCGAATTAGAACAACAAAGGGTGAAGAGTTCATTCCCATCACAAATACAAAAGTTGAATTAGAAAAAGAAATTAGATACTACGAAGAGCAAATAGATCAGGTAGCTCTTATCAGCCAATGTGTACGAATGCGAGGTAAGAAATGTATTCGCTACAGAAAAGTGAAGGCCTCTCGTCGCCATAAAGAAAGTATGATTGATCGAAAAATAGCATCAACGAAGAAGTTCTTTCCTTTCGCAATAAATAAGAATCAGAATACTATTGTAAAAGAGCTACCCATTGTTGTTTGTAAGAATGAATTAACTAATAAGTGGAATTAGATAACACCAGTTAAGAGTAAATAAACCTCTCTAACATTTGCACGAACCACAGATATTGATGTCATCATATCCGAATAATAGATATGCTTTCTTCCATCTTCATTGTGATGAACTTTCGCAAAATCTTCTCTTTCAGTCATAAGGTGCCTCTTGAGTTCACGAGTACTAACAATGACCTCATTAATTTCATCTTCAGTTGCAATCTGTCCTTTATAGACTGAAATACTTCTTTGATAGAGAGATTCAACTTCTGAAAAGTAATTTAGAAGACGATCGGTTTCATCTGCTGATAGCTTCCAATTTTCGTAATACTTTGTAAGCATAGTTGTAAGCTTATCTAAGCTATCTGCTAATTGTTCGAGGTCAGAGGCGATCTGCATAAGCTTTATAGCATTGCGACTCTCAACTTCCTCTGCACCATTAGCAATTACTTTTGAAATAAAATCATTGATTTCAAGTTGAATATTATCAATAATTTTTTCGTAATCTTTAATTTTTGCCAGAGCACGGGCCCCCTTAGTAGGACTTTCAATATACTCGTGGCACTTCTCAAACATTCTTGAAACAATATCTAAAAGCTTACCAATTTCAAGTTCGACTAAAACATATGCCATTGTCGAAGAAATATGTCTTCTTTCGCCAAGGAATTTTAACTTTGGACGATCCTTAAATTTCGCATCCGGATACATTCCCTGAATAAGTTCCGCCACAATATTCTTAAAGAAGAAGTAATTAAGGATTGCCAGTGAAATAACAAAGAATTGCCCTATGACAACAAGACTAACCGTTCCAACTGTTGTTTCAACATTATGATCAATGATCACAATTAATAAGAAACTAGCAAATGTGGCCACTAAGTAATGGACTAATGGATGGAGGGATAAACGAATTGCAAGAGGTCTTGCAACTTTTCTTGCCGTATTAAAATTTATAAAAAATGAACTTAGTGTTGAGGCGCAAATAATTGAAAAGCAAATACTAACAGGAAAAACTTTTGTGAAGATCATGACCACTGCGATGGCCAATGTCATCGTTTGGCTTCTTAAGATGAACGATACTACTGTTCCAAAAACAAATCCAATTAGAAGGTTTGTAAATAAAGAATAATCAACAAATCGAACAACAATATCTTGAACAAGATCCCAAGTTAAAAGAGAGACAAGACTCTCATGCATTACCGATACACCAAGAAAAAGAAATGCTAGTCCAAATAGGAGCTTTGTTAGCTTTCTCACAAAGCGTTGTGTAAATACCAGACCAAGAATAAGAGCAAAGGCCATAAGATTCAGACCTATCTCCTGTCTTGAAAGCATTAGAATAAGAAAGATCGTAACGGCACCAATGACAGAGCCAAAAAGCATAGGAATAACTCGATTCTTTTTAATCAAGTTGGCATTAACAAGACCTACCGTCACGATATTGGCCATTGTTGGTGAGAATGCTAGTAGACTCAGCCTTGCACCATTCCAGAAATTGACGACAAAGTTCTTTCCATCAATATCAGAAGCAATATGTTTGATAGCACCAGAACCCAGACTCTGAATACCTGCAGAGATAATTCGTTGTCCGTAATAAAATATAGCGAGTCCTGAGATAAAAAATAAAACCGTTTGCAAGTATTCCATGACTTATTAAATATAAATCCTTGTAAGATTTAAGAAGTGGCCTTGGCCACCCAGATAGGGATAATAATGTAGAGTATTGTATCTCGGATCAGATAAAATAGGAAAAAATAAATAAAAGCTTTTGGGCCTTTATTCCATAATCCTTCAATCCCCAAGTATTGAATCTTCTTAGACATTGCCACCATAAATTTTGTTTTACCATAGTGGGTAATGAAGAATGAAATAGCACCATCGACCTTGCGATCAAATGCCAGAAAAGGAGCCTTTAGTCGCTCCAGTAAGGACTTTAGAACAGTTTTCTGCTCTGATTGCTTATTCTTATCTACTTCGTTTGCATTATTAGTAACTGAGCTCATGATAAGCACAAATTAGCAGAGAAAAACAGTGGTGAAAAGGATTTTAGGAATCTTTGAACAACTATTAATGACACCATATAGAATTTCTATTGGCCCCGAATCAAGATATATAAGATAGTAATATTATGGAAGAAGATATTGACTAATACACTCAGACAATACAAATTAGCACAATATCTAACAAAAAGAATTAAGACGAATAAAGAAAAACAAGGTCTACAATTCCATGACACTTTTGGGTACCGATTTGGGTAATCTAAGTCACAGGGATTATAGACGACACAGTGCAAGGAAGATTTTTTGCTACAAAAAATACACCTATTAAACATTCAAACTAAGAGTGAAAATATACCTACTCACCTGCTAAAAATGCCAGGTGCGTTTGTTCTTATTACATGTCAAAGAACAATCATCCTAACAACTACTGAATTCAGTGATGAAGACAGACAACTAGGACAATACTACTTTGGAAAGAAGGCCTATCACTTTTTACTAGAAACTATTTGTGGCCTACAAAGTAAGCTTAAGGGTGAGAGTGAGATCGTTGCCCAATTCAAAGAAGCATTCTCAAATTATTTAAAAGAAGATATTCGCTCTTCTCTAATTCTTAGAGTCCTTGAAAAACTATTTAAGGATGCTAAAGAAGTAAGAAAAGAGCACTTAATTAAGATTGGTCAACAATCTTATGCAGGTATTACAAGAAGAATCATTCAATCAAAATATGACTCTGGAGATGTTCTAATTTTAGGATCAGGACAATTAGCAAGAGATTCTATTAAGCACCTAATGAAAAAGTATAATGTTTATATTAGTGCTAGAAACCCAGAGAAAGTACAAGATATCATTAATGATTTTCCAAATATCAATATCACTGCTGTTGGCTGGAAGGATTATAACGAATACTTCAAGTTTAATAGCTATGTGAACACTATCGGATGCTCAGGAAAGATCTTTGCTGAAGAGTTCTTTGCTGGCCACTGTCCAAATAACTCAATCTTTGTCGACCTTGGCTCACCTTCTGTAATTGACACAGAATTTGACAAGAAACAGGGTGTTTATCGTTTAGGAGATATTCTTAATCACGGTAAAATGCTAGATGAAGAAAAGATTGAGAAACTAGACCAAGCGAAGATGGCCATTGAATCTCTTGTTGAGAAGAGAGCTAAGCACTTAGCTACAGTACGCGCAAATCTTTAGTATTAATTAACTCAAAAGCACCGTTATCTAAGTCGATCTGTTATCTACAGTAATTTACTGTAGGAGACGACATGGAGATTAATAGCTCAAATCGAATCGGACATATACCGCTTAGTACACTTAAGTGGATTCGAAAAAACTCAATTGTATTCGATAAAGAATTTATTTCTTTAAGAATGCTATTGCTACTTAGTCTACTCATCAATATTACATCCTTTGTACTTCCAATTGTTGTGATGCAAATCTATGATCGAATGATACCAAATCATCGAACAGCAACAGCGATTATTTTATTACTTGGACTAACTCTATTCCTAATGGCCGAAGCAGCTCTAAGATACTTGCGCTACTATATTATTACCTTTGCAGGTGCCCGATTTGAAAGTAAACACTCACAAGAACTGATTAAGAAAACAATTACAGATTCAGATTTTTATAATGTTGGTGTATTTCAGTATTCCTTAAAAGAGATTCAAAGAAATAAGTCATTCTTTGCAGGACAAGGGATAATTACATTAACAGAGCTACCATTCTTATGCCTCTATTTTGGATTCCTTTTTTATATAAATCCGTTTATGGCATTAATTCCATTTTTTACACTGTCAGTTTATATGATGACCTCACTCTATTCTTTAAAGAGGATAACTAGAATAATCCAACTCAAGCACATAACTGATATTGATCAAAATAACCTACTTTATAAAATTCTCGATAATCTAACTGTGATTAGAAAGTTTGGTAGAATTAAACTATTTAACAATCAATTTAAAAAGAAACAGGCAAGAGTTGCTAAAAATAATTATCAGCTTAATTGCTATGAGCAACAGTTAATTAACCTCGGTCAATTAACAACACAAATTACATCTGTTGCCGTTCTAGCACTAGGAGTTTATCTCGTAAGAACAGGACAAATAGGAATTGGATCACTTGTTGCTTCACTTATTCTGGCCAATCGATGTGTAGCACCAGTCACAAAAATATTTCAAGTATTAAAGAAAGTACATGAGGCTAAAGTCATGTCTGATGTAATTATTCATCCAACAAGTTCAGCTCAAGCAAAAGAAAAACAAAAGCTAGAAAGTGTTTATTCGATGGTTATCCCTATTTATATAAGAGGTAAAAAGCACGAAATTCCATTCATGAAGGGCGATACTATTTCATTAAAATATCAAGACAAAGATACAAAGGAATTCTTATATGCACCTAATTTGAAGGCCATCACAAAAAAAGTTTATATAAATGACTATAAGTTATCAGATGTTGATGACTTAAGTCTTTACAAGAAAATTGCAATCATAAACGCAAAGCCAAATATATGGAACGGCACAATTAGAGAGAACATCACTTCTTTTGGTCTAGTCGATGAAAAAAAGGCCCAAAAATTCATTAACATTTTGGGGCTTGGTGAAATAATTCAAAATCTTCCAAACGGACTTGATACAAAGCTGACATCAGAAGTTGAAGATAATATTTCTGATGAAGTAAAATCATTAATCTATATAACCAGACAGCTTGCACTGACACCAGAGATTATTGTTTTAAACGAATTTGAAGCAGGAGTAGATAGAGAAAACTATATTAAGGTATTCGAATATATTGCAAATATTAGAGAGTCACGAATTATATTTATCAATACCAGAGATCAAAACTTACTTAAGTTATGTAATCGAGATCTTTTGAATAATCGCATAGGCGAAATTGATACTTACTTAGTCTAGGGAGAATAATGTCTAATATAAAAATGATATTTCATAATCTAATGGAGCTAAAGTATCAGGATGACTACAGCGAAGATGTTAATGAAATTCTAATGTCATATCGACATATGAATGAAGTTGATCTAATTAATGCTTTAGCATCAATAGGATTGAAAACAGAAAAGTTAAAAGTTAATCTTCAAAACATTGAAAACAGTGCGCTTCCTTGTTTACTAGTGGCCGCAAAGAGTATAGAGAACTTTTGCGACAAGAATGATTATCTCATACTCACTTATGAAAAAGACTTAGAACAACACTACCTTATAAATGATCACGATTTAAAGAGACAAATTGATATCGACAACTTCCCTATTAAGTACGCTCTCTTCATCAAGCAAATTAACGACACAGAAATAAAGAATGAAGTAATATTTGAAAACACTTCTAAGAATTACATTGATTGGGTAAAAGCACTACTCATTCGCTTTAGAAAAGAGTTCATAACCGTTGTCTCAATTTCACTACTTAACATAATAACAATAATCGTACTAGCTTTCTATGTAATGACAATTTATGACATCATGATTAATGCTAGAGATACATCAATTTTCATTCCTACAACAACTGGAATTCTTCTCCTATTAACAATTAATTTTCTCGCTCGAAATATTCGATCAAATATCATTTCTTGGTGTGTAAATCGAATAGACTATATTCTTGAGGTCGCCATTCTAGAAAAAGTATCAAATATGTCTGACCATCAAAGAGAGCTAGAAAAGATCGATTTTCAAAACAATCGCTTAGAAGATATCAGAAACTCAGTAGAGTTTTTATCATCTGCAAACTTTTTAAAATTTATCGATATATTATTTAACACACTACTCATTATTCCGATGATCTTTATTTCATGGCAAGTTGCACTTCCAATCCTAATACTCGCACCTCTATACATCTTTATCTACCTATACAATATTTCTAAGATAAGACTAAAAAAGGAGGAATTTGAAGATTTAAAAGAAAACAAAAACAATCTTATTAATGAGCTAAAGAGAACTTCTGAAGAGATTTATTTAGAAAACCTTTTCCCTGTTTTTAGCACACGCCTATCTGCACTCAATTCAAATGCTTGCTATCGAGAGCATAAAACAAAGATGCATTCTCAAAAAATCTACTTCTACTCATATAGCTTTATGGTGTGTGTCGCAATTATTTCAATGGCAATAGGGCTTGTCCAAGTTTGGAATCAATCACTATCGGCAGCAAGTTTTTTGGGTCTAATGATCTTATTATGGCATCTGGTGACTCCGGCCCAAAAACTTCAAGAATTTCTACAACAAATTGATGCTGTTAACTCCTCTTTTAAAAAACTACACAAGCTTCTACGTTCAAAGAGTGAAACGAGAACATATCGATCTTTTGAAGATCTCTACACGAATAACTTCGACATTCAATTTAGATCAGTATCATTCCAATACCCTGATACTTTAGAAAATGTTTTTGAGGATATAGACCTTACGATAAAACAGAACGAAATTTATGGTATCCATGCAGGTGTGAATTCGGGCAAAAACGCATTCATCAAACTGCTTAATAAAACTTACTTACCAAAATCTGGATCAATTCAAATTGGAGGCATTGATCATCGCCAATTTGATACACTTTATATGAGACAATATATTCTAACTCTAAATCTCAAGAAGTCCCTATTAAAGGATATGAGTATTTACGAGAATATCAAATATATCAATCCCCTAATTACACGTGATGATATTATGATCCACTTAGGCTTCTTTGGGATTGGAGAGCTACTAGAAGAAAGCGGAATGACTATCGACACTCCACTTAGTGGATCAACAAAATTGAAGGTTTCCAACGAACTCTATTCTTCAATTGTTCTAGCGATCCCCTTTTGCACTCAAGCAAAAGTTGTTCTAATTGAAGATATTCCCTCAAATGTGATTAATGAACAATTCAAATTACTCAAGAAGTTTTTAAAGCTCTCCAGAGGGAATTTTTCAGTCATCTTTTGTAGTGAGCACAAAGAAATATTAAAAGAAGCAGATAAGATAATTTACATGGCATCAGGCTCAAAATTTTCTTCAGGAAATAAGGAAGAAATCTTAGAAATTCTCGAAGAAAGTGCTCTTGTTTAGACCGATGCAAGGAATACGATAAATGAAAGAACAAAGAAAATTATCACTTAAAAATGTTTCAGATTACGATAAGCAATCCGACTATATTGGACAGGATATTTTATTAGATGAAGCAAGAGTTCCACTTGCTTCAAAATCTACGATCTTACTCTCTTGCTTTGCTTTAATCGCATTCTTTGTGTGGATATCCCTTTCAAAGGTTAATGAAGTTGTTAGTGGAAACGGTGTCATTGAATCAACCAACAAAATTAGCTCTATAAATTATAATAAGTCAGGAGTACTTAACGCCCTCTATGTTATGAATGGCCAGTATGTAGAAGCAGGTGAACTTCTCTACACTCTCGTTGATGAGAAACAAAAGAAGGATAATATATTCTATGTCCGCTCAGAGACAAGAGGAATCATTAGAAACGTTAAGATAGAGGCCATTGGAAGTAGATTATTGGCCAATCAAAGTATCATGAATTTGGAACCGATTAATGATAGTCTAACAGCATCAGTAGAAATTACCCCAAAAGATATTGATTCTATTAGAGACGGAATGCCAGTTCAGATTAGATTCAAAGTGAACAATCAATATGAAACAATCCTTGGAGAAGTGCAATCGACTTCTCCTACAACATATTACACTAGCAATGGAAGAGCCTACTACCAAGCGAAAGTGCTTCTCTTTAAAAACTACCTAGGAAGAGACTCAAATAAGAATCTAATCTTACCAGGAGTCAAAGTTCGCGCAGATATACTTATAACTAAAAAGAGTATTCTATCCTTTCTAACAAATCCTTTAGACTCCTCACTTAACTATGCATTAACAGAGAGATGATTATGTTTAAAAAACTACAACAAGCGGTTCAAGAAAATATGTCAGAGGCAAGTAGCAGCAATAAATCACATGCACAAGAACATGAAATGAAAAGGCCCAAAATCCTAATCATAAGTAACAACAAATATATCACAGAGCGATTAATGCAAGTACTGGATGACACTTATGAGATTATTCAAAGAGATAAAGTTGCAATGATCATTCAAATTTTTGCAGATGTAAAAAAGAATGATGTCGATCTCATACTCTACTATGATTCTACTTTAAATAAAGACTTATCAATCTTTTCAATGCTAAAAAAGTACCCCAGATTCTCAAGTGTTCCAATAATAGTCTTGGCACAAGAAATTACAGAAAAGAGAAAGTCACACTATTTAAGCAATGACTTAAATGATTTCATTGATCTTCAAAGTTTCTCTAACATTAAACAGTTAATTAACTCAAAAATAAAACTTCAAGCTAAGATAAAATCTATTATTAATTACTCTCTTAACCACAATAGTGGGCTTGATATCGTATCAAACGCACAAATGCACATAAGAACACTAGCTGATGTTGCCGGATGTGCAAGAACATTAAAGCTATTTACAAATTCATCAATTACTCAAGAAAGGGCATTTTTTGAAATTATTCTAAACTCTCTTGAGCACGGTCAACTTAAGATTGATAAACTCGAGCGAGAGAAAATAAAGGCCAATGGGGACTATGAAAGTTATCTTGATATCCTATGTAATAGAAATAAAGAGCCTGTTATTGTGACATATGAAAAGCTAGAAGAGTCCTATCGTATCTCTGTCATAGATGGAGGAGATGGTTTTGAGTTCAAAAAATACCTAAAGGCCAACCTTAGTAACTCAATCAAAGAATCTGAAAAAGGAATTGCTATTGCCAATAGTACTAAAGGAATCGAGTTAAATTATATTGTTCCAGGAAATATTGTTGAAATTAATATTCCACATCAGGAAAAGTTCAAACTTTGGCACTAAAAAAAAGGCCCGTTATTAACGGGCCATTATTTTAAAGATTTTCTAAAGCAGAAAATAAATCGACAACCCCGCCCGTTAGGATATCTCCATCCATCGAAGACTTGGCCGTTACACTATTCATTAAAACATTTTTTAATTCAACTGCTGTTAAGTAAGGGTGTCTTGAAAGTACTTCTGCGGCTACACCTGTTGTATTAGGAGAGGCCATTGAAGTCCCTGACATATTTCCGTAGCGATTTCCAGGAGTCGTTGAATAAATTGATGATCCCGGGGCCGCAACATCAACACTTTTAACACCATAGTTTGAAAAATAAGAAAAGCGACCATAGCGAGTTGATGAAGCTACAACTAACATCCCTTCACTTTCATAAGAAGCAGGATAAGTTAATTTTGTATCAATATTTTGTGAGCTATTACCAGCACTAACAACAACAAGAGTGTTATATGTTTTTGCGATATAATCAATTGTCTCCTTTACCAGCATTCCACCTTCATTATGTGACTTACCAAAAGAGCAGTTAATTACTTTTGCACCATTCTTTGCCGCATAAAGAAAGCTTTCCGCAATATCGACATCTGTTTCATCACCATAGCTTGGAACTGAACGAAGTCCCATAATGCGAACATTTGATGCGACACCTGCAATACCAACTCCATTATTTTGTGTTGCTGCTATTGTTCCTGAAACGTGAGTTCCATGTGAATGGCCATCCATCATATCCCCTGTTGCATTCCCTTCACTATCACGCTCAAGTGTATTGATTCCGTGAACATCATCGATATAACCATTACCGTCGTCATCAATTCCATTGCCAGGTATTTCCTTAGCATTGACCCACATTACATCCTTAAGATCCTCGTGGTTATAATCAACACCTGTATCAACAACTGCGACAATAATTGGAGCATTAGATTGTGACAATCCACTATCCTCATAAACTCTATTAACACTCATGCCATGCTTGTCAGCATCTTTAAATGCCCATAACTTTGAAAGTTTTGGATCATTTAAAACAGAGCTATAAATCTCATCTCCTTCTTCAATTGATTCTGACTCAAAAGACTCAACTGGCATTGGAAGAGGCTCACGTTTTGAGAAAGTATCAAATTGTGCATCAAGAATATTTTGATGCGCTCTTAATTTATTTAAAAGTGACTCATCCCCATTTGTATAAAGAACATATGTGGATTCAAAAAAGTAAACTGATTTATTTATTCCCTTAAACGCCGGAATATCTTTACCATTCTTTAACTTTACAATAATGCGTTTTGGGTTGATGTTAAGAGACGATGCCTTAGCTGTGATGTTAAGGAAAAAACCTAATAAAATTAGGACTGTTCCTATTAAGATCGATCGATTCATTTGCAATTCCTTTTGCTAATAAAATTTCAATGACTTAAGTGTATATATAAAAAAACGATATAAAAAATGTCTTTTTCTTACATTTTCACTCGGAGATGGGACCAGTTTAGTTAAAAATCAAAGAATAGACTCATCGCGCATGCTTGGTTTTAATGACAATTTCATGACAAAAAAGTAAGTTATCTAATGTATTTTACGTTCACACCATAAACAAGGATTTATTTTGAAATACATCATCGGAACACGTGGCTCACTATTGGCCCTGACTCAATGTAATCAAGTAAAAGATCAACTTGAAGAACTAACTGGTGACGAGTTTGAATTAAAGGTAATTAAGACTCAAGGTGACCAGATTGTTGATAAGCCACTTTGGCAACTCGAAGGGAAAGACTTTTTCACTAAAGAATTAGATGCGGCCCTACTACAAGGTGAAATCGACTTAGTCGTACACTCATATAAAGATCTTGGAAGTGATAGACCGGAAGGAATAAGGCTAGCAGCAATATCGAAACGTGACTATGCTTACGATATTCTCCTAATTAAGGAAGAGACTGTTAGTAAGTTAATGGCCAAAGAACTAACAGAATTTGTTGTTGGAACTTCTTCTCCACGTCGAATTGTTAATATTGAAAGCTCTTTATCGGAGTTCTTACCTTATGGAGACAATGTAAAAGTATCAACAAAGATGCTTCGTGGAAATGTAAACTCACGTATTCAAAAACTTAGAGATGACAACTACGATGCGATCGTTCTAGCAATGCCTGGTATCGAAAGACTTGCTATTACAGAAAGCTCAAGAAAAGAGCTTGAGGTTCTACTTTCGGGAATGACTTATGCTGTTCTACCTCACAGTCAATTTCCAGCTGCCGCTTCTCAAGGAGCTCTTGGAATTGAATGTTTAGAAAACCGTGATGACAACGGAGTACTAGAAGAAAAACTTTTTAAGCTTCAAGACAAAGATACAGTAAGTGAAGTAAGCCGTGAGCGTAAAGCATTTGCAAGCTATGGAGGCGGTTGTCACCTTGCAGTTGGTATCAATGTCACAAAAAAAGGTGATTATTATATTCATACGCATAAGGGAAAAGTTGATGACAAGGTAATCTATGAAAGACACCTTGAAGGAAGCTTCCCTGCACCAGCCTCTAAGGCAAAGGCATTCATTGGTCTTCCGCATGCTGACCACAGAGAACAAGAATATATCTATTGTGAGCTAATCCACAAAGAGGCCCTAAAGAATGCTCGCGTTCCAAATAACGACGTTCTTCTTTCTGCGCGCTATGGTGTAAGCCTTCTAAAGAATCACGGTAAAGCTGTTTATACTGCTGGTACTTCAACTTGGAAGCTACTTGCTCAAAATGGCCAGTGGGTTCATGGATCATGTGATGGCCTAGGAGAAGACACACTAGACAAGATTCGCAGCTCAAAAGCCATTGAAGTTTTAAATGGCCCTAAACAAGAGCTAACAATCTTAACACATAAAGACTCTTACTCTGACTATGGACAAGTATTTGAATCATATGAAAAGAGCAATAAAGAAATTCGTGAAACATTCTTAGATGAGCTTAGACAGTGCGATGTATTCTTTTGGACTAGTTACTCACAATACAAAACTTATGTTGAACACCTTCCAGAGTTAAAAGACAAATTTCATGCTTGTGGACTTGGTAAAACATTTGAACAACTTTCAAAAGAAGGCGTTACTGTTCGTCCATTCGCGAGTATGGAAGAATTTAAAGCTTGGCTAAAAAAATAAATATAAAAGGATTACATATGAGCAATATGCACACAGAAATTTTTGAAAAAAGTAAGAAGATGGTTCCAGGTGGAGTTCACTCACCTGTTCGTTCATTCAAAGGAATGACATCAACACCAAAATTCTTTAAAAGCGCTAAAGGTGCTTACTTTACAGATATCGAAGGTAAAGAATATATCGACTTTTGCATGAGCTTTGGGCCACTCGTTCTTGGACACCAAAACGAAACTGTAAAAGAAAAACTAACTGAGGCCTTAGGTCGTGGCTGGAGTTATGGTGCTTGTGAACCATATTCAGTTGATCTAGCTGAATACCTACTTTCTCGTCTTACACATGTTGATCAAATCAGATTTGTAAACTCGGGAACAGAAGCAGTTATGACAGCACTTCGTCTTGCACGTGGTGTGACAGGAAGAAATAAAATTATTAAGTTTAATGGTTGCTACCACGGTCACGTTGATGCCATGCTAATTAAAGCGGGATCAGGACTTGCTGGTGCTGCTGAGTCTTCTTCTCTTGGTGTTCCAAAAGGTGTTGCAGATGACACTCTAATTCTAGAGCTTGAAGATCTTGAGGGTGTAAAGAAATGCTTTGAAGATCACAAAGATGAAATCGCTGCAATCATTGTTGAGCCACTTCCGGCAAATAATGGTCTCTTAATTCAAGACCAAGCATTCCTTGAAGGATTAAGAGAGATCACAAAAGCAAATGATGCACTTCTAATTTTTGATGAAGTAATTTCAGGCTTCCGTGTTGCTTTTGGTGGTATGGCAGAACTGACTGGAATCACTCCAGATATCGTTACTTACGGTAAAGTAATTGGTGGTGGTCTTCCAGTTGGAGCAATTGCGGCCAAGAAAGAAATTATGGAACACCTTGCTCCTGTTGGTGGTGTTTACCAAGCTGGAACTCTAAGTGCAAACCCACTTGCAATGGTTGGTGGACTTGAGACACTTAAACAAATGACAAAAGAGAGCTACCAAGAGCTTGAAGATAATACTCTAAGAATTGTAAATATCTTTAAGAAGTGGCTTGCTGAATATAACGATGGTCAATTTTCAAACTACAACGTAATTCACCACTCTTCTCTATTTTGGATCGTTCCAGGAGATAAGATAAAGTCAGTTGGAAATATTCCAGGCAATATTGGTGAAGACTTTGTTCCACTATTTGAACTTCTTCTTGAAAAGGGAATTTACCTGTCTCCAAATGCATATGAAGTTGGATTTGGTTCACTTGCACATAACGAAGAAGTTGCGAAGGATTTAGAGAACAGACTTTGGAACTAAAGAAAGCTTCTTCTCCATTCTTTTTAATCTCAACGATTACGACGGGACTAATTGGGCTCTTTGGCCTGTGGTGGCTCTTTTTAATTTTTAAAATGAGTGATCGCTTGGCAAAACTTAATATCACAGAGGGCCCAGACATAGGCTCACTAATTAAATGGGAAGGAATTACGTTTCTGGTCCTTATTCTCATTCTAGTGAGCTCTCACACTCTCCTCTTTATCAGAGACCAGAGAAAGAATCGCTCGATTGCAGCTTTCTTTGCAGGGCTTACGCATGAGCTTAAGACTCCCCTTGCAAGCATAAAACTTCAATCTGAAGTCATTAAAGATGAAGTTGAAAAAGACTCAAACCAAAGACTTCAAAAACTTACGACTCGCTTAATTGACGATACGATTCGACTAGAGAATCAAATGGATAAAATCCTACAGCTCTCACGTATAGAGCGAGGTGGAAACTTAAATTGTACAGATATTGAAGTAGGTCATTTCCTAGAAAATATTATTGAGAGTGGCTACCAAAATAAATTGAATGTTACGGTAACTAAGGAAGTAAAAAACATTAGCCTTCAAGCTGACGAGTTTGCTCTAAGTATCATTTTCAAAAACCTTTTAGAAAATACTATTTCACATACTGATTCGAATGAAGTTGAAATTACGATCAGTACTAAAGGACAGGCCGTAAATATCAGATATCATGATCGCGGCAGTTTTAGTGGTGATGTCAAAAAGCTTGGGAAGCTTTTCTACAAGCACCAATCGACGAAAGGCTCAGGCATAGGCCTATACCTTTCGAAGAAATTAATTGAAACGATGAAAGGTCAATTTAATATAACTTTAGATAAAGGCTTAATCTTCGATATTCAATTACCACTATCAGAACAAAGTGACGGAGGTAAAGATGAATAACTTCGGAAAGATTCTTGTCGTTGAAGATGATAACAATCTAGGTGATACACTAAGCGAATACTTAGGCGACATCGGTCACGAATGCCGACTTGCAAAGAATGTTAAAGACGCTCGTTACTATTTCGAAGACTTCAAACCAAATATCATTCTAATGGATATTGGACTTCCAGACGGAAATGGGATTGATCTTGCTAAAGACTTTAGAAAGCTTAGAAAAGACTTCATTCTTCTTTTCTTATCTGCTCTAAATGACCCTCAAACAAAAGTTGAAGGGTTTGAAGCAGGTGGCGAAGATTATATTACAAAGCCATTTGCCTTAAAAGAGCTAACGATAAGACTGGATCGACTACTAAGCTTTAAGACTAATATCGACTCCCTTGAGGAAGAAATTCTTATTGGTGATTTAAAAATTTGGCCAAAGCGATTTGAAGTACAAGATGGCGACGGCAAGATACTAAATCTAACACAAAAAGAGTGTGCCATTCTAGAAATCTTACTAAAGAAAAAGAATGAAGCTGTTGAAAGAGATTTTATTATTGATGAAGTATGGGGTGAGGATAAATTTCCATCACAACGTACTGTAGATAACTATATTGTTAAACTTAGAAAATGGGCCGAGAGTGACTCAAAGAACTCACTTGAGATTCAAAGTGTTCGCGGAATTGGCTACAAGCTTATTATAAAGGAATAAAAATGGGATTATTTAACGATCGCAAAAGTGAAAATGGAAAAGAATTTGTACCTGTATGGTTTATGAGACAAGCTGGGCGCTACCACGACCACTACCAAGGTATGAAAAAAGATCATACATTCATGGAGCTATGTAAAAAACCAGAGCTTGCATGTGAAGTAACAATGGGCCCAATCAATGACTTTAAATTTGATGCGGCTATTCTATTCTCAGATCTACTCTTCCCTCTAGAGCAAATGGGAATGGGCCTAGAGTATGCTCCAGGACCAAAGCTTGAAAAAACTCTAGAAACTGTTGCAGATGTAAAAGCACTTAAATTCTTAGATAGCGCAGAGAACTTTTATAAATTCCAAGGAGAAGCATGTACTCTTCTTAAAGATGCTCTACCAAGTAACAAGACACTTCTAGGTTTCGTAGGTGCTCCTTTCACTCTTTATACATATGCAGTTGAAGGATCTCATGCTGGTGCCTTATACAGCTCAAAAATTGGTCTATATGACGGACGTTGGGATGCATTTGTCGATCTACTTCTTCCAGAACTACTAGGAGAAATGAGAGCTCAGGCCATTGGTGGCGCAGACGCAATGTGTCTTTTTGATACAGCAGCCGGTGAGCTTAATTTTGAAGATTACACTCAAAAAGTACTACCAGTACTTAAGAAAGTAACTGCTGAATTCAAAAAAGAATTCCCAAATAAGAAAGTAATTTACTACTCAAAAATGACTCACCTTAGATACCTACAGGCGATTGAAGATGACAATATTGATGTACTAGGTATCGATTGGCGTCATGACCTTGGTCATGTTTTAAATACTCTAGGAAATGACTATTATATTCAAGGAAACCTTGAACCAGCTTATCTAGGACTTCCATGGGAGACTCTTGAGAAGAAGTGGATGGACCTATATGAGTCAGTGCAAAATGCTAATGCACCGATGAATAAATGGATTTGCGGTCTTGGACACGGATGCCTTCAGTGGATCGATCAAGAAAATGTACGTAAAAGTGTTGATTTAATTCAAACAAAATTTCAATATTAATTATTTGGGCGCAAAGCGCCCAAACTCCCTTCCTAGACGTCTTCTCCAACATCTGTGTAAGAAGATAACAGAATCTATCTCTATTTTAATTATCTGATTGGCCCTAAAATAATTTAGTTACAGTTATAAAATAACCAAGGAAGGTTAGATGAAAATTACACGCAAGATTTGTGTTCAGTTACTAGCAGGACTCTCACTACTTACAATTAATACTCATGCGTTTGAGCACAACTACATCGTGACAGGAAAGGACTTATTCCAGTCAACGCAAAGTCTACACTCGAATCTGCAAATTGATATTATTAAGGTTGAAAAAGACCTTGTTATTGCTAAGACAAAAATTATGAGCGAGCAAGCTGAGATCTCTCACCTTGCACACGAAGAGCATCAAAGATGTGGTGGTTTCTTTGCGTTTCAAACGAAAGAAGAAGCACTTCAATTCGTAAAAGAACAAAAAGAAAACTCAAATATTAATGCATTCTTAGCTGATTACACAATCAACCAAGAAGATCTTGTTAGATCGGCCATTGCAAATGCAAAAGAAAGCTCAATAAGAAGTGTTATTGAAAAGCTTTCTAGCTACAATAACAGATATTATAAATCTGAAACAGGTGTTGATTCTCAACAGTGGCTTAAAGATCACTGGACAAGCCTAACATCACACCGTTCTGATATTAGTGTTGATTTCTTTAACCACTCTTCATACCCACAACCATCAGTTATTGCGACAATCAAAGGTAAGAGTGATGATGTTATTGTAATCGGTGGTCACGGTGACTCAATCGCAGGTTGGTGGGGACGCACAAACGCTCACGCACCAGGTGCCGATGATAACGCTTCAGGTGTGGCAACGGTTACTGAAGTTTTAAAAACACTAGCTCAAAGTGGTTACCAACCTGAAAAAACAATTATGTTCATGTCTTATGCTGCCGAGGAAGTTGGTCTTCTTGGTTCTAAAGAAATTGCACAAACTTTTAAAAGACAAGGTAAGAACGTTGTTGGTGTTATGCAACTTGATATGACAAACTTCAATGGTTCAAACGATGACATCACAATCATCACAGATTATACAAACGAAGCACAAAATAACTTCCTAGGTTCTCTATTAGATAAGTATCTTCCAGAACTATCTTGGGGACGTGATACTTGTGGTTATGCTTGTTCAGATCATGCTTCATGGACTGCTCAAGGCTTCCCTGCTTCAACACCATTTGAAACTCGCAAACGTGAAATGAATGGAAAAATCCACTCATCTCGTGACACTCTAGATAATATGGGTGGAACAGCTGATCACGCTCTAAAGTTTGCGAAACTAGCACTAGCATTCACAATCGAACTTGATAGATAGGATATCTCTCGACTTTGATCAAATAAAAAAAGCCAGCTTATGCTGGCTTTTTTTTTATTTAAATTCAATCGATAGTGGACAGTGATCACTTCCCATAACATCTGGCTGATGCCAGCAGTTTTTCACACGAGAAACAAACTCATCAGTTGACCAGAAGTAATCAATACGCCAGCCTACATTCCTTGCACGACAATCTCCGCGGTAAGTCCACCAAGTGTAATGGCCATTCTCTTCAGCAGAAGTGTACTTGCGAAACAAATCAGTAAAGCCCTGGGCCTTAAACTCATCCATCCATTCGCGCTCAATAGGAAGAAAACCAGTCGTCTTTGTATTTGACTTTGGATTTGCAAGATCATTTGCCGTATGCGCGGTATTATAATCTCCACAAATCACAACTTCTTTTTTCGTCTTCTTCTTTAGAGCTAATGCTTTATCAGCAACAGCACGACAAAAGTTTAACTTATATGGAACTCGAGCGTGATCTCTTTGTCCATTTGGAAAGTAACAATTAAAAAGAATGTAATCATCAAATTCAGAAATGATCGTTCTGCCTTCACAATCGAACTCAGGAATTCCAAGCCCTATCGTGTGCTTAACATTGATCCCCTTTCGAACCCAAGTAGCAACACCTGAATAGCCCTTCTTTTCAGCAGGAGCAATTAGCACTTCGTGGTTATCAGGATTATTTAAGCGATCACTTAATTGTTCAGGTAATGCCTTCGTTTCTTGAAGACAGATTACATCTGAATTATCTTCTAAATACCAATCGTAAAAACCTTTTTTTTCGCAGGCCCTAAGACCTGCGACGTTCCAACTAGAAATTTTAGTCAAAACTAAGCTCCTAAGATCGAGATACCAGAGTCAACGTAAAGAACTTGTCCAGTAACACCGTTAGCAAGACGAGAACCTAAGAATACCGCTGCTCCACCAACATCTTCTTGAGTAACATTACGACGAAGTGGCGACTTCTCTTCAACATCATTTAGGAAACCTTTAAGCCCTGGAACACCAGAAGCAGCAAGAGTTCTAATTGGACCTGCTGAAATACAGTTTACGCGAATTCCTTCTGGACCTAGATCATCTGCAAGATATCTCATTGTTGATTCAAGAGATGCTTTGGCAACACCCATTACATTGTAACCATTAAGAACCTTAACTGATCCGTGGTAAGTAAGAGCGATAACTGAACAATCTTTTGCCATAATAGGCTTTAGAACATTACACACACCTAGTAGTGAGTATGCTGAAATATCTTGTGCCATCTTGAAACCTTCACGGCTTGTTTTATGGAAGCGATCTTTAAGATCAGTTTTATCAGCAAATGCTAGAGAGTGAACGATTACATCAACCTCTCCCCATTTTTCTTTTACGATTTCCGCCATCTGAGTCATATGATCTTCATTTTGAACGTCTAGTTCAAATGTAAACTCTCCACCGATTTGTTCACTTAGTGGCTCAACTCTTTTTTGAAGTGCTTCATTAAGATATGAAAACGCAAGACGTGCACCTTGTTCTTTCATTTGTGTTGCAATTCCCCATGCAATTGACTTGTCATTTGCAAGTCCTAGGACAAGAACTTTCTTTCCTTCTAAAATTCCCATTTATTACTCCATTTCTATTTAGTTATTTATTATTTAATAAATTTGTATCCGACAGATCGGATACTTATTATATGTTTTGGTTCCTTAGGGTTCTCTTCAAAGTATTTTCTAAAACGTACAATGAAGTTGTCAATGGTACGAGTATTTGAATCCTTTTTGTAGCCTAATAATTCAAGTAACTCACCGCGCGTAACCACTTCACCCTCATTTTGCGTTAAAAGTGTCAAAATCTTCACTTCCTGCTCTGTTAGAGTATATTCCTCTCCCTGGCAGAGTGCTTTAAAGTCAGAAAAGTGTATTTCATTGGCCCCAAATTTATATATAGTGACTTCCTTTTTTGTCCAACTAGAGCGCTTTAAAAGACGCTTTACTCGCAAGATGAACTCATCTAAGTTAAAAGGCTTCGATAAGTAATCATCAGTACCTAAATTAAAACAGCGCACTTTTGATTTCGAGCTATCCTTTGCCGAAAGAACAAGAACTGGTGTTTTCTCATTAATCTCTCGTATTTGCACAAGAATATCTTCACCACTTATTACCGGAAGCATGAGATCCAAGACAACTAAGTCAAACTCTTGATCCTTATAAAATTTGATTCCCAAATCTCCTCGATTTGCATGAACGACTTCATAGCCTTCTAATTCGAGGTTTAAGATAATACCTTTCGCAATATTTTGCTCATCTTCAATAAGTAAAATACGACTCATTTAACTAACCCTATTTTTAAATAATAACTTTAATGTCATCCCCTGATCGACACCTTCACTTTCAGCGCTAATGCGTCCTCCATGAATTTTCATAATTTGAGTGGCCATATAAAGTCCGACACCACTTCCCTTTGATGACTTTCCAACTTGGTAGAATTTTTTAAAAATATTTTTCAAATCTTTTTCTTCTACACCATCACCATTATCAACAAAGAAGAGTTCACTAAAACGTTTCCCTTTTTGAAAGATGATCTCCATTGTCTTCACTTCTTTGCTATTGTAGCGAATTGCATTAGTCAAAATATTCATTAATAGAATATCAAAAAGCTTGCTATCAAATTCGATTGATTCTTCATTATCAAGATGTACAAACGATATATCAAGCTCAGAGAAATTATGACGATTACGATGAACAAACTCTTCGATTGTCTGGCGGATATTGATTTGTCTTAAATCAGGCTCGACTTTCTTTTCTTCGAGACGCCCAAGTTGAAGGATTTGCTCAATATTATCACCAAGTCTTTCTGTATCATGTCTCATAATATCGAGATATTCCAACTGCTTTTCTCTCTCAAAGCTGTGGCGTTTTAAAGTATCAATAAAGATTGCAATCGAAGCAACGGGAGTCTTTAGTTCGTGAGTAAATCCATTAATAAAGTTTTGCTGCATACGATAGAGCTGGCGAAGTTTTTGGTAATAATAAAAAACCATACTAAAGCCAACGATAATAAGTGAAACTAAAATAGACAGAATTAAGATCATTACCCATGTTTCAGTTTGTTGGAACTGAACAAGAGGAATATTCGACTTGTTAACAAAGTCCGTTAACTTGGCATTAACCTCTAAGTAAGAAGAAATATAGAGATATAAAGAAATACCTAAGGCCACCAAGCTCGATATAAAGATAAAGAGCGGGTGAATAAAAAATGGACCGCGTTTAATAAGTGACATATTGCAAATATTAGCAATTATTGGCACTATTAGTTAAGAAAATAATAAAAGAATTTCTATCGAGGACAACTATGCAAGACATCGCTCAATTTATTGACCACACTTTATTAAAGCCTGAAGCAAGTAGCCTACAAATTAAAAAGCTATGCCAAGAAGCTAATGAGTATGGCTTTAAATCAGTTTGTATAAATCCAAGTAATATCCTCGAAGCAAGGAAGCATATTGACCCAAGTAAGTCACTTATTTGTACAGTTATTGGTTTTCCACTTGGCGCCATGACGACAGAAACAAAGGTTTTTGAAACTAAAGATGCCATCGAAAAAGGTGCAGATGAAATTGATATGGTTTTAAATATCGGAAGGCTAAAAGAAGGTAATCTTGAGTACATTGAACAAGATATCGCCGCAGTGGTTAAGGCGGCAAACGGAAAAGTTGTTAAAGTTATCTTTGAAACATGTCTTTTAAATGAAAAAGAAATTCGTTTAGCGGCCAAAGCATCCATAAGTGCTGGTGCTAGCTTCATAAAAACATCAACTGGATTCTCAAGTGAAGGAGCTAATCCTGAAGTCGTCTCAATAATGATTGATGAGGCTCAAGGAAAATGTGAAGTAAAAGCCTCTGGTGGGGTTAGAAGTCTTGAGGATGCACGTAAATATCTAGAAATGGGTGTAAAAAGACTAGGAACGAGTTCTGGTGTCGCGATCATGGAAGGTGAAAAAAATATCACAACTTCTTACTAATGTGTAAGTTTGCATCTTAGTATGCTATTGATAGAAGTAGATGAGAGAGAGGGACTCACACAAGGAGTTTTCATGAAGTCTATTTTGCTATCAGCAACTGTAACTTTAGTTTCAATCAAGGCGTACGCAAGTCTGCCATGTGAGCAACTCGACCAAAACCTGGCTTATGAAAACACTCGCGAATTCATAAGTATCAAAAAGAAAATCACAGAAAATTCTCAAGTAAATGACGACATTCGAAATCGAATTAAATCACTTATTAAGAACACGAGAAATTACTACTTCAAATCAGGATGCCAAAACCTAAGACATCAGCAGCTTGGGATTTTATTAGAGCTTAATGAACTGAAGAAGTTATAAGATTTTCTTTACCCTTGCCTACCTACTATTGCGCCAAGCAAAGTGCCACAATGACTTTAGAGTCATTTAGGCCAAGGCCAGGAAGGGTTATATGGAGAGAGTCACACACCAATTAACAATTTCAAAACATGCAAAAAAGCGCCTGCTTGAGCGCCAAATTCACTTTAGCGAAAATGATTATAGCCGCTTAAATGAAGCTGCTCATAAATTGAAGTTAAAAGGCGTAAAGGAATCCTTAGTTATTACTGACGATGCAGCCTTTATTCTCGATATCGATCGCTACTGTTTAATAACAGCAGTAAATAAAGACGAACTTAGTGATAATATTTTCACTAAAATTGATGCAACAATGATCTTATAGCTCATTCCAATAATTTGTTGGTAATTCACCTTTTCGAGCTAACTCACTTGCAAGGTTTGGAACCGCACCGCCAAATACTAGCTCACCATTTTCAATTTCAAGAACTGAAGTCGTAAGGATATTATTTCCTTCCATATTATTGACTTCCAGCACTTGCGTAACTTTTCTACGGCCGTCATCAGTACGTCCTAATTGAATAATGAAGTCGACTGCTGTTGAAATATACTTTCTAACAACATGATAAGGAAGATCAAAGCCTGCCATTAAAAAGAGGGCCTCTACTCTTTGTAAACATTCCACAGGAGAATTGGCGTGAATCGAAGTCATACTTCCATCATGTCCAGTGTTCATTGCCTGAATCATATCAAAAACTTCAGCTCCCCTTACCTCACCAATAAAGATACGATCTGGTCTCATACGAAGTGTATTCTTAACAAGTTGGCTCATCGAAAGCCCTTCTTGTCCACTTGTTAGCCCGGCCTCTAGCCTTACACAATTTGTATTAGGAACAACTAACTCGAGAGTATCTTCGATTGTAATGATTCTCTCATCAGGAGAAACTTCCTTAAGAAGCATATTCATAAATGTCGTCTTACCTGAACCAGTTCCACCAGAAATAAGAATATTTTTCTTGGCCTTAATAAGTGATTTGAAGAAAGGAATATATTTTTCATTAATTCCAAAAAGCTGAGAGTGCTTATCGAGTTGGAAATTATTTGAAAGATATTTTCTAATAGTGATTGAAGTACCTTGAGATGCATATGGTTCACTAATAATATTGATACGTGAACCATCTGGAAGTCTTCCATCTAAGATAGGATTTTCGTTTGAAAATTTCTTCTTATTAAATAGTGCCACTTCATTTGAGAAATCGAGAATATCTTTCTTATTAAGAGGTACGTTAAGTCCAATAAACTCTCCTCCTCTTTCAACAAAAACATTCTTTGTTCCATTGATTACAATTTCAGAAATCCCCTTCTTCGTTGAAAGGTCTTCTAACATTTTCCATACACTATTTTCTGCCATACTCTTCCTTCTTCATACTGAACAAAACTGACTTACACAGTCTTAGATGCAATTAAATCAGTATCTCCAATACTTAAGGCGTAATTAATTATATTTTTTTGTAATTGATACTTTTGATCAGTAGCAAGCATCGACTCTATTGTATCAAAGCTTTGTTTCGCTCTAATTAATCCAAAGAGCTTCTCCTCTCCTAAATATTTTAGAAAGTGAACAAGCATAAGGATAAGGATATCAATGCGGATATTACGATTTTTTGAAAGAGATAAAAGCTGATCAATTCTTCTATCCGGAAAGTATGGATGATCTTCAATCTTTTCAATATCAGACTCATAACAAGATACTTTTAAATACATTCCAAGTGAAATTAGGCGCGAATACCCACTTACTGTTTTGTCACGAAAACGAGATTCTATTTTTTTAATATCTTCGATCTCTTCAATAACGACAGCATGCGGATGATTACTATTATAGAGAAAGTTCATATAGTAGGCCAAGAGACGATCACGAATACCGTGCCAGCCATACTTCTTCACAAGAGAAGTTAAATCTGTTTCTTCACCGCCATTTAAAATACGATAAAGAATCCTGCCCATAGCAGGAGATTCAAAAATAAATCTTTGCAAATCGACAGATGTGTTACTTGAACTTGAAACATCACTTATTAGTAACTGACAAAATCTATCGGGAAGCTCTACATAATCTAATTCCATAAAACTATGATAAATGAGATTTAGATGAGATTCCAGCTTTATATTAGTAAGGAGCTCCTGTTATAATGGATCTATGAAAACACCTATTCTAGAAGAATTCAAACTCAAGGCAATTGATAAGGAAGAAATTAAGACGGCACTTAAAACGTACCGAGTTGGTCATCAGCCTCTCTATCTCGATGCATCGAAATTACAGAGGGATCGACTAATTAAGCTTCTTGGGCTTTTATCTAATGTTTTGGAGGAACAAAATCTTTCACCTAAATTCCCTTATCCTTTCTATGTGATAACGGATGTTGAAGATATTTGGACGCGCTTTCCAATCTTTAAATCTCTTGAAGATCTACCAAAGTACTATCAATTTGAAGCGGCAAGGCCAACTAATAAAGAGCAAAAAGTCTTAGACTTCATTGATATCTCAGCTTCAAATATAAGAAATGAAGATGTACAGTTATGTCTTGATGAGTTTGGACGTACAATTGCATCCCAAAGGATAATTAAAGCACTTGCAAAAGAAGGTGCAAAACTTGAGAAATTAATTTCAATCTTGGAAGACGAAAATGTCAGATAACGATAACAACGACTTAAAGAAAATTGACCAACATATCAAAAAGGTCTTAGGTGATGAATTTGCACCAATTCCTAAAAAGCAATCTTCTGGAAGTGAAGAACATAAACTGACGAATTTTCTCGATATTGAAAAGAATCGCATAAAGCAGCTAAAGGACTTCTTTCAAACGAGAGTTCCAAATGTGATTGAATTGAATCAATTTGATGAGCTCATGCAAGAATTGGTTGAATATAATGACCAACTTCGTGCAAAAGTGTTAAAAAAGACAGTTCTAAAAGACTCAAAGTTTAGTCTAAACTTAAAGCAAATATTTAATAAAACTTTTATCGAATAGGAGAAGTGAATGAAGAAGTTTTTTATGATGGCGCTTATTTGTGCATCAACACTGGCAATGAAACCAGCTACAGTTGAAATTTCGGGTGAAAATGGTGGCCGTTTAAATGGTAAAGCGTGGTCGTCAACTGAATTAAAAGACAAAGTTCACGTACTCTTTTATGTTGATCCTGATGAAAAAGATTTAAATAACCATGCTTCAGAAGCACTAGCTCGTGAAAAATTTGACCGCACTAAATATGCCTCAGTTGCAGTAATTAATATGGATGCGACTTGGCTTCCAAACTCAATCCTAGAAGGTGCTTTAGAAGATAAGCAAAAGAAATACCCTGATACAATTTACGTAAAAGATCTTGAAAAAGTAATCGTAAAAAAATGGAAAGGAATCGTAAAAGATGACGATTCGAATATCCTTGTCTTTGATAAGAAAGGTAGCTTAGTTTACAAGATCAATGGCAAAGCAAGCGAAGCTCAAGTGAAAGAGATGATTACAATTATCAAAAAGAATATGTAGTGGTAGGTGCGAAAGCACCTACTCTTTTATAACTGTCGTGGAGTTCATCAAGACAGGATAAGTTTTTCTAAGTTTCTTCCCATTTTTTAACAGATAAGGCCATTCAACAACAACTTCACTTACCTTCTCGTCACCAAGGCCAATATGTATATAAGATGTACTCTGAGGTTGGAATTGGCCAAATGATGGATAATGCTGACGAGTATATGTATTACCTTTATTCGTATCAGCTATGATTTTAGCTCCATAAGCTTCTCTATTTGAATTCTTTCCTACTAATTTTAACTTTATAAAGTTCTTCTGTGGTAGTCGATTTTCAAAAAGATATACTCTAGGCTGAATTCTAAAATCACGAGTATTTGTCTGAATCGTTAAGATATCCATTCGTCCATCATCATTAAAATCAAACACTACTGTTGAGCTAGGATTAACAATATCAATACCAAGATCCGGGCCTCGGTTAACTAACTCATGATCTCTTTCTTGCACAAAAGACACAAGTCTTGAGTGAGGAGGAAATCCTGAATTATCAACGAGTAGATCAATAAGGCCATCATTATTCAGATCAGTCCAAAGTCCTCTCATATCCCCTTGGTTCCAATTCGCCTTCGCCTCATCATTTGTATACTCTGTACGAATAAATGAAATACTCTTAAGCCCTTTATTAGTTAAAATACTTGAGCGATCACGAGACTCTAAGTCCAGAGAGTGCGAGATTTCTCCCATGGCAATATCATAATAGCCATCATTATTATAATCGCCACAAATTGCAAAAGTTGAATTTCCGCCATTAAAGCGGCCACCACTTGTGATAGCATCCATACTATATCCGGAACTCACTCCTGCATCAGTATAGACGATACTCTTTCCACGCTTTGTGGAAAGCCACAACTTATTTGGATGGCCTGCAGAATTACTTGTTAAAATGTCTGCGAAACCATCATTATTTATATCGCAAATACTTGAAGAAAATGTAGGGGCCACATTAATATAAGTATTGCCTCTTTCTTCTAATTCACTCGTTAGTGCTCCCGAGATTTCAGAAATTTTTCCATTCTTATAAGTAAAAAGTCTGTTTTCGATTGTTTTGCCCTCTTCGTTGCGATCAAACCAATTGGCAACAAAGAAGTCTAAAAAACCATCATTGTCATAATCAAAGATATTTACGTTAGAGATTGGCGCTATAAAATCAAAACTAGTTTCACTAAATTTTCTAAAAACAATTCCATTATTTCGCGATGGACTACCTTTGTAAGAAACAAGTGGCTTTTTCGTCAGTGCTGACTTTTGATTATGAATTCCCGTAATTACATCTACAATGCCGTCCTTATCGAGGTCTACAAATTGCATGAATGTAACCTGAACATCATCTTCAAAGTAAATATTCTTAGCTTTTACAAATCCATCGTCTGTCGCAAGATAAAATTGAGGAACAGAATAATTCCCATTTAAAAAGACAAGATCTTCTCTTCCATCACCATTTATATCGTAAACATAAACACGTGATGCCTTAATACCATCAAGACCAAGCTTTTGAGTTACATCGACAAATTTCGAACTTGCCTTTGTTGGCCCATAGTTAAGTTTGACTTGTTTTGCTTTCGATTTTTTTTCTTTCTTTTTAAAGACCTTACTTGAACATGAAGTAGCAATTAGGACCGAAGAAAGTAGGAGTAAAGAATATTTCATATGAATATTCTAATAGGCCCTAGCATTTTTTACTAGGGCCTAAGAGATTATTTTTTAATTGTAATGAGAAATAATTAGAAATTAATGATATCTAGGCCGTATCCATCATTTGCACAAACTTGATCAGAAGTTTCTTTAACAACTTTGTCATCGTGTGAAGTCATTGCCTTAAGATTTGTCACAACTACTGCTCTTGCATCTTTTAGTGCAACACGAGCAAGGTTAAGAGCATAGTCTTTCTTATCTTGTTCGATCTTATCACTATTAAGAATTGAAGTTGTACGAGAAATTACAGCAAGCATTACATAAAGATTCATTGCCATTTCAGCAATTCTCTTTTGTGGAAGCTCGTTACCGATAATATTCTTACCATACTTCATAAGAGTGTTTTCAACTTGAATCGCGAATTGACCAAGAAGAGAGTTAAACTTCCCTGCTTCTTTATCAAGTTTTGCGTGATGCTTAGTAATTAGTCGCTGACCAATCATCTTTGATAGACGACCTTTAGCAAAGTTAGTTAAAACACCTACAGACTTAATTGGATCTTGAAGAGCTTTTGATACATCAGCTGCTTTTCCAAGAGCTTTCATACTTTCAGATGGATTTCTAATACCAGAAAGAGCAAGGAAGATTCTTAAAATTTCGTTTGTTCCTTCAAAGATCATATTAATACGAGAGTCTCTCATAATTCTTTCATATGGATACTCTTTCATATAACCGTTACCAGCAGCAATCTGCATTCCTTGGTCAACAACTTCCCAAAGAGATTCAGAACCATAGATCTTACATACAGCAGTCTCAAGGTAGTAGTCGTTAAGACCTTTACACATATTACCAGTTGTCATGTATACGATTGACTCTGTTGCATAAATTCTTGCTGCCATAAGAGCAAGTTTATCTTGGATAAGACCAAACTCAGCAATTGGTGCACCAAATTGCTTACGACCTTTAGCATGTTCAGTAGCAAGCTTTAGAATTGTCTTCATTCCACCTACACATCCAGCACCAAGTGAAAGACGTCCAGAGTTAAGAACGTTCATGGCGATCTTGAAACCTTTCCCAAGCTCACCTAGAATATTTTCTTTTGGAACGATTACTTTATCGAAGTATACTGCACGTGTTTCAGATGCACGGATCCCCATTTTGTTTTCTTTTTCACCAAATGAAAGACCTTCCATTCCTTTTTCAACGACGAAACAAGAAATTTTTTCTTTAATTTCACCGTCTACCTCATGATCTGTCTTACAGAACACAGAATAGAACTCTGCAGTACCTGCGTTAGTAATCCAAAGCTTTTGCCCTGTAATTGTATAAGTGCCGTCACCGTTATCAACGGCCTTTGTCTTAATTGAATAAGCGTCAGAACCTGATCCTGGCTCAGTTAAACAAAATGCTGCTAACTTTTCACCTGAAGCGAGTTGTGGAAGCCACTTTGCTTTCTGCTCCTCAGTCCCCTCGTTTAAAAGTGCACGGTAACCAATCGATTGGTGAGCACCGATCATCGTTGCAACTGCGCCATCAAAAGAAGCAACTTCAGCGAAAACGCGACTATAAAGAGTGTAGTCAAGACCAAGACCACCAAGATCTTCATGAACACCCATCCCAAAAAGCCCAAGCTCAGCTAAACCTTGCATTACTTCTGGTGGGATCACACCCTCATGATCCATCTTCTCACCGTCTAAAGTCCCCTCACAGAACTTGTTTACAGCGTTTACCATCTCACGACCAAAGTCTTGCTGCTCATCAGTAAAACCTGGGTATGGAAATACATTGTCTTCTTTAACTTCACCAAAGAATAGATCTCCAACAATGGAGTCCATCATTTGCTTTTCTTCACTCATCATTAAGTCCTTTTTTAAAATCCATCTATGTGGGTAGAAAATTGATTGACTGGAATTCCCTGACATTTTAGCACGACATTCGTCAAATAATCAAAGCAAACACTTACTTAAGTTTAACCGACATTTTAACTCGGTCAAAAAGCAAGAAAATTCTTACCGAATATATCAATGGTTGATGCTTTGGGTAAACAACCTTAAAATACTATAAGGTATTAAAATATAAAAACTTTCAAGAAGAAACTTAATGACGAAAAAGAAAGGATTCTTTTCTAAAATTAAATCAAAATTATCCAAAGATCAGGATGATGGGGAATTTATTGAGCATGAAGAAAATCTTCACGACGGTGAAGAGTATGAGTACGAGGAAGAGTACGAAGAAGAGTACGAAGAAGAGTACGAAGAAGAGGACAACGGCGAAGTCTACGAAGAAGACGTCGACATTCCCCTACCTCCCGCACCAACCCCAGACGCAGACCAGGTCTTAGAAGACCCCACTCTAGAAGTTTATATTGACGATCTAGAAGCTCACTCCGAAGAAGATGCCGGTTTTCTTTCTAAGCTAAAAAGTAAGTTAACTAACAAATCAACTAACGAAGCTGATGAAGAAGCTGACTCTGAAGATAGCGACGAAGAAGACGAAACTGAAGGATCAGAAAATAAATACAATGTCATGCAACGCATGCTTGATAAAATCAAATCAAAGACAGAAGACTTTGACTTATCAAGAGTTGGAAGTGGTCTTGGAAAAAGAACAAAAGGTCAACCAACTGGAGCACAATACTTTCTTCCTAACCTATTAAGTAATGAATCGCGCCCTAAGATTCATCATTATTTTTTAATTCTTTTAACTTGTGCCTTCTTATATCAAATTGGTAAATTTGCGGCCCTTTTCTTAAATGGCAAAGACGGTGGCGCAAAATTTCAAACAGATTTTAGTCGCCCTAATACTTACGATCACAATGCATCAATTGCTAATATTAGAAACTATAACCCATTCAATATTCAAGAAGATGAAAACGAAAAAACTGAAACAAAAGTTAAACGTCCAAAGAATGTTGTTAAGATCTGCCTTGCTGCTGATCAAGAATCAAGACTTGGTTTCAAACTCTTAAATACAATTGTTCTTCAAAACAGTGCCAAGTCTGTTGCAAGTGTTTCTAACCGTGGAAAAGTAGAAAATGTTCGTGTTGGTGGAAAGATCAATAATATAGCAGAGATTGGAAGTATCACACGCCAAAAAGTTATCTTTAAAAACTTAAGAACTGGTGAATGTGAATTCATTGCAAACGTTGACGAGAAGGCCAAGCGCTTTGCTCGCAAGGCCAACACTAAAATTCTTCCACCAAGTAGCGCCAAAGACGTAATGCCTGAATTTAACAAGGATATTAAAGTTGAAGGAAATAACTTCAAAATAAAGAAGGAACTACGTGACTCTCTTTTAAGTAATATTGGAGATGTTCTAACGCAGGCCAAGGCCATTACAATTAAGAATCCAGATGGATCCCTATGCTTTAAAATGACAGAAGTGAAGCCAGGATCAATCTATTCATATCTAAATGTTCAAAACGATGACATAATTTGTGAAATCAACGGTGCAAAAATCGAAAATATGAATCAAATTATGGGAATGTTTGGAAAAATTAAGTCTACGGACTATTACGAACTCGGTATTAAGAGAAACGGAGTTCAACAAAGCTACAACTACAATTTTGTCGAATAATTATAGGGATCATGGATGAAGAAACTATTTTTAAATCTCTCAGCGCTATCTTTACTTTGTCTTGCAGCAGACCCTGCTCAAGCACAGTTTAGACAATTCAAATCAAAAACCAAGGTTAATCGCGATGCGAATCCTTCGGCAGCTAGCCTACTCGATAGCAGCAATGCAGAGTCAGGAAGTGATGCATTTGGAAGAACTGCAACTCAGCCTAAGAAAACTGATGATGCTTACGTTAACTTAAATCCAGAGACTGCTTTTGGTCCAGAGATTGTTACAAGTTTTGACTTCGAAGACACTTCTCTTCAAGACCTAACTAAGCACATGCAAAAACTTACAGGTTTAAATCTGATTATCGACAAAGACCTAAAAGGAAAGATTTCTATTTCTGCACCAACACCTATTACTGTTGGTGATGCATGGAAAGCATATTTAGCAGCACTGAATATGAATGGCCTAACGATGGTTAAATCTGGTGCATTCTACAAAATTGTACAAGCTAGAGATATTCGCTACATCCCTACTAAAATCTACACAGGTAACTATGTTCCAGAAACAGAAAACTACCTAATGAAGATTATTGCCCTTAAAAATATTGATTCGACAGAAGTTTCACGCTCGTTTAGACCATTTATGTCTCGTTACGGACGAATCATTGAAATCAAACAAACAAATACTATTATTATTCAAGATACTGGTTCTAACATTAATCGTTTAATGAGTTTAATTAAATTCATCGATGTTCCTGGCCACGAAGAAACACTACAGATCATCCCTGTTAAGAATACTTCGGCATCAGAAATTGCAAAGCTACTTGATAAGATTCTAAAAGATGATACTTCTAAGAAAACTGCCTCAAGAAGAAGCTCTGATGGTGGTGGACAGATCATCTCAAAATTAACGGCAGAGCCACGTACAAACTCGATTATTGCCATGGCAAACTCAAGTGGAGCAAAGAGACTTAAGGAACTAATCAATAAGCTAGATGTTGAATTAGTTGCTTCTAATAACGAACAAATTCATGTTTACTACCTCTACCACGGAGATGCTGAAGATATGTCTAAGACACTATCTGAGCTAGTAAGTGGATCAAAATCGAATTCTTCAAGCTCAAGAAGAACTTCTCGTTTTTCTAGAACAGCAACTGAAGATAATAACGAATTATTTAATGCAGAAGTTAGAATTACTGCAGACAAGTCTAATAATGCTCTTGTTGTAACTGCCTCTCCTACTGACTGGCTTACACTTGAAAAAGTTATTAAGAAACTAGATCAACCAAAAGACCAAGTATTTATCGAAGGTCTAGTGATGGAAACAAATATCTCTAAATCACGTGATCTTGGTGTCTCTATCGTTGGTGCATACGGATCAGGTGCTGCAGACCGTGCTGGTTCAATTCACGGAACTTCAGGCTCTGTTCTGACACAACTTATTTCTGGAACTTGGACATCAATTGGTGGTCTATTTGCCGGTGTTGGTCTAGGAAATGAAATTGAAACAGAGATCAATGGTCAAACAGTGAAAATTGATTCAGTAAACGCACTTATTTCTGCAATTGCAAGTAACGGAGACACAAACGTACTCTCTACTCCTCAATTATTAGTTCTAGATAATACAGAAGGTATTTTTGAAGTTGGTGAAAAGATTCCTGTACCTAAAGAGAGCCAGGCATCTAATGGTTCAACAACGACTTCACTAGACACACAAAATGTTACTTTAAAGATGAAGATAACTCCTCAAATTAACAAGGTAACAAGATATATCAAACTAAAAATTGACCAAAACTTTGAAGATTTCTCAAGTAGGGCCCTTCCTTCTGGTGTAGCATCAGTTGGTGTTGGTACAGTCGTAAGAAGTGCTGTAACAACTGTAACTGTTCGTGATCGCGACACAATTGCAATGGGTGGTATGATGAGAGACAAGACAACTGATTCAGTAAGTAAAGTTCCTCTACTTGGTGATATTCCAGTTCTTGGTTGGCTATTTAAGAATACGACGACACAAACTGAGAAACTAAATATGCTAATGTTCTTAACGCCAAAAATTCTTGATAACTATCAAGAAGATATTGCGAGTACAGTTAAAGAAAGCTTAAATCGTCGTGCTTCTCACCTAAAAGAGTTCCACGGTGAAAAAGATCCATTTAAGTCGACTGCTAAAGGTCTTTACAACAAGGCCCAAAAACAAGAGCAAGGTCCTCTTTATGATGAGCAACGTAACAAGTATTACAAGCAACAAAACCAAGATAGCGTGATGAATGACTCTGTTATTGAGCCTGGCTACAATGATGTCGTTCAAAAAGTAAATGCGAAGAAATCAGCTCCTAAGAAGGCCCCTGCTATAAAAGTAAAGTCTTCAGATAAAGAAGTTGTGATTAAGAAGTAATTTAAAAAGGCTTGATGTAAATGAGAAACCAAATGCTAGAAACATTTGAACACGGTAAAGAAAAGATTGGTGAGCTTTTAATTAAGCACACCTCTCTTACACGTGAGCAGTTAGATGAAGCACTAGAGATTCAACAAGAATCAGGAATGCTTATTGGTGAAATCTTACTTAAAAAGAACTATATTCACCCTCACGATATTACAAAAGTAATTTGTCACCAAATTGAAATACCATACGAGTCTGAAATTGATGTGGATACAATTGATCCTGAATTAATTACGAATATTCCAATTAATTATGCAAAGACGCAGGAGCTTATCCCAGTAATGGAAACTCCCCGCTTTGTTTCAGTAATTATTACGGATCCATTTAATTTTGATGCCATCAATGACCTAAGAGAAATTTTTAAAAAAGATATCCATATCTCAGTTGCCCAACCATTAAAAGTTAATGACGCAATTAATCGCGTGTATGAAAAAGCAAATAAGAATATGGTTCAGTCTCTTGAAGACGAATTTGATGAATCACTAGATCTTGACGGTCCGATTGATATCCTAGATGCTGGTGCGGATGAAGCCCCTGTTATTCGTTTTGTTAACTCGATTATTTTTAGAGCAGTAAAAGAGCGTGCAACAGATATTCATATTGAGCCGTATGAAAAAGAATCAATTTATCGTTTTCGTATCAATCGAGTTATGACGGAAGTCTTAAGACAACCGCTTAAAACACACTCTGCTGTAGCTTCACGTATTAAAGTTATGGCAAAACTTGATATTGCAGAAAAACGTCTTCCTCAAGATGGCCGTATTCCAATTAAGATGGCCGGTAAAGATATCGATATCCGTCTTTCAACGGTACCAGTTCAAAATGGTGAGCGTATCGTTATGAGGATTCTTGAAAAAGACAATAATATCCTTCAACTAGACCACCTTGGTTTCCACGGTAAGGTTCTTGATGATCTCGATGCCCTATCGCAAAGAAAAGATGGAATTGTTTATGTATCAGGTCCAACTGGTCACGGTAAATCGACAACTCTATTTGCGATGCTAAGTCGAATCAATACACCAGATCGAATGATTATTACAGTTGAAGATCCGGTGGAATACGAAGTACCTGGTATTTCTCAAATCCAGGTAAACCATAAGATTGAACTTTCATTTGCTAAAGCACTTCGTGCCATTCTTCGTCAAAACCCTGATGTTATCATGGTTGGGGAAACGAGGGATTACGAAACTGCGGAGATGGCGATACAAGCTTCTATTACTGGTCACTTTGTTCTATCAACGATTCACACTAACGATGCATCGTCAGTACCAAACCGTCTGATTGATATGGGAGTGCAACCATTCATGATTGCCTCTTCTCTTTCTGGTGCTCTTGCGCAAAGACTTATTCGAACACTATGTAAGGAGTGTAAGAAGCCAAAAGATATTACTGACTTTGACCTAGAAGTACTAGGAATAGATAAAATACCTGAAGGTGCAACTGTGTATGAGTCCGTAGGTTGTCCAAGTTGTGACAATAAAGGCTACTCAGGTATGACTGTTGTCGCAGAACTTTTAATGATTAATGATGAAATTCGCTCACTTATTATTAACTCTGCTCCATCAGGGCAGATCAAAAAAGTTGCACAGAAATACGGGATGAAAACTCTTAGAGATGATGCCATTGAGAAAGTTATAATGGGAATCACTTCAATTGCAGAAATGAACCGTGCAATCAATATTGAAGGCGAAGACGAGAGTCAGGAACAATAAAGAAAAAGTAAAAAGAGTAAGAAGACATGGCCATATTTGATTACAAAGGTATCGATCGTACCGGAACTGAAAAGAAAGGTAATATCACAGCTGAAAACGAACAGGCGGCCAAGGCCAAAATTCGTGCTAAGGGTATTATGCTTACTGCGATAAAAGAACATAAGTCTTCTAGTAAGTCTTCTTTTGAGCTAAATTTCGGAAGTACCGTTTCAATCAACGACCTTTCACTTATGACAAGACAATTGGCCACTCTTGTTAAAGCAAAGATTCAAATTGTTGAAGCCTTCAATGCACTTATTGAACAGTGTGAGAACCCAAAATTAAAAGTTGTTCTCTCTGAGATTCGTCAAAAAGTAAATGAAGGTAGCTCCCTTGCCTCTGCATTCTCAGACTATCCAAAAATCTTTGACCATATTTATGTCAACATGGTTGAAGCCGGTGAACAGTCAGGTACATTAGATATTGTTCTACTTCGTCTTGCAGAATTTACAGAAGCGCAAGTTAAATTAAAAAATAAAGTTAAAGGTGCCATGATGTATCCAATCATCATGTTACTAGTTGGAGCCCTTGTTATGGGTGTAATTCTAGTTTTAGTTATTCCTAAGATTACAAAGATTTTTGTTTCGATGAAAAAAGAGTTACCTCTGCCGACAAAAATTTCAATTTGGCTATCAGGGTTTTTACAACAATATTGGTGGGCCGTAATAATTGGCGCCTTTGGTCTTTATTGGCTATTTAATCGCTATATTAATACAAAGAATGGCCGCGCAAAATGGGACTACGTGACTCTAAAGCTTCCAGTATTTGGTTCACTTATTACAATGGTGAACGTTTCACGCTTTGCTTCAACTCTTGCAACACTTTTAAATTCAGGTGTACCAATTCTTGCTTCAATGAAGATTGTTAAAAACCTAATTGGTAATGTCCATATGCAAGAAGCAATTGAAAGCGCTCGTATTAATATATCGGAAGGTTCTTCCATGGCAGCGCCCCTTGCACAATCAGGATACTTCCCTATCATGGTTACACATATGATAAGCTTAGGTGAAAAATCAGGTGAACTCGAACCAATGCTTAACATCATTGCGGAAAACTACGAGGATCAGGTAGAATCTAAATTAAGTGGGTTAACATCTGTACTCGAACCTATTATGATGGTCGGCATGGGTGGAGCTGTTGCTTTCATTGTAATGTCAGTTGTCGTTCCAATGATGGAGCTAAACTCAATCAATTAAGCTTTTTAGAGGATATAGAAAAGAAGACATTTAAGGAGATTTTAAATGAAGTACAATTTTTTTAAACGCCAAGTAATGAAGAGTCAGGCCGGGATGACATTAATTGAAATCCTAATTGCCCTTACTCTAATTTCACTTATGGGGACATTTATTGCAGGTAAAGTTTTCGACTCACTAGAAGAAGGTCGTGTAAAGTCTGCTAACATTCAAATGAAATCACTAGAGTCACTACTGAAAGACTTTAGAAGAAAGTGTAACTTCTACCCAACAACAGAGATGGGATTAGACTCACTTATCAACAAACCGTCTGGCGGACGCGAGTGTAAGAATTATCCACCAAATGGATTTATCGATGCGGATGAAATCCCATTAGATCCATGGGATATGGAGTATGTTTATACTTCAGATGGAAAAACTTACAACATCATGTCTTATGGTAATGATAACGAAGAAGGCGGAGAAGGTTTCGCTGCCGATATCTACTTAAGAGACAATAAGTAATCTAAAATAAATTAGGGAAACTATGCATAAGGTACATGGACAATCAGGTTTTACATTAATTGAAATTCTGGTATCCATGGCCTTAGCTTCCCTACTTCTTTACATGGTTGCAGGATCAACCTTTTCCTCACGCCGCAACCTAGATGATACGATTGAAAATGTTGAACGAGTTATTCGCTTCTCAAGTGATGAAGCGAGCTTAACAAATAAATTTCTACGCGTTGGTTTTGACTTAGAAGATATCGACCAAAAACTCTCTTTAGAAATGGCACAAAGTAATGACTTTGTAATTGATATGGATTCAACAAAGAATTACGATGATATGACTGATGAAGAGAAAAAAGAAGCAAATAAGAAAGGTCGCTTCATGCCTCTACCGGACTTTGATGCTAATGACTTCCGTCCAACGGGCGGTGTTCGCATTGTTGCAGTTGGCAGCACACTAACACAAAAATTACACATAACTGGCAAACCATATGTCTACTTTTACCCCACAGGTGAGAAAGATTCTGTTATAATTATTCTTGCAACTGAAGATGAAATGGTCGCACTATCAACAGAGCCATACAGTCAAGTAATCAATCGTGAGTACGTGGCCTTGGAAGATGTTAACTTCTCTAGTGACGACTTTATTGAAAAACTAACAACAAAAGCAGAAGAACTTTATAACGAATGGTTAAGCAATTAAAAAATAATTCTGGATTTACCCTCATAGAGGTTCTTATTGCACTTGCAATATTCGCTGTCTTTATAACTTCATATATCACTGCTCAAGGCCTAAATATTACAGATTCGATGGAGATGCGAACGGAGATAACTCTTCGTGAATATGGAATTGAAAAAATGAATGAGATTCTGGCCTACCCACCGGAGCTAAAAGATAGTATTACGATGAAGCCTGAAGTAGGGAAATTTGAAAGTAATGAAAATATTAGCTATAGCGTTGAATGGAAGAATTTCACGGTACCAGACTTCGAAAAGATAACGGGCTCTGAAACACCAGATGATGGTGACGATAGCAATAACTCAATTCAAAAACAAATCTTTGGTGTTGTTAAAAAGAACCTTGAAAAACTTATTTGGCAAGTTAGTGTCACTGTTAAAGATGATAATACTGAAGAAACGTTTACAATAAGTACGTGGCTTTCAAATGATAAATATAAAGTAGAGATAAACGGACTCTAGAAGATGAGAAGTTTTAAAACCGATCATATTCACAAAAATGAAAAGGGCTTCACATTAATTGAAGTTCTTATCGCTATTGCTATTTTATCAGTACTCATGACGGCCATTTATACAATCGTCGACAGCAGTGTTAACACGAACGATCGTGTTACTAAAGAAGACCGCGAGAGACTACAGTTAGAAATTGGAATGATGAGAATTGAAAGAGATATCGAACTCATCAACTCTCCCCTTTATTACGAATCGTCTAAAGCAGAAGATAACAAAGCTTTTGCAAAAATCTACAATGCCTCACAGTCACAATCTCAATCGGGATCAAGGCTTGGAGGATCGTCTCAACAGCAACAGCAGCAACAACAATCAAGTAAATATGTGATGACTTCTCATATATATCAGAATAAGAATTTTGATAACTTATCGTCAGGAAATGTTCCAATTCCAATTTTACAAAATGAAGAGAAAGGTTCACTAGTTTTTCTATCTTCAGCAAACAGAAGACTTATAAAGAATATGAAGCAATCTAACTTAATGTGGGTACGCTACCGAGTGGTAACGACATCGACAGAGGGGCAAGAGGAAGAAGAAAAAAATACAGAAGCTCCATATTCCCTAACGAGAACAATCATTCCAGTTGATATTTATAATACTGAATTAGATTGGGAAAAAGCAAAAGAATATCCAGTAATAGAAAACTTAAGAGACTTTTCTTTCGAATTCTATAGTCCAGAAAAAGAAAAGTTTGTTTCATCACTTAGAGAATTAAATAAATTAAGAAATACTCCACGTCTTATTCGTATGAATATCGATTACGTCTCAAAGAATGGAGATGAAATACAAATTAATCGAACAATTAGAGTAATGTGGCCAGAATTTGATGCAGCAGCAGACTTAAAGGAAAAGTATGACTTTAAAAAATAAGAAGACATTACTTAAGAATGAGTCTGGTATCGCCATTATTATGGTAACGACGGCCGTTGCAATTCTAACTGTTCTACTTGCTCAATTTACGTATGAGACAAAACTAAACAAAATCAGAATTGAAGGTCAAATCGATAAAGTACAAGCTAAGCTAAATGCTGAAGCAGGACTTCATTACGCCTTGTCTGTCTTAAAGGTATATAGAGAAGCGTGGAACAAACTTGAAGATAACACTTCCCTTCAATCGACAATTTCTAAAAGTGATATTGAAGCTATTGCCACACAACCATTCGTTGTGCCAATTCCGGTTACGACTGAATTAAGTGCTCTTCAAAAAAATGCTATTGCAGAGTTTGAAAAAGAATCACTAATACAAGGATCAATTTCAGTTAGTCTTAAGCCTATAACAGGATTTCTTAATCCTAATACCCTAAGAGTAATCAAACCAATGAATGGAAGCTCTTCACAATCTTCGTCTGAGGCAAGTGGCCAACAGAGCTCGACAATAACACCTCATCAATTCATGGAGAAAACTTTTACAGAAATGCTTGAAACAACATTTAGAAATGAGATCGAAAATAATGAAGACTTCGCTCTTCACTACTCTAATCTTGATCCGAAACTACTTGTTAAAGAATTAAAGTACTTTGTTTCTGGTAAAGAAGATTATGATGAGCCAGAAAAAGCAGATATCCAGAGAACTTATCAAAACCTTGGCGTTGAAGCCAAACATGCCGCTTTTGAAACAGCAGAAGAGCTTTACTCTCTTGCGGGCTGGGATGATGAGATCGTAAACCTTATAAAGGATCGAATTTCAATTCATAATGTTTCCGTAATTAATGTTAACGAAATTACAATCAATCAGCTCAAAGTTTTATTTCCTGAAATGTCTGACGTTGCTCTGGAAGAATTCTTTAAGTACCGTGATGGTGATGAGGAAAATGGAACTTCACCAAGTTCATTTAAAAGTGACAAGGACTTCAAAGAACTTATTACAAATCGTCTCGGAGCTGTCGAAGCGTCAGACTTTGATAAAAGAATTAAAGAATTTGCTGACGCAGATATTATCATTGGTACAGGTGGTAAGCTTTTCAAATTAGAATCCATCGGTATGTATGCCGACACAACATATAAGTTGACTGCTTTTATCGACTTACCAATCAAACCTCAGGCACCAACAACGACATCACAAGGACAATCTGGTCAACAAGCAGGTGGTTCACAGAATCCAGATGATGATGACGACCAAGGTAGTGGACAACAACAATCAAGTACAGGTCAACAAGGGCAACAGTCTTCAAGTAAGTACTATCTCCTGCGTCCAAGAGTTGTTGAGATACGCACCTACTAATGGCAAATTTTTCATTCAAAAAAAAACAGCAAAGTTATTGAAATTTGGTAAAATAAATTTATGAGTATTTTAGTAATAGACTGTGGTGCCTACAGTATTAAATTTGTTGAAGGCCGAGTACACAAAAAAAGATTCATTATTGATGATATTGAAGAAGTTCTACTCGAAGATGTTCGTGGGCCAAGTGACCAAGAAGTATCGATTCATGAACTTCAACAAAGAATCATCTCAGGCTTTCTAAAAGACCAGCACTACAATGGTCGAATCATTACTCAACTACCAAATGAATTCTTAACGAATCGCTATCTTGATCTTCCTGCTAAGAGCAAGAAGGATGCGGAACTAATGATTCCTTTTCAACTTGAAGAGGACCTACCATTTAATATCGCCGATACTCACTACATTGTTAATCTTTATAAAAAGATCAATAGTCAATTTTCAGCAATTGTTCAAATTGCAGAAAAGAGTGTCTTTGCGACTTATCGTAATTTTCTACAAGCCTACCATACTGTTCCATCAAACTTAACGTCGGAACTTAGTGTTTATCAGAGCTTTGTTGAAGAAAAGAAATTAGAATCAAATGTATGTATTTTAGATATTGGTCATCAGACAACGAAGGCCTACCTAATTTATAACGGTATTATCTACACTCACCACATTTCGTATGTTGCTGGCGCGGCCATTGATGAGGCCATTTCAAAGACTTACAATATTGGGGCAGCAGAAGCACGTATTTTTAAACACGAAAACAGCTTCTTTCTAACGAAGTCACAGCTTGATAGTGTAACAAAAGAGCAGCAAGATTTTGCTCTTATGATGCATCATACTTTTAAAGACCTACTTTCTCAAATCGACCGATGGCTACTTGGACATAGAGTAAAAACAGGTCAAAGTATCGAACATATCTACTTAACTGGTGGTTGTGCCAATATCAAAAATATTGATAACTATATTACAGAAAGACTTCACGTAAGTGTTTCACAATTTATGACACCAGGTCTTGAGAGAATGGTTTCTGCACAAGAATACAACTCTCTAACACTCGCCTACACAATGGGTGCTTCAAATACATACAGAGAGCCTGCAAAAAACTTTTTTACGAAAGAATTTGCTTCTGCACTTAAAGATGGAATTAAACTAGAAAATACAATCTTTACTTTCTATCGTCTTGCTATAGTTTGCTTAGTTTTATGTGCAGGATTCTTAGTGGAATCACTCTACTTCGTAAATCAAGAAATCAAGTCAACAGATCGTGAGATCAAAAAGCTAATTAAATCGAGTAACTTGAATATTACGCAAAAACAGGAAAGATATCTTAGAAAAACTCCTGAGAAGCTAACAAAGATTATCAAACAAAAAAATAAAGCAATTGATGTTGATTTAAAAGTTTTAGCAAAAGTTCCAAAGACTAGTGCTCTTGCTAACCTACACACAATTACGAGTGCGATAAAAAGAAACGAAGAAGTATCATTAACTAAGTACAAAGGTGATCTAAACTCAGGTTTTGCACAATTTCAAAGTAAGAGTGATCGAGATACAAAACAATTATTAAAAGTCCTTAAAGGACTAAATGTTGACGATGCCAATATTGATGAATCTAATAAAGATAAGATTACTATTAGTTTTAAAGGTAAATAATGACACAAAAGAGCATGTTTAAAGAAATTGATGTCGCTATTGATAAGCAAATAGAAGAAGCTAGAAATTCTGGTGTATTTCAATCATTTGCAGACCAACTACGCTCTTTCTCTGAAACTGAGCAAAAAATTATTAATCAGTTCTTATCTGGACTAGTTGTTATTATTCCTGTCATAGCTCTACTTGGTGTCTTTATCTTTAGAACAATGAAAGTCAGTGATCTGAACACAAGAAAAGAATTAGAAAGCGCTATTGTGAGCTTTAAAGAAGGCAACGTGAAGCTTAAGGCCCAAGAAGGCCCTATTGTAATAAATGATGCAATCTACGAAAAATCTGATTTCGTAAATAAATTAACGGATGCGACTTCGAGATTAAACTTAAAAGCAAATCAAATTAATGTTGATGGTTTTCAAAAAGAAAACTTAGGTGGTTCAATCAATCGTATTGAAACAAGTATTATGATTGATAAATTTACTAATAAGGCTTTCGTTGGCTTACTAAACGAACTACACCGAAAGTTTAAAGTTATCATTACAGAAATCGATCTTGAAAAAACAGCTGATGGAAAATTTGTTTCAGGCAAATTTCTTGTCGAATTTTATGCAAAAGTTAACTAATACATAATATGGGTATCCAGAAGAATAATATGAGTGAAGAAGTAGTACAAACAGACGTATACAAGATAAATAAGAAAACAATTTTTCTAATGACTATCCTTGCATTCTTATCTCTCTTTCTTGGATTCATTTTCAATTTTTCAGTTGAAGATAAAGTAATGAGTCTCGTTTATGATGGACTTAGAAAGAATCGAAGCTGCCCTATTTATTATCAGAACGCCTCTCTTAGCTATTTTCTTCCAGGTATTAACTTAAAAGAAATCGATATCTCATCTCGATGTTTAAATGCTCCATCAGGACTAACTATTTCAGAGGCCGATATTTCTTTAGGACTTCCAAGCTTTGCACCAATGGGTCTTACATTTAATACAGAAATAAGTAAGATTTCGGGATTAAATAATAATATCAATATTAAATCGATTCACAATTTTTCAACTCAATACATTAAGATAGAAAATTCTGTAATCAGCTTTGAGGCCCTTGGCCCGCTAATGAATGCATTTAAAATAGATGGAACGATCAATCTAAACGCACTTGTTAGTACAGATTTAAAAGCAATAAAAGATCTCGATATTTATTTAACATCAAAGGATTTTACGATTCCGGCCCAAGTCATTCAAAGTTTTGAATTACCTACTCTAGCAATAAAAAATCTTTCATTTAAAGCACATGCTGAAGATGGAGGGGCCGTTGAAATCCAAGAGTTAATCATTGGAGATAGCAACTCACCTATTCGTGCCAATGCAAGTGGAACAATTTCTCTAGATAAAAGAAATATTAGAAATTCAAAAATCGATCTCGAAGCACAGGTTAAATTCACACCAGAATTTATCGAAAGTTTTGCGATTATCAACCTTCTTCTAGGCAATGGTACTCCTGACGAACAAGGTTTCTACCATATGAAAATTGATGGGACTCTTGGACGTCCAAACACGCCGAAAATGATTAAGCGCTAGTTGACTAAAGGCCAACTTTAAAGCATCTTAATTCAATGCAAAATCAATCACTACTTAAGCCAAAAGAAGCAAGGCAGCAAATTGAAGCTGACCTAAAGTTATTTATCGATCAAAATAATTATCACAATTTCTTCAGTGAGATATATGATTATTCGTTATTACCTGCAGGAAAGTTATTTCGCCCTCTGCTCGCTTATGCCACTGCAAAAGACTTTGGTATAGACTTTAGTAATCAAAAGCTTGAGAAGTCAATTAAGAGCTTCTCATGTGCATTAGAAATTCATCATACATATACACTTATTCATGATGATATGCCTTGTATGGATGATGATGAATATCGTCGTGGCAGACTTTCAACTCATGCAAAATTTGGCCAATGGCAAGCACTACTGGCCGGAGATGCTCTACAATCTCTAAGCTTTAATTTAATAAACAAAATACAAGTTAGGAATAAATACGAAATTCTAAATTATGCTCATTGGTGTTTAGGCGCCAAAGGACTAATTCTTGGCCAGGCCCTCGATTTAGGCCACCATATGACAGAGAGTTTTAAGAATTTAATTCTTACTCATAAGCTTAAGACAGCACGTCTTATTCAACTCTCAATTGTTGGGCCATACCTATTTAATGACGATGCGGATTTAAAAACAGCAAAGGCACTACACCGCCTTGGACATCACATGGGAATAGCATTTCAACTTCTTGATGATCTTTGCGAATTAGAAGATGAAGTTTTAAGTGAACATGAGGAAGCTGTAAATCCTTGGAAGACACGATCGCAAGAATGTTTCAATGAATTACAATCTAATCTAGAATATATGAAAGTATTTTTTGAAAAGTACGCGTGCGAAAATATCCGTTTAGTTTACGGAGAATATCTTGGAAAGATACTTAGTATTATTGAACCAAATCAAAGAACAATAACTGGTCACTTAGATGTAGAGACAGGCGCTAGGCCCACCTCTTTAGATCCAATTATTTCTTTGTTGAATACTTTGACTCTTTAGGTTCAATTGATTCAGGATGCTCTTCGCTTGCTCTAGTTTATCTAAATCAATATTGTAATTTACAACTTTTGATTTAGAAGACTTTGCAGGCTTAGTATTTAACTTCTTCTTGGCAACAGCACTGTCTTTAGAAAGATCTAATTGACCTCTTAAAACTAGCTTAGCTTTTTCAATAGTCATCTTTTCTTCAAATAGAAGGCCTTTGATTTTTGCCAGCATTTGAATATCTTTTTGTTCAAAAAGTTTTTGACCAGTAGAAGAAACGAGAGGTGAAATTTCATCAAATTCACTTTCCCAAAATCTTAATACGTATGGCTTTACACCAACGATTGAGCAAACTTCATCAAGTTTAAATAACGATTTTTGTGGAATCGATAATGTTTCTAGCATTTAAAATCCGTTTTCACTCTCGTAGTCATCATCAGTATCATTTCTGAATGATGTTAATGCTTTCGGTGTTCCTTCCTTAGGAGCAATTGAAGTGTCTTCCTTACCTTTATCATCGATACGGTGAACGTAGCGTCCAGTAATATCTTCTTTTAGCACCTGTGAAGGTTTAAAAGTAAGAACACGTCTTGCTGAAATTTCCATCGCCTCACCTGTTTGTGGGTTACGGCCAACTCTTGATGCTTTATCGCGAATTGAGAAGTTTCCAAAACCAGAAATTTTTACTTTTTCCCCGCGGGCCAAAGTATCTTTAATTACCTTAAAAACTAAGTCAACAAGGTCAGAAGCTTCCTTTTTAGAAAACCCTGCTTCCTTTTTAGAAAACCCTGCTTCCTTATAAACTCGTTCGACAATATCAGCTTTAGTCAAGCTCATTGCATTCCTCCATGAATCAAAAGAACCTTTATATATTAATAGGTTAGCAGAATTATGAATATTTCACAAAAAAAATTTTGTGGGAAATATATTTCATTTTAATAACTTAGCCTTTTTCGGCGTAAAGATGTCAATTAAGCCAGTTTTAAGAAAACATTAAGTTGAGTAGCTAAATAAATACCATGTATTATGTTTATATCAACTTCTTCTTGTCAAATTGGCGTATTGACATGAACAATCCCCAGCACAAGTTTTGCACTTCTGCTGGGGATTTTTTTATCAGACTATTTCACTTAGATTATTAAGACTTCTTTTTAACTGCTTTCTTCTTGGCCTTTTTCTTTCCAAGTTTCTCTTGATCTTTAGCAATCTTTTTTAGGAGCTTTTGCTTTTCCGCATCTTTCTTCTTAAGCCAGTCAGTTAATTTAGTATCAACATCATTTAGCTCTTCAATTAGCTTCTTGGCAACAAGCTTAGGTGACTTCGCAATTTTTGTATACTCATTAAGTTTTTTCGTTTCATCCTGAATAAGTAACTTGCGTTTTTCAACTTCATCTTTTGTCATACGATAAATTGGCATATCTGCTAGATAGTCAGCATAAACGTACTTCTTTTTATCAAGATACTCTACGAAAGACTTTCTGTTTTTCGACTTTGTCGCCTTTTCGTATTCTTTATTTTTGATGAATTTGATAATTTCATTATTCTTTGTAATTGAATCTTTCAGATCAAGGCAAAGAAGTTCATAACGACGAGTAACAACCTTTAACCTTTCACCAGTGAAGATTTCAATAATCTCTTCAGCTTGATCAAAAATCTTTACCCCTCTTTCTGAAATTAGAGTGTAATTTGGAGAAAGAGTTGAAGTTGCACCAATTGTATCTTGAATTTCTTTAAGTGTTGCTTCTTGGCCCTTCTTTAAAAGAAGTTCAATATTGATTTCATTATCCACAGAAGCATCAACGAAATCTTTAATATAACCGCTATCAATGAATTTTGTCAGGTGACGATAAATCTTCTTAGCATCGTAACCACGAGGAAGTTCAGTAATAAAGAACTTTCCACCTTTTTCTTCAATCGACATTTCAAACGTAAGTTTTCCAGTCTTCTTATCAACATGAATTGGTAGAGAATAATTATGAACGTAAGGTTTTAACTTCTTCACCTTACCAGTTTCAATAAATGAAATCATCGACTTAATAATATCTTTGTGATGAAAACTTGGAATCGTCGAAGAGAAACCTGTACCAATCCCCTCTGCTCCGTTTAGTAACATAAGAGGAAGCTTTGGAAGAAGCCCAACTGGCTCCATCGAACGTTCATCATAATTTGGAACCATTTCAACTTGGTTCATATCATCAAATAGTAAGAGATCAGATACCTTACCTAGCTTACATTCGATATACCTTCCAGCGGCCGGATCAGTTTCCATCCTCTCTCCGAAGTATCCTTTCTTATCAATAAGAGGATAGTTATTAGAGAAAGTATAATCTTGGGCCATATTTACAATGGCCGATTCAATCGAAGCGGGTCCGTGCGGGTGAAGAGTTAAAACGAGACCAGTAGCAGCTGAAACTTTTAAAAGTCCTTTCGACTGATTTTTCCAAAGCGTATAAAGAATACGTCTTTGACCCGGTTTAAGGCCATCTTGAAGATAAGGGATCGCACGATCCATTAATGTATAGATCTGATACGTGCGGTATTCATCTCTTACGATATCTTCTAAGTTTACTGATTCTAGTGAATGAAGATAAGTTTCTTGCATTATTTATTTCCTTCCAATTTCTTTTTTAATCAAGGTAATCAATCATGTCGGCCAGACCACCAGTTGCAGTTTTTTTTGCAACGGCCTTCTTTGCCTTTTTCTTAGCAGCTTTCTTAGCGACTTTTTTTGCTGGTTTTTTCGCCATTTTCTCAGTTTTTTTCACAGCTTTTTTAGCTACTTTCTTAGCTGGTTTAGGCTTAGTTACAACTTTATCTTCAGAAATTGCCTCTGACATAATCTCAGACTGCTCTTCATCAAGTAATAAATCTTTTCTAAGATTCGTATCTTTACCAAAGCAGATATTTAACATCTCTTTAGCTTTTGATTTTTGATCAACGATAATTTTTGTATATTCATCTTTTGATAAAACATACTTCCAGGCTTCCGGTGACATCTCACCAAGCCCTTTGTTTCGATGAATTTCTTTTATTCTTACTTCTCCAGAATTTCTAAACTCTTCTAGTTCTTTATCTGATTCGAAATACAGAGTTTTCTTATCTGTCACGACTTCAAAAAGTGGCGCTTTTGCAATTTGAATAGCACCCATTTCAAATAATTCTGGCCAAAATTGGTAGAAGAAATTTGTTAGAAGCGTATTGATGTGCCCACCGTCAACATCCGAGTCGGCAAGGAATACGATATTAGAATAACGAAGCTTCTTCTCATCAACCTCTTGTCCAAGAACAAGACCGATTGATGCCATGATATCTGAAAATTCCTGATTATTTAAAATGTCTTTGATACCTGCTTGGGCAACGTTCATAGGTTTACCACGAAGAGCAATCCCACCTTGGTACAGTTTATTACGAGCAGATCTTAGACCACCAATGGCCGAATCCCCTTCACAAATAAAGAGTGTACATAAATCACGTTTTTTTCTTTCGTTGGCATCAAGAAGTTTTTCAACTCTTTGTCTTTTTTGCTTACGGCCCTTAGATGCCGCTTCTTTAAGAACTTGATATTTGTGACGAGACTTAGCTCTTTCAATAACAACTTCAAGATAGTCTTTGTTTTTTCTCATGAATTTATCAATAGACTTTGCCATTAATTCTTCAAGGGCCTTTTCAAGATGTGCATCACGAACTAACTTACGTTTAGTTTGCGATTCAAATCTTGGATTTGGCATTGTCACACCAAGAACAAAAGTAAGACCAGAAAGAATATCATTATCAACTAACTTAATTTTCTCTTTCTTTGCCTGACGTTCTAACTTGTCTTTAATCGCATTAATGAAAATTCTTCTTACGCGATCGTGGTGGAAACCACCATCATAAGTAGGAGTAGAGTTAACAAAAGAAATAAATTTCTCTCTTTCTTCACTTCCCTTATCAATAGTTAGAGAAAGAGACATATCAATCTTTCCCTTAACCTTTTTCTTCTTAGTATTTACTGTTTCGTAGATATAGGCTGCTTCACCAAAATCATGCGCATTCTCTTCATCAATTCTTTGAGCTAGTTGGAAGAGACCTTTTTGATAGTGATACTTCTCACCATTAAAGTAGAAAGCTAGCCCTGGATTATTGTAAGCAAGGTCAATAATTCTCTTTCTCAGAAGGTTTTCATCAATCTTATTATCTTTGTATACTTCTTTTGACAGAGTTACTTGGATTGATACACCAGATGCACCTTTGAAGGCTTTTGGTTTTGATTGAGTAATCTTTAGGGCCCCGTCGATAAACTTCGTCGTCTGCTCTTTCTTAGAGTTATAGTGTTTAATTGTAACAATAAACTCATCTGCAGTAAGACAAGTTGCAGCAGCACCAAGTCCGTTCTGTCCTAAAGTTCTGTGTAAGAAGCCTTTCTCGTCTGTTTCTTCATCCTTAAACTTAGAACCAGTTCTAAACTCAGAATAAACCTGCTTGACTTTATTTAATGGGAAACCAATACCATTGTCGGCAACAACAACAGTTTTCCCATCTTCACTAAGAGAAGTGTGAATTTCTGTAACGTGCCCGCGGTAATACTCATCAATACAGTTATCTAAAAGCTCTTCAATGGCCTTTGATTTTGCCTGATGAAATTTAACGGTTTTGAAATCTACTGACTTATCTTCGTAGACATATGTTTCTAAATCTTCAATATCATTAGAACCAAAGACGAGCGTAATACGGTTTCGACAGTGCCACCTTTGATCTTTACTCTCAATGACGGCGTCTTTCGTCTTACCTTTACGATTAACTTTTTCAATGCTGCGTCCCATGCTTAAATTTTCCCCTATCTTAGCTTCGTGCTATAATGAATTTACTATAAAGAATAAGGGAAACTTAAAGGCCTTGAAAGTTACAACGCGTCAACCATTGATAATTACAGCAGTTTTTTACTTGATTTTGGTATTTTCAAATCTTGCTATCGCCTCTGATTTCAAGGGGATTGATGCTGATATCAAAGAAATTTTAGTTGATAAAAAAAGAATTTATCGAAAGGCCATTGTTAAGACCCAAGAAAACAAACAAAGTTTAGATTACCAAATATATGGAATCCATCCAAATAAATGCAAAGTCGCTTTAAGAAAATTGTCGCGCTACGAAAAATTTAATGAATATATCGACCTAGTAAAACTATCAGGTTATTCAGAAAAGAAAAAAGAGATCTATCTGTATCTCGACCATACTCTCATGCCCTTTCCGATGTCGCTAAATTTTAAAATTCCCCGCATCACAAAACCGGGTGCCTATCCATTTACATTTGATAAGGGATTCTTAAAAGGACTAAGGGGAGAAATCAATGTGAGACAACTTTCGGATGGTAGATGCCTCTTCTTTTCAAAAAGTTATTGGAAGGGTGAAAAGTCTTCGATACCAGACACTCTCTTTGAGATGTTTTCAGAAACCCTTGGAGAGCTTGCGATGGAAAAGTTATTTCGTGTATCTCGCCGACTTTAGTTCTTCTATAAAAATTTTCTCTCTTATTTGCCAGAAACGCTGTTTCTTTCGCGCAATCACAAATTTCGGTTCTCTAAAATACTTTCGATCCTTTAAGATTTTATCAAGATCATCAATATAATACTTAAGCTCAGGTGTTTTTAAGTGTTTCTTCACAAAAGCATGATAGAAGGCCATCTGTTGCGACTTACTATTTAGCTGATAATATTCTTTTAAAGACTCTCCGTTCACATCAAAGTAGCTGACTTCAAGAGAGCGTCCCTTCTTACCTTGATGTTCACTAAAGATCATCTCTTCCACACGCATAATATGGGCATCTTTAAGTTGCATTGCCTCTTTTAATTTCTTATCAGCGTCACGTAATTCATGTGAACAATGTACACATTCATGAGCACTAATATCATTACTTTGTCCGCAATTATCACAGCTTTTAAATCGAAAAAGAAAGCCACACTCTTGGACAGTCATATTACTTTCGTCAATATGGATACCTTGGCACTTTCGGCCATAGTGTTCAGTGATACAACCTTCACTATCAACCTTGCCCCAAAAGATATTAGCATGCCCACAATCAGGACACATCACCTGCACTTCTTGAGTTTCTCCATGAGGTCGGATTTCACCGACTTCAGGTTTAAAAATATCGTGGTCAAGTCCAGTATAATCGAGAATTAAACAGTCTTCTTTTCCTTCAAAAAGTCTTAGACCTCGTCCAACAATCTGTTGATAAAGACTAATGGACTCTGTTGGACGAAGGATTGCAATCAAGTCCACATGAGGAGCATCAAACCCAGTTGTTAAAACAGAGACGTTTACTAAGAATTTTATTTTTTGATTCTTAAAATCATCGATGATTTGGTCGCGAACTTTTTGATCAGTTTCACCTGTTACAATGGCACTAGAGTCTTCAGGTAAAAAACTCAAGACTTCATTGGCATGCTTTACTGTAGAAGTAAAAAGCATAACCCCATTTCTCTCTTTTGCCTCTTGGACGATATGCTTAACAATCCCTGGTGTAACACGAGCGCTATCATTCAAAATTTTCTGAATTTCTTGAGTTAAAAATCGTCCAGAATTCTCATTAACTTCAAGTTTTGAAAAGTCATAGCAAGCAACAGGAGAATCAATTTTAATTGGCCTAGTTAAATAACCATTTTTAATCATATAACTAAGTGGCAACTCATAAATACAATGCTTAAAAAAGCGCTCTTCTTTTGTCCTTAGAATTTCATGATAGTGATAGTTATAAATCCATCCCATTCCAAGGCGATATGGTGTTGCCGTAAGGCCAAGAAAGAAAACCTTTTGGTTTACTTCTTTTAGTTTGTCAAAAACCTGTTGATATTGAGACTCTTCTTCTAGCGAAATTCGATGGCACTCATCAATGATAACAAGAGAGAAATCTTTGAAGAAATCATCAGTAGCACGGGCAATAGATTGAATCGAGCCGAAAATAACCTTTTCGTCCTTATCCTTTCTATTCATAGAGGCAGAAAAGATTCCCGCTTTTAAATCATAGGACTCATACTTAGCATGATTTTGTTCTACTAACTCTTTTACATGGGCCATCACAAGAACACGCCCACGTGCAATACGCGCAAGTTCAGCAATGACTAAACTTTTTCCAGCACCTGTTGGGAGAACAATAAGAGAAGGATCAGCACATTTTCTAAAGTGAGAGACCACTCTCTCAACAGCTTCAACTTGATAATCCCTGAGTTTAAATTTCATTGACGTATTGTATACAAGAATATTTGAAATGGAAAAAAAGTAGCCTTTTGATTTTAATCAACATCAAACATTTAAAGAGCATCCCCACTCGATGACTCGCGAAGTCGAAAACTTATTATTTAATTTAAAGTGTAAAATGATTACTGTTTGATGTTATTGAAAGTGACTTAGGAATACTTATTGAAACACTAGTCCCAACACCCTGTTTACTAGATACAACGACATCACCATACATTTTGGCCAATAAATTTCTTGCAATTATCATTCCCTGGCCACGTCCAGTTTCCCCTTCAGTACCCAATACCTGCTTTGACATGCTAACATTCATCCCCTTTCCTTCATCAATGATTTTAAACACGAAAAAATCATTGATCTCCGAAATAGAGATGATGATCCTTCCATATGGAAATGAGTATTTAATTGCGTTATAAAAATAATTTGCAAGAATATTATATGTAAAAATTGGTCTATTAATATAAAAGTTACTACTCTGAGTACTTACTTCAGTAATAACATCTAGATTCTTTCGTAAAATTTTATCTTTGAAACTATCAACTAAATCATCAACGACACTAGATACATTCTCAATTGAGTAATTATTAACAATATGGTCTTCATCTATTTCATTTTGAAGTGCATTATTAGCGATAAGATTTATGATTTCGATGTGTTTCGATATTGTTGTTGCAACCTTAAGATCTTTTTCATCCTCTAAAGTTCGTAACAACCTTTCACATGAAAGTTTGATTGTGACGATTGAATTATTAATGTCATGGCCTAAAGCACGAACTAACACACTCTTTTGTTTTAGCGACTGATCAAGTTGTTCATTTAACTTTTTAAGTTCGTAATTTTGTTGATCTGATTCTTCTCTAAGCTCATTAATTAGATTTATATACATTGATTTTGCGGCCAAATGTGCAAATCTCGTTTTAAGAAAAAGACCAATTGTAGAAACAATATTCAGCTTTTGACTTGGAGATATCTCCATTGTCATTGAAGAGTTTTCAATCCTTAAGCTAACAACTTTGGCAGGTTCTCGACCAATTATCATTGGAAAGTTCCTATAAACTTCTGCATAAATCTTGAAAAATAACGAATGCACTTTCGGTGCCGAAGCTTCTTGGACAAGTCTAATATTTTTACCACGTGTCGATACATTCAAAGAAACGCCTTTGAATAAATATGTTAAAACCAATTTAGATTGAATGTTATAAAGGCTTTTAAGAGATAAAATACTAAAGACTAAGTTTTTAAATACACTTAGTTTTTCTGAATTTAGTCCATCATTGGCAATAACTCGAATAACTTCATCCTCATCAACTTTTTGTAGAAGAAGATCTCCATAGTCATTTAAAAACTTATAAGAAATATACTTATCACAAGTATTTTCATACTTAGAATATAATTCATTGAATGGAGCTTTATCGACACCAAGCTTTGTGACTGAATCTATAATCAGACGGGCCATTAGCTTGGAGCATTTAAATTCGTACATGAAAGTTAAGTACCAAAACTATTCAACAAATTCACTCCATAAATAAATTTTACACAGTTTATTGGCTTGTAAATAAATAGCGCCTATATTAGCCAACCTCATAAGTAACTGAAATAACGGGATAAATTAATTTGCAGTATAGATCCTCTCTAGTCGTACTACAATTCTCAAATGGAAATTCAACTAAAAATTATTCACAAGCAAGAAATATTTAGTAGCGCTAACAAAGCACTGCTTCAAAAGGCCTTTCTAATGTATCAAGAAACATGGGCCGAAATCTTTAAAATTCAAGATAACTTTTGCTCAGATACATTTCTAAGGCAAGAGCTTCATATTCTGCTTTTAGACGCTGATAATAATGTATGTGCTTACTGTGCAATGAGTAAGCATGACTTCTCTATTCCTTTATTTAAACAGCAATCATACTTTAGAGAAATTCCAATGAAAGGCATCAGGGCAATAAAAGAGCTGGCCATAAGTAACGTCTACAGTATTGAGTTACTAACAATTTCTCCGAGTTATCGTAAGAAAAGACACCACTTAGACTTCTACAGTATCTTGCGACAAATTCTAGTGAATATTACAAGAGATATTCAAGCAAAGCATGTTATTGCACCAACTGTAAAAACTAATAGCGCAAGTAAGGAAGGTCAAAAGCATGGAGATATTATCTGCGCCAATATTATTTACAAGGGACTCTTATGTAATCTTCTATATTTTAACGAAAAAACAGCTGTCGATATAAATGATGAAATTCTTAAAAGAAAAGTTAACAAACTCTATGATGAGTATAGAGATTCAGTTCTATTTTTAAAGTTTCCAGATGAGGAGGAAAATTATGAATCATTTAGAAAGTTTGCTTAATGAATGTGTTACTCAAATAATCGAAGAAGTAAGAGCAATAAAGTTTGAAGATGAAAATGTATACGCCAATTGGCTAGCGCAAACTTACTATTATACCTCTGTCTCTGAAAGTATTTTGAGAACGAGTGCAAAGCATTGCAAGTCCGAGGAATTATCAAAGCGATGGTTAGAACATGCTGATGAAGAGTCTGGACATGAGAACCTGGCCCTTAGTGACTTAAAGAGTTTAGGTTATAACATTTGTGATTTTCAGGAGTATGAAGAAACAAAGATCTTCTACCAGTCACAGTTTTACTATGCCAATACATATGGAGGTGAAAGTGTTTTTGGTTGGGTCTTAGCACTAGAGGCATTCGCAGCAAATCTTCCTCAAATAATTGTTAATAACTTAATTCAAAAGTATGGAAAATCAGCGACAAGATTTATGAAAGTACATACAGATGAAGATATAGAACATATCAAAAAGGCATTAGAAGCAGTTAATCAACTACCAAACAAAGATATCATTATAAATAATATGAAAGAAACAACTAAACGTTATATCAGGTTATTACAAGCATGTGAAAGTAGTGCTCAGACTCTTAGCAAAGCATCTTAACAAATAGGCCCTACTACAATTTAATGAAGTAGGGCCTCTTTTATAAACTAAGCAATTTTACTTAAATCATTCTCATCACCTATCGTTGCCTCTTCCTCATAAAAGCGAGGTGGTTTTTTAAAGACAAGATATAGGTTGGTCAACAAGTAGGTTTTTATCAATTCAAGGTAACCTGACGTAGAAACCTGTACTAGGTCCTCTTCATTTTCGTAATCGATTAAACTATTGCAAAAATTTTGGTACTCAATATTATTTGCCCGACTCATTTGAAACATATTTGTTTTAAATCCCATCTTCTTGCATGGAGACTTAAGAACAAAGCGATACGGGTCAATATTGCACTCTGTAGGGTCCTGAAACCATTTTTTGATGTAGAACTCTTCAAGAAGTTTTACAACGTTAATATAGTCCTTTGGTGGTTTCTTGATCTGACTCTTTGGAGATGGCCAAACTTTACGACTTATCTTATCAAAGGCTTCAATTGCAGCAGGAGTCGCTGATATATTAGTCGTATAAAAACATTTATGCTGCTTAAAATACTCCAACTTATTAAAGCATGCCATCATGGCCATCGCTTCATTACCAGTATAAGAATTTGCAATCATAATTCCGACATGAAGAATATTTACATCACCATCTTCAATAATATAATTCATTAAAAATGAAATATCTTTTCCACGTGTATGAACTATAGAAACAATAATATGACTCAAAAAACTTTTAATCTCATCGATATCTTCTAGCTGAAGGTATCTAATATTTACTTTTTTCTTAGAAGTATTATTAATTTCTATAATTGAACGATACAAACGTTTTAAATTAAAATCATCCAAATACAGGCCTGGCCTGAAATATGTTTTGAAGGAGTAGCTCCCCCACTTTACCTCATTCATAAGTGCTCCCTAGGCAGCTTTCTTTACTTGTTTTCCTTTCTTACTCTTTGAACCAGCATTCGTTAGTTGAAATTCATACTGGTCAAAAAACACCCCTAAATGATCCGTATGTGGTAGGCCACAGATAACTTTATAAGCTTCGTTGGCCATGAGAACTCCAGATAACCAAACGACAGGCGTAAAACTAGGCCTTGTTGCTTCCTTAGTAACAATCTTATCAACGAGATCTTTAGAAATATATTTGTAAGGAGAAAAATGACTGAAGGTAAAATCAACCTCTTCTCTAACTGCCTGGTTACATAGTTCAGGCGTTAGATCCTCAACCGCAGTATTCTTGGTACATAAATCGAGATACTCTTCCCAGTGGGGAGAATCCGGAGTCATTACAAAGACTGATGCAAATGGAGTGATCCAAGCATCAACGATTGTGATATTTTTTCTGCGCGCTGCTCTTTCTAGAATTAATGAGTAAAACATTTCATCCATTCCATTGATAACAATATCAACGTCATCTAAAAGATCTTCGATATTATCTTTTGTAACACCTTCGTTAAATGATTCGATTTTTAAATTTGGATTTATACTTCTGAATTCTTCTTCTAAGACATCGACTTTATAGCGATCATAGTTCTTTGCATTACAATGTATTTGACGATTTGAATTATGGGGCTCGTAACGATCAAAGTCAGCAATTTTAATTTTTCCTATTCCCATACGAACAAGAACTTCACTAGCGACACCTCCCATGCCACCAACTCCACAAACTAAAACTGATGCTCCTTGTAATTTATCTTGATCCTCTTGAGTAATTAAACCAATATTTCTTGAAAACATCTCTACCCTCCAGTTAACGTGAGAGTATAAGTTAAAATGATTTTTTTGGAGAATCTGGGGAGTTACAAATGGGGCATTTTCTGAGCTCAGCAAAAATACTTGGCACACAATAGTAATAATTAATACTTATGAGACTGATTTACGACTTTGTATTTTGACCGTCTAGGAAAAGAACGTTTGTAAAATCTGTATCTTCTTGAGAAATATTTTTTATTAACTCAATTGATGTTCCATTTCCTAAACTCGATGAAATATTAACCTTGAAGCCTAGTGCGTTGGCAGTATCCATAATGATACTCATTCCATGTCCAGAACCCTTCTCACCATTAGTCCCCTTAGTTGAACCAATTAGACCAACATTTCTTTTGATAAGCTTAAGTTTTTCTTCTGGAATACCTACACCAAAATCAACAATTCTTAGACAAAGGTTCTCATCACAAACAGAAGCTGAGAAAACAATACTTTCATTCTTATGTGAGAATTTGATCGCATTATACATAATATTAGAAATTAGGTTATTTTGTAGTGCGATTTTATTTGTATATAAAGTTAGGTTTTGATCAATTTTAAAGTCGTGAATAATTCGAACACCTTTTTGGATAGCAATGTCGTCATACTCTGTTACTGCTTCGATTAAAAGGTCATATAAATTATTTTCTTGAAGCTCAAAAAGTTCACCATCAATATGTGTCGTAACAATTGAGTTTTGAATAATTCCCTTAACTGAGTTTGAGAATTGATTAATCTTATTAACCGCTTGCTCATAATCACCATTCTCAATTCTTTTCTTAGCTACTTCAAGACTAAGAAGTTTATTAGCAACATCATGGTGTAAGGTACGATTACTTAAATTCAATTCTGTATTTAATAGCTCAAGGTTCTTTCGATACTCTTCAAGCTCTAAATTTTGCTTCTCAAGTAGATTCGAATACTCCACATTTTTTAGAATAACTTCGTGAAGTTTTTTCTTTGTGAAGAAGAAATTGTAAAGCAAGTTCGGAATGCTGACCTTAGCGAAGGCCGCATTACTAACAGAGAATACAACTCGGTCATCTACGACAAGATACTTCACTCTTGAATATGTACGACACCCAACGAAATTAACTGGAATCGTTTTGAAAAGTTCAACATACATATTTATGAATTCATGAAAGATCTGAGATGAATCTGAAAACTCAAAGATAATTTGAAAAGAATCTGAGCTAAGTTTCTTTGTATCAATTTTGATATTGGTATAAAGCATCTTAAAAGATAGCTTTAAAAAGAACTCATAGAGTAAGCTATAACTAATTACATATGTAATGATGTCAAAAAATGGTTTAATGATTCTGTTTGAAACACCGGTATTACTAATAATTTCAGTATAGTTCGGGTACTTTTCAGAGAAGAAGACTGTGATATCTTTAAATTCTTGCCAGCTTATACGCGACTTTACATCTAAAAGATCTTTGTCTTTAACTGGAAGCTCGGCAATAAAATCTTCAACGGAATCCCCCATCGACTTTACACCATCAAAATATGCGACTAATGCCTTATTACTAACTTCCAACCAATTACACCTTATAAAACAATAAATACTGATTATCACTACAAGAATTAAAATGGCAACTTAAGTTATTTCTTTAACTTTACACCACAATATATATTGTAACCTTTGGCCAAGATTCTTAATAGCGAAGCAGAAGTTGCCGAGAACCTAAACTATTTGAAAGTATTTCTATTTAGATTGGATTAGAATTATATACCTTCGAAGCATTTTTGTAATAATTCACCATACTCTCTCGTAGCGATTTCAAGTAAATCACTTGAATTATTAGGAGCATGGTAATTGTCCACAAAGTGTTGATAGACATCTTTGCGATAAGAGTCAGGGAAGTTCTTATCTTTGATATTAAAATCTTTGCCCTTTACAAAGATTGTATTGGGCGTAAATACACTCGCAAAGCTTGAAATTTTTAACGTGTCTTTAAAATGAATATCGCCATCAGGAAAAAGGCGATCCTTAATTCTCTTAAGGCCTTTCTTTCCAAAGCACGTATTTTTATAGCTATTAATCCCGTGGGCCATATAGATATCTTGAAGCTTACTCTTAATTCCCAAGATGAGATCCGAAGCGGTATAACCAAAGAATTCATGGGCAGCAATATGAGCATTAACTCCAGGAATATTTTGAGAGAACCAACGCTGGGTATTCTTAAGTGCAATATCAGAACGTGTACGACTCCCCTTTATTAAAACATCAAAGTCCGCATGCATTAACTCATGAAAAATAGTCGATGCTAAGATAGTGAACTGATACTCTTGTCCAGTTGGAAAATCAGACGAGCTAACAATTCGATCTCCACGCCAATTCTTTTGTCGTAAAACAATCGTGTTCGTTTTGTCGTTATATGTGGCCTCTGCACCACTTTTATTCATTAACCATTTCTCAAAAACATTTGGTTTTCTGATTCTAATCTTTCTTACAACATCATCTAAGCGTGAAAGCTTCAATCCTAATTCATTTTCTAGTGAGTTAGAAAAATCAGATATTGCTACCGGAGAAGAGGCCAAGACATAAGTTGAAAGTAATAAAGTGAGTATCGATTTCATATCCATAATTAGACCCAATAAGCCTTAATAAGACTAGTTATGTAAGAAAAGATAAGAGTTTTAAGCGTGTGATATTACGTTGCTACCGTGGCCATCACGTTTATTATCTAAATGTTCTGATACTTGGTTAACAAAAGGGATCTTTACAATTACCTTTGTTCCACTCTTCATACTCATGAAGCTAATTTCACCGTCAATTCGTTTGATGATGTAGCAAAGTATGCTAAGGCCCATTCCACTGCCCAGTTCGTTACGAGTACCACTACTCGATCTCACTTTTGAGAAATTCGTTACTGATGAAATAATGTCGTCAGAAATACCGCCCCCTGAATCAATAACACTAAAGTACACATGAGTTTTATCGTGAATCATTGAGAGGTAGACTTTTGAACGTGGCTCAGAGAACTTCAAGGCATTAGAAACAAGATTACCTAAAATCGAGTTAACTAAACTCTCCTTACTAATGGGTAGCGAAGCTTCGATATTTTGATGGGGATAAGTGACAACCAACTGAACTCGCTTCTTGTTAAAGTCGTCTTGGTAGTGAGAGACAACAGACTTTACTATTGACGAAAGCTCCACATCATATGAAAGATTATCTTTATTAAATTGCTTACGAATCTCTGCTTTAAATTTGATGAGCTCACTTAATCGATCATAGGCTAACTTTACATAGGTCAAGTTCTCATCTTTTAACGCCCTTGAAAGACTTAAAGACAAAAAATTTAAGTCATTTGAAGTATCATGAATAACGGCCTTATAAACTGCATTAATAAGCTTTAACTCTTCTTGTAATTTATAATCCCCATCAACTTTCTTTTCTAAGATCTTAACCAGAAGCCCTAACATGATTGCAATATAAGTGATGACGCCCGCACTCCAGCCCCAAATCCCAGAGCCCTTTATTTCAAAGGTAAATGGATAGGTAAATGTGACTATTCCTGCGATAGCAAAAATAGTAAAATAGAAAAAATTCACAACATACTTTATTCGTTTACCAAAGTAGGCCAATGCATAGATACCAGGAGTGAAACTTCCGATGGCCACAGTAAGGGAATAATATTCATACTCACCCCCAGCTAAATACAATAAAAAGCCAGCAATGCCACTTAAAACAAAAAGACTCATCAACTCAACTCGATACTGGCTTAATCGATTATTTAGAAAGAAATTACATATCAAATAAAGTGGAATGAATTTTAAGCCAAAGAATATGACGTCGAGTTCCATCCACTGAGCACAATAAAAACGTGTAGCATAGAGGAAGAAATTAAAAATTAGGGCCATTTTAAATTGCTGGTAGTCACTTTCTTTATCCACCATTGCAACAACATAAGTACTGACAACGCACAGAAGTAGAAATGATAAGAGTACGATATATAGGGCCGTCATATTATCCATACATCAAAACTAACATAGTGGAATATATGAACAATTGAAGAAAGGATAACTTAGCTTAACTTTTATTCGAAATTAGCTAATAAAAAAGGCCAGCTATAAAGCTGGCCTCTTCTATATGTAAATTTATTACTTTAATCCTAGTTACCCACCAAAATCGTCAAGCATGATATCGTCGCGCTCAACCCCTAGGTCAAGAAGCATATCGATTACACACTTGTTCATGATAGGAGGACCACATAGGTAGTACTCACAATCTTCTGGAGCTGGGTGCTTAGCAAGATACTCATCGTGAAGTACTTGGTGAATGAACCCAGTGTAACCTGTCCAATTATCTTCCGGTAGTGCATCTGAAAGAGCAACGTGCCAAGTGAAGTTATCATTTTCGGCCTGTAGACCGTCGAAGTCTTCAACATAGAACATTTCTCTAACTGAACGAGCACCGTACCAGAAAGTCATCTTACGTTTAGAGTGTAGTCTCTTTAGTTGGTCAAAGATGTGTGAACGCATTGGCGCCATACCAGCTCCACCACCAACGAATACCATTTCTTTATCAGTGTCACGAGCAAAGAACTCTCCGAATGGACCAGAGATTGTAACTTTGTCACCTGGCTTACAGCTAAAGATATAAGAAGACATTTTCCCTGGAGGAGTTCCCTTAGGAGCTCTTGGAGGAGGAGAAGCAATACGCACGTTAAGCATAATGATTCCCTTTTCTTCCGGGTAGTTTGCCATCGAGTAAGCTCTGATAGTTTCTTCGTTTACAGTTGAATTATACTGCCAAAGATTGAAGTGATCCCAATCTCCACGGTATTCTTCTTGTACGTCGAAGTCTTTGTAATCAATTGAAAGCCCTGCTGGTCTTTCGATTTGAATATAACCACCAGCTCTAAAAGGTACAGACTCACCTTCTGGAAGCTTAAGCTTAAATTCTTTAATGAAAGTCGCAACGTTATCATTTGAGATAACCTCACATTCCCATTTCTTAACACCAAAGACAGACTCTTCAACTTCAACTTCCATATCAGTTTTGATACCAACCTGACATGCAAGTCTTAAGCCTTCACGAGCTTCTTTCTTTGAGATATGTGATAATTCAGTTTCAAGAATTTCACCACCACCTGCGTGAACGTGAACTTTACACTGACCACATGTACCCCCACCACCACAGGCAGAAGATACGAATAGTTTTTGATCGGCAAGAGCGTTAAGTAGTTTACCACCAGCTGGGATATGAACCACTTTCTCACCATTGATCGTTAGCTTAACGTCACCACTTGATACTAGCTTTGATTTAGCAAAAAGAATTACTAAAACAAGAGCAAGAACCACAACGGTAAACATTAAAACACCAAGAATAATTGCATTCATAATATTTCCTTTTTATTACTTACCGTTACTAAAGTTGGATTCCTGAAAAACTTAGGAAACCAAGTGCCATTAGACCTACAGTGATAAAAGTGATCCCAAGACCTTTTAGTCCATCTGGAACATCACTGTACTTCATTTTTTCTCTAATACCTGCAAGAGCAGCAATCGCTAGGGCCCAACCGAAACCAGAACCGATACCGAAAACAACAGACTCTCCAAAAGTATAATCTCTTTCTACCATAAATAGTGATCCACCCATGATGGCACAGTTAACAGTAATAAGAGGTAGGAAAATCCCAAGAGCGTTATAAAGAGCTGGCATAAATTTATCTAGGAACATTTCTAGGATTTGAACCATCGCCGCGATAACACCGATGTAACAAATTAGACCTAGGAATGAAAGATCTGTACCAGAGATCCCTGCCCACTCAAGAGCATTTTCTTTTAGTAAGTAGTTATAAAGTAGGTTGTTAATAGGGATTGTAATTGTTTGTACAACAACAACCGCTACACCAAGACCAATAGAAGTCTTAACCTTTTTCGAAACTGCTAGGAATGTACACATACCTAGGAAGAATGCTAAGGCTAAGTTTTCAATGAATACTGCTTTAATAAATAAACTTAAATAATGTTCAAACATATTTCACCTACCCTTACATTTCTTCTACTTGATCTTTCTTCCAAGTACGTAGTCCCCAGATGAAAAAACCAATTAAGAAGAATGCAGATGGTGCAAGAAGTGCCATACCATTAGTTTGGTACCAACCACCTTCTCCAGTTGTTGCTAAAACAGATACTCCAAATAGCTTTCCTGAACCAAGAAGCTCTCTAAAGAATCCAACAAATACAAGTACGATTGAATAACCGATTCCGTTACCAACACCATCAAAGAATGACATGATTGGAGGGTTCTTCATCGCATATGCTTCCGCACGTCCCATAACGATACAGTTTGTAATGATTAGACCAATATAAACTGACATCGATTTAGCAACGTCATAAACGTAAGCCTTAAGAACTTGATCTGTCACGATAACTAGTGAAGCAATAATCGTCATCATTACGATAATACGAATTGCACTAGGAACGTGATTTCTAATAAGTGATACGAATAAGTTAGAGAAAGCTGTAACAACTGTTACCGCTAAACACATAACTGCTACTGACTCCATTTTTGTCGTAACCGCTAGAGCAGAACAAATACCTAGGATTTGAAGTGCAATTGGGTTGTTCTCAAATAATGGAGAAACTACTGTTTCTTTAAAATTCATTATTCACCCCCACCTTGTGTGAATTTGTCAATGAATGGTCCAAATGCATCGTCACCCATCCAGTAGCGAACAGTTCCTGTTACACCATTAGCTGTAAGAGTTGCACCTGAAAGTCCATCAATATCAAAGCTGCTTGCTTTATTAGCTTCACCTTTAATAACTTGAATTTGAGGTTTACCTGCATCACCAAAGATTTTCTTTCCTGGCCATACTGATCTCCAGTGTGGGTTATCAATTTCACCACCAAGACCTGGAGTTTCACCGTGAGAGTAGAAACCAATACCTTTAACAGTATTAAGATCTGTCTCAAGAACTAGGAAACCGTACATTGTTGACCAAAGACCTTTACCGTGAATTGGGAAAACAACAGACTTAGTTGTCTCACCATCTTTTACGAAGAATACTTTAGAGTATTTCGCACGGAACTTGATTTTTCCTTTGTCCTCAGATGCAGGAATTGCGTAGTTCATTTTTGGATCTTTAGCAGCTTTAACAGCATCAAATTTAGTAACATCCATATCAGTTACGTAGTCACCAGTTTTAAGATCAACTAGTTTCTCTTCGATTTGCTTATAAGCTTCTAAAATTTCTTCTTTAGTAGCAGTCGCCTTTACAAGACCTGCAGTCATAAGAAGGTTTTTCTTAACGTCTAAAACTTTATTCTCATCTTGAAGTGGCTTTAGTGAAACCGCTGACCAAGATACGACAACTGAACAAACAACACATAGGATTGTTGCTACGATCAGAGTTTTTGCAGTACTATCATTACTCATCACTGCCCCCTTAAGCCGTTTTGTATCCGTTTGCACGTTTTTTGATATTTCCTTGAATTACAAAGTAGTCAATTAAAGGTGCAAAACAGTTTCCGAAAAGGATTGCAAGCATAGTACCTTCTGGGAAAGCTGGGTTAATAACACGAACAAGGATAACCATGAAACCGATTAGAGCACCATAGAACCAGTGTCCTTTGTGTGTCATAGAAGCTGATACTGGATCAGTTGCCATAAACACTGTACCAAAAGCAAAACCACCGATCACTAAGTGCCAAAGTGGAGTTACTGAGAACATCATATTTGTATCAGAACCGATAGCATTTAAAATTGCTGAAGTAACAACTGCTCCAAGAACCATTGAAAGCATAATTCTCCAAGAACCGATACCTGAGATGATTAGAACTGCTGCTCCGATTAAACAAGCAAGAGCTGAAGTCTCACCCATTGAACCTGGCATAAATCCTAAGAAAGCATCTTGCATTGAAGTTGTGATTGCACCAACACCACCAAGAGCTGCCTGAGAAAGAGCTGTTGCTCCAGTGAAACCATCTACTGCAGTCCATACTGCGTCCCCTGAAATTTGTGCAGGATATGCAAAGAAAAGGAATGCACGAGCAGTAAGTGCTGGGTTAAGGAAGTTTTTCCCTGTACCACCGAAAACCTCTTTACCGATTAAAACACCGAAAGAGATCCCTACAGCAACTTGCCATAGAGGAATTGTTGGAGGAAGAGTTAATGGAAATAGCATCCCTGTTACAAGGAAACCTTCGTTAATCTCGTGACCTCTAACGATTGCAAATAGTGCTTCCCAGAAACCACCAGCGATTTGAGTCACTAGGAAAATTGGGAAGAAGTATAAGAAACCGTGAAGTAGGTTTGCAACTAAGCTTTCTGGAGAGAAACCTGCACCAAGCGCCATGATGATATCAGCACGCCAACCTTCAGGAGTCATACCAGCCGCTGCAAGAGCAGAGTTAGCCTGGAAACCAGTATTGTACATTGCCATAAACATTGCTGGAATAAGAGCAATAGCAACTGTGATCATTAATCTTTTTAAGTCAAGTGCATCTCTAACATGAACTGAACCTTTCGCTACTCCACCTGGAGTATAAAGGAAAGTATCGATCATTTCATAAACAGCATAAAACTTTTCGAATTTCCCGCCTTTAGCGAAATTATCATGTTGAGAATCTAGAAGTTTGCGCAACATTGTAATTATCCTTCTTTCTCAATAGTAGTTAAACTTTCTCTTAGAGCTGGACCAAAATCAACTTTACCAGGACTTACGAAAGTACATAGTGCTAAATCTTCTTCATCTAGCTCTAAACAACCAAGCTCTACAGCGTAGTCATTGTCTTTTGTAACAAGTGCTCTTAAAAGTTGAGTTGGTAGCATATCAAGAGGCATTACCTTTTCGTATGACCCTACTGGAACCATTGCTCTATCAGAACCATGAGTAGCAGTTGTGAAATCGAAAATTTGCCCTGGCTTTAACCAGTGTAGGAAAGTACGCTTAACAGAGAATTTATTAAGACCTGGCTTGTGCCATCCTAAGAACTCTCTTTCACGACCTTCAGTAAGTAGAGAAATTTGGTTGTGGAAACGACCTAGGTAAGAAAAACTTCCAACCATTGCGCGACCGTTGAAAACCGAACCAGAAACAACTCTCACCTCACCTTGTCCAACTTTTCCTGAAGTAACTTCACCTAAATGAGCACCTGGAACTGTTTTAACAAGAGTTGGGTTTACAGATGCAGGACCTGCAATTGAGATAATTCTTTCAGTTGAAAGTTCACCTGAAGTGAAAAGCTTACCGATTGCGATTACATCTTGGTAACCAATCGACCAAACAATCTTCTTAGCGTTTACAGGATCAACAAAGTGAATGTGAGTTCCTGCGTTACCTGCTGGGTGAACACCAGCAAATTCCTTCACTTCAACTTTAGTCGTTGAAGGCTTTGGAATATTAACTCCAGCTGCTTTACAAACAAAAGTTCTTCCATCAGTTAGTTTTGAGATAATCTCAACACCATTCGTGAAATCTTCGCTTGCTTCAGCAATTACTACTGCTGGATCAGCTGCAAGAGGATTAGTATCCATTGCAGTTACGAAAATAGAGTGTGGCTCAGAACCTAAAGCTGGTGCCTTAGAAAATGGCCTTGTTCTGAAAGCTGGCCATAGACCTGACTCAACTAAAAGAGCTTGAACAGCTTCTTTCGTTAAATCTTTTACTCCCGTCCCTTTAAAGTTTTCAAATGTAACTTGCTCGTTACCTGAAACTTCAATTACTAAAGTTTCAAACGCTCTTCTTGCACCACGGTTAATTTCAATAACCTTACCGCTGATAGGTGCTGTATAAAGAACACCTTCAACTTTCTTACAAGAAAATAACGCCTGACCTTTTTTAACCTCGTCACCTACTTGAACAAGCATAGTTGGCTTCATTCCAACATAGTCTGGCCCAGTAAGAGCGACTTTAGTCACTTGAGGTCCTACCTCAATCTTTTGTGATGGCTTCCCACTGATAGGAAGATCCAATCCTCTCTTAATGTGAATCATAGCGACAAATCCCGTTATCTTGGTTTGTTAACAATAAAATATTTATGAAATTATTAGTTTTTTAACAGAAATACATAAAGTTGTAACCCTAATTTTAACTAATCACACCACCGCACTTAGCGACCATGACGCGTTAAAACAAAGGCTATTTAGTCGACAATTATCGACCACAACACTTCTTAAATTTCTTGCCTGAACCACAAGGACATTGGTCATTGCGTCCAACTTTAGCACCATCTCTCTTAACCTGCGCTACGATTGGCTCACCGTCAACGAAGAACCAGTCTCCATCAACCTTAACAAATTCAGAACGCTCATAATGCACATGGTCTTGGCCACCTAAACCAAAAGTCGCCTTAAACTCAACCATTCCCCAGTCATCTCTCTCAGTTCCTTCTGCAGTGTCAACGATCTCAAGACCCTTCCACTCAGATTGTGATGACCACGCCTTGATTTCATTTACATCCATATCATCTCTGTGATCAGGGTGAGTTGAATCAACGATGAAATCAATATTGCCGATTGTATAAGCAAAGTAACGTGCGCTCATAAGTTGAGCTGCAGTTTGGGCCTTGGCTTCACCCTTAACAATTGCTTCACATGTCTTTGTATCAAGACCAGAATTACTCATAATAAACTCCATTTAATATCGATATAATAAGTCGGTAAAATTTGTGTTTGTTTCATCAAAATATACCTTGCTTTCTAGTAGTCGACTAGAAATAAATGTAAAATGCTCTCTAAGCATTTTCTGGTATTTTGTACGACTTCGACGAATGGCATATTCATCTTTAAACTCAAGATCTTCGATCTGGCGATCGAGTTCTTTATCCGTTGGAACTGTTAGATAAAAATACTTTAACTTGGATGCAAGAATTGGCAGACAATACTCTAATTCCTCATCTGTGAGATATTGAAATACACTTGTGCAAACACCAAGATCAAAAGATTTCTTACTCTTCTCATTCTTGCGACACCAGCTAACAATATCCATTCTCTCTAACTTAAACTGAGTTGATTCAATTTTGTTTATTTCACGCTCTTTTACAATTTTGTAAGCGTATTCACTGGGCTCAATTCCATGGGCCTTATATGGCTTAAACTCGTCTAAAAGTGCCTCAAATAAATGACCAAGGCCAAAGCCTAAATCAATAATAGAATTGATATCAATATACTCTAATCCAAATAAATTTTTAATATAGCCAACGTGCTGCTCGACATTGCCTATTCCATCCATTTGATCAGCTTCTTCATAATTTACATCCCAATAGTCCTGGGAAAAACCAAGAGAACCTTTTTCTTTCATTTTATTTAACCTTTAGTGTCTTTCCGATTAAGTATGCATTCGAAATAAATCGGTAGATACCCACAGAGAAAATTGCCCCCCAAAGAAGCAAGAAGGATTGATTTTGATAGCTCAAATACGCCAGTGGCACAAAGCACGTAAAGAAGGCTATCACCATGTGACGACCTAAGAAATCAAAGCGATTGATTCCAAAGACTAGCCCATCATAGACATATGCAATTGAAACAGGAATTTGAGCAATGGCCAAGAAATAAATAATGCCTTTAATCGTTTCATGAATACTTTCATCGTACGTAAAAAGTGAAATTAATGGGCCATTGGCAAAAGTGAAAATGAAACAGAAGATAATTCCAATAATCCCCCCCATAAAAAGAAGCTTATGAAAGATATCTTTTAAGTGCTCATGGCCTTCATTTTTGAAAAGTGTCCCACCTATAATATTTCCAGAAGTCGCGACTCCATCAGTAAAGAAAGATGCAAATAACCATAGGTTGAGAATAACCTGATGAGCAGCGAGGGCCTTTAAAGAGATTGAGCTCGCAACTTTTGTGGCCAAGAAGAAACTTAGAGTTAAAAAAGCCGAGCGCATAAAAACATTGATAGAACTTTTTCCAATATGAAAGGCATCCGCTAACATGATTTTTTGTTTTAAAAACAAATGACGAATTTTTTCGTGAGTCAGAATAAAGTATAAACTTATTAGAAAGCCTACAGCATTAGCAAAAATCGTAGCGGCCGCAACGCTTGAAAGCCCCATATTAAGTTGATAGAGACCTATGTAAGACAATACAATATTAATCGAAGTTGCTACCCCAATGATTCCTAAAACGATATTTACTTTCGCCATTCCTCTTAGAACTGATAAGGCCGACATAAATAAAAGAATAAATACATGGCCATATAGTCTGGTTAAAAAATAGTCATCACATAAAGAATAAAGATCCTTCGTGACACTCAAAAATTCATAAACATAGTGGCGTGCGGGAACAAAAATGAGAACGAGAAAAAGTCCAATCGAGAAAGCGATTAGGAAAGTCACCTTAATAAGCGAAACTACATTCTCATACTCACCTTTAGCTAGTTTTTGAGAGATTGCTTGGATTGGTGCATGGACCAAGAAGTTAAACATCCAGGTAATAGATGAAATAACCGAAACACCAATGGCCATCGCGGCCAGCATTTTTGTATCAAAATTTCCAACAAGTGCAGTATCAACAATTGAGCTTAGAGGCTCAAGCATTGATGCGAGTATGGAAGGGATAGAAAGGGCCCAAAGGCCCTTATATGTTAACCAGTTGCGGTCCAAAATTTTTACTTTGTAAATTTTAGTATTTAGTTACTGCAGAGAAGATTGCAATAAAGATTAACGCAAGGATTAAACCAAGACCTGCTAGACGGTTTGATTTCATACGTTTTGCAAGGATTGGCCCAAGCGCAGAAACTGCAACCCATAGTCCAACTTTTACTTTTACCCATACTGGCCAACCAGCACCGTGACTAACACCGATACGAGCAAGAAGCCCCATACCACCTACGAAAAGTAGGAAACTTGCAATCCCAGAAGTAATTTTAAAAAGCTTTCTGTTTTGCGCTTCAGTACTTACAAATTGTGGTGCAAAGGCAGCAACCATAAGGACAACCATAAACACGTGAAGTACTTTGTAAAATTCATAACTCATTTCTTTTCTCCATTTCTCTCTTCAAGACTCGTCATTCTATCATTTAATATTGTTAAAGTTTTATTTAACTTAGCTAGTTCTCTTTCTAGCATTAAATCTTCTCTATGTAGACTTGATTGCATCCCTTCTACATTTCTTTTTAAGACTTGTACACGTCTTCCGATCGTAAGAAATTGGCGCCCAAGCATGACATTAGCAAAAATTGCGGTATAAGTGGCAAATAGCCCCGTTCCAAAGATCATCAGAACAATTGCAATAACCCTTCCCCACAGTGTTACAGGAGTAATATCTCCGTAACCAACAGTGGTTATTGTGGTAAAGGCCCACCAAATAGCATCTCCAAGCTCAATAACTTTTGGATTGTGCCCCTTTTCAAGCTGTAAGAAGACGAAGGCGAAGATAACAACACCGAGGTTGCCGATGATTGTAATAAACCAAAAAGCAACGGTTTTGAATAAATAGATAAAGCGTTCAACAAATACGCGAAAGCCGGAGCGCAAAACTAACCTCTTCTACAAAATTTTAATTTACTATATAATATTTAATATGAGCTATTTTGGAAACAGCAATAAGGGAGAAAAGATCTTTCGCGGTGCGTACAGCTACTCCCGCAAGGATAATCTCTATGCTGAAGAAACATTTGAAGTCTACCGCAGACCAAAACTCCACCAAATCTACTTTGAAGGAGAAATGCTGGCACGTGTAATGACCGGAGAGCTCTTAAAAATCAATGTCGCCTACACTGTTGATAAGGAATACACCCCAGTCAAAGTGCAAATCATTAAAAGTCTTGGAGAACAGATCTCTAAAGAAATTTTCTTATTTGATCATTCGACGAGTGAGCTCAAGTATCAATTTGAATGCGATGGTGAAGTTAATCAAGAATCCATCACGACTTCTCCAAAATTCTATGTCACCACTCCACTAAGCTGTTGCAGTATGCTCTTTCTTTGGTCAAAGAAATTTGATTCCGTTGGAAAGAACTACTACTCATTCTTTTCTTCAAATAATCAGTGGAAGTATGAAGGCCCTATTATCAATAATAATATCGTTGTTGAAAGAGCAGCTCAAACATCAGAGTCCATTAAAATTGCAGGGGCCACTGTGACAGCTGTTCAGTACAAATTATTTGAGAAATTAGATTCTGATGATGCCAAAGATATGAAAGTTGATCCTGAATTCTTAAGCATCTGGTTATCCCAACACCAAACAATTCCTTATATTATTAAAGACAAGCAAGGAACTAATATAACGATAAAGTATCTTAACAACCTCGATCGAGGCTAAGAATGAAAAGGCTGTGGACAGGATTATTTCTAATCGTTTTGACATCTTCTTGCGCAGGTAAAATTTGGTTAGAAAGCACTAAGCCTGACTCGAAAGCTATCAATAGCATCCTGTCTAAAGAAAATGGTGAAAGTTCAAATTTAAATTTGAAACTTAATCACTCCGACAAAGTAGAATTTACTCATAACTTTAGGCCTTGTTGTGCTTTTGGTACTAATTTCACAGTGACACTCTTATCAATACCTATCCCCTTTTTTAAAGAGACAAATACGGTCAATTACGATTCTCTTGGAACCCATATATACAATATGGAAAAATTTTCAGCAGAAGAGATGGCCTCAATCGGTAAAAGAACGCCAGAGGTAAATGGCCTAATTTATACAAGAAGAGGTGGTTTAATCGATACTGCACATATCAGAGATACTGCAGATGTCACGCTTACACTCTTCTATAAAATTTATCCTAGGCTTGGAACAAATTTTGAAATTGAGTTACCTCGAGAAATTGGTAAACGATCAATTCTTTTCAATGCTTTTGATACAAGTAAAATGGAAGGAAAAGATAGAATCTTCCTAAGCTCTGCACTAGCGGCCAAACTTGCTTACGAGATGGCAGTTTCACACGAATTTGCCCAGTGGCATGGTTATAGGAATGTCTCAATATTTCCAGAGGAGCAATCAGCTTACTCACCAGAAGATCTCTATTCAAATATACTTGGTGCAAAACTTGCTTCGGCCCTAATCAACGAACAGCTCATCTTTTCAAGTATTCAGTATAATTTGAATATGAGTTCTTGGCTTGAGCAAACTTTAAAAGAGTTAGGGCCTGTCGATAAAGAAGAAACTCAAAGACTTCTAATGACGACGAACAAAATATGGTGGGATCAAGATATTAGATTACCTGATAAGTTCATGCTGAGAAAAAGGGATTATAGCTTATCGTTAAGGCTCTCTCCTCTTGAAATTCCGACTTCTCCGCTAAAAGATCCAGCGACACTTGAAATTAAAGAATTTTTTAGAATTTACAACTTAGATAAAATTGCAATTCTTAAGCTTGAAATTGATCCTTCATTCGAAGATAAATTTAATCATGTTCCAAAACATATTTGGAATAAGAAGCTAACGATTAAAGACCTTAGAAAGATTGCTCAATACGATAAAGAATTTGACGACAATTACCTTAAGAATAATTAACTTCAAAAAACGTATATAATATAGATCTATGAAGAATAATCTACTTTCACCTATTCTCGCTTTACTCTTGTTGGCAACTTCATGCGCAAAACTTCCGGCCAGCAGAAGTGAAATTAAAAAGAAAAATAATACACATATTTCAAAACAATTATCACCATTCATGTCTGATGGTTGCTCAAAGTGGCCAGACGGAACAATTTCAAAACCCGATGCATGGCTGAAATGTTGCTTTGTTCACGATCAACACTATTGGCTTGGTGGAACAGAAGCGCAGCGATTTAATGCAGATCAACAACTAAAGGCATGTGTAAAAGAAGAGTTTACTGATTGGATGTCGATAGTCATGTACCTTGGAGTGCGTATTGGAGGAGGCCCTCAATACCAGACCTCTTATCGTTGGGGCTACGGTTGGAACTACGACAGAGGCTATATTCCTTTAACACAAGAAGAAATCGATTATGCAAAAACAGTCGCTCCAAAAGAGTTCGAAGATATTAACAAATATATAAGGAGAACAAATTAATGAAGCTAATCATCTCTCTAATAATTCTCCTAAGCTCTTTAATGAGTTTGGCCCAAGAAATGCCAGTTAATAAAGTAAGTGAAGAAAAACCTCGCTATTTTCCAATCTGGGGAGAAGAAGCAAAGAAGATGGGCTACACACTTCCTCGAGCTTATGGAATCAATATTTCAAGAATTGAGCACGATGAAAAATTTGGTGTAAAAAAAGCAACTCTAAATGGTGAAAATTTATTTGATGCACTCCCTGTAACAGGAGATGTAAAAGTCGATACTGAAACAAAAATAAATATGATTCGTACAGACTTCTGGCTTTTACCATTCTTTAACTTATATCTTGGGATTGGTCAGATTCATTCTGATGTACAACTTGAGTTTAAAACTCAATTGCCAATCGTTGGTGCCCAACAACATAAAATTCCATTTAAAGCGACTGGGACAGTTGCAAACCTTGGAGGAGTTCTTGTCGCTGGTTACAATAATTGGTTTGCAATGACTAATGTTAACTTAACTGACGTTATCATTGAAGATGAATTAGATGTGAGTCTTTATAGTATTGCTTTCCGAGGTGGATACAACGCTGGTAAACTTCAAATTTTTACGGGCGCTATGTATATTGATAGTGATATTAAAATCACTGGCTCACGCCAAGATATTGTCCTCAACGTAAGCCTTTCTTCATATGGATGGCACGGACTTGCGGGCCTCAATTACGAAATCAATCGTGAATTCGGATTAACCACAGAACTTAGCTTTGGCGATCGTTACATGTATCTTTTAGAATTTGGCTACCGTTTCTAAGTCCTAATCAAGGGTATTAACAAAATCTTTAGAAGCTTCAAGAGCATCCTTAAAATTTGTGCGATGAATTTGATATGGCTCCATTTGCTTTGTTAGCTTGGACATTGTCGAATTCTTCCACTTCTTAATACGAGAATCAATAACAACAACCGCTCCTGCATCCGACTCAGTTCTTAAAAGTCTTCCAAGCTTTTGATGAAGGTTTCTTGTTCTGTGTGCAAGATAGTAATCTTCAAATTCATTACCGATATTAGTTTCATAGTACTCACGACGAAGACGAATAACTTGCTCCATTGAAAGATCAGGGATTTTATCAATGAAAACAAATCTCAGAGCATCACCTGGAACATCAATCCCCTCTCCAAACGACTCCATTCCGATGAGAATACCATTACCACTTTCTTTGAATTCTTCCACAACATTGGCACCCATTCCTTGAACGAAAACAGGTAGCTTGCCCTCAAATTTATCCAGCATATATTCCACGGCCTTTTCAAAACGAGCGCGTGCAGAGAATAGTAAAAGGGTTCTACCATCAATATCCTCAATGAATGGTGTTAGACGATCACAAATAGTCTTTACAAAATCTTTGTCGTAAAGCGATGGTGTATCGTCACACAAGAAAACTTTTGTACGATTCTTATAATCATATACTGAAGGTAGATAGAGCCCTGTTCTAAAGCGTCTTTCAGGCTCACTATAGAGGTAGCCCGTCGACCATTCCATGCCACGACTTCCCTGATCTCCATGCTCATTGCCAAGAGTAGCAGAAGTATAGACAACAGATGATGAGGTCTGCAGAAGCTGGTCATGTAAGATGCGCCCAGTGTTGATTGGGCCTGCAGTTAGTAAGAAGCCTTGTTGTTCATGATACTTCATTGATAAAGAATGAGGCTGCGATGAGCTTTCAATCTTTAATAAGACAGCTAGAGCATTCATCACATCTTCAAGCTGACCGACAAATGCTTCAAAACGAGTCCAAGCAGTAATTTCACCTTGGCCTTGCATATCACTTGCCTGCCAACGAATTGTATACGGATATAATCTTTCATAAACTGATTTTAGAAGATAGAAAATACTCTCCAGATGGTGGAAGACACTTAAGCGAAGTCCTTCTTTTTCTGTTGGCATAATCATTGGAAGCTCATTCCAAAATTTATCTGTATAGCGAGGCATCTTTTTAAAGATCATCTCAAACTTTTCTGGAAGCTCAAATAAGTGATCTCTAAGCATAGAGGCCGTATCAATTGATAACATTCGAAGAGACGAAATCTCTTCCTCTTGATTTTCTTCAATCATTGTATTGATTAAGTAGAAAAGAGAACCTAAACCTTGTAGGTTTTGAAATTGTTTGTGAAGACTTTCAAGATCACTTTGTGCCACTTCTGCAGAAAAAGCCTTTGTCGCCTCACCTTCAATTTTATGGGCCTCGTCCACAACCACGTAAGCAGGTCTAGGAAAAGACTTTGTCCAAGAAAACATCAAAGCGTGGTTTCCGATAATAATATCAGCTTCCTTAGCGTCTTTTAAACCTCGAATATAAGTACAGTTGGCGTAGAATGGGCACTGCTTACTTGAGCAAGCGCGGTAATCTACGGCCAAGTCTTTTTGAGCTTGCGTAAAGTTTTCAAGCTTCATACGAAGAACAAATGGTAGATCATCTTTAGAGATCATATGTTCAAGCGCACTATTTGAATTGTGATAGAAAAGAGATTCAAAATAGATATCTGCAAACTTATCTTTTATGTCATTACTTTGAGAAAAAAGGTCTTCCTCATTTTGTCTTTGCGTAAATAGAAGTTCGCAAAAGTGGTTACTTGAACCAATGAGCTGGCGAATCTTCAGATCTTTTGGTGAAACTCCTAAAAGTTTATGAAGTGCCGGAACATCTTTATTCATGGCCTGGGCCTGAAGAGTCTTTGTCCCTGTAGCAACAAGAACTTGCTTCTGTTCACTTAATGCAAATAGTGCACTTGGCACTAAGTAGCCAAGAGTTTTCCCCGTTCCAGTTGGCGCTTGCACCATGGCGTGAATATGATTCTTAAAAGATTGGCCAACTTTAAGGGCCAGATCCTCTTGTGACTTACGATAGCGATAGCCATTGAATAATGACGAAACCTTCTCTTCATTGCTAAAGATATTTTTTACGTTTTGCCCGTTAAAAGTTATATCGAAATTTTGCTCATACACCTGCTTATCTTCAAGTGTTTTAGGATATGCCCACTCTAGGGCCATCTCAATATGAGCTGCTGGATCAAAATCTATCTGCTCAGAGATTTCAAATAGCTCTTCTTCATAAAGACATAGAAACCTAAAGAACCAATAATCATGAAGTGAGTACTTATGCATTATTGACATCATGAAGTTATATTTACCGGCATCTTTCTTTGTCATAAGTGTTGCGACAATTACAACTTTTAAAAGATCAACTGAATCCTGAAACCCTCGGTGTAATTCTTTTTCAGCTAATCCAAAACCAACAATAAAGTTTTCAAGTTTAAGTGAAGACATATGAGGGAAAAGGAGTGAAAGAAAATAAAGAGAATCTTGCCAGCGGTGACCTTCTCTAAAATCGAGTGTTTCAAAGTGATGGTCTAAGAAGCCGGCCTCAAAATCTGCGTTATGAGCGAGAATGTCGTGGCCATCTAACTCAAGGACTTCTCCAATAACATCATCAAGAAGCGGAGCACGCTTTAGCATTTTGTTATCAATACCTGTGAGCTTTTGAATGAACTTCGAAATTTCAAAACTAGGACGACATAGTGATTCATATTTATGAACAAGTTTAGTTCCTTCAAACTGAAGAAAACCAACATCAATTATTTCATCAACACTACAATCTGCACCTGTTGTCTCGATATCAAGAAGTGCCCATTTGCCTAGTGTGTTATTTTCTGTATTCATCGTATCCATGCTTCTTTACTGCTCCCATAGGCCTTCGCCTTTATTTAACTTAACATTGTTAAATCGTATTGATAATCACCTTTTTATGCCTTATTCTAGGCTACATATTATTAATAATTTCATTACGTAAGGGTGCGCCATGTCTTCAGCGACATTTTTTCAAATTCAATCATTTTTGATCCTATCTTTAATGATTTATGGAGTAACCCAGAGCAAAAAACGCCAGAAGCACGTTAAGATAATGTCTGGAGCGATGATTTGGGATGTTATTTTAATTCTACAAATTGAATTAAGCCGCAGTGCAATTGATAAAGCAATGGAAGTATTCCAATCGCAAACAGCTCTAAAGATTCACCTATTCTTTGCGGTATCAAGCGTACTTCTTTACATCGCAATGGTAATCTCTGGCCGTATGATTCTAAAAGGTAATTCTAGCTTTATTAAAAAGCACCGTTACCTAGGTATTACTACTTTAGCGTTTAGAATTTTAACTTTTATCACAAGCTTCTATGCAGCTTCTAAAGTTGTACTATAAGAAAACGCAAAATAAAGAAAGCGAGTTTATATGTTATTTGAACAAGTAAAAACAATCATCGAAGAAAATATCAAAGATTCACAAGTAATGATCTACGACCTAACTGGTGGAGGCGATCATCTTGGTATCACAATCGTGAGTGATGAATTTAAAGGTAAAATGCTTTTAGCTCAGCACAGAATGGTTATGGATATTTTAAAGCAAAAGTTAAGTGAAGACTTACATGCGGTACAGCTAAAGACGCTAACTTTTGAACAGGCAAAAAATCAGGGACTAATCTAGTCCCTGTTCATATTTTTTAAATAAAAATCAAATTGATTATTTCTTAGTGGTGATCATCCATCATCGCATCATCAAAATCTTTACATGCAATTGCAAGAGACGCTGGAAGAAGGGCCCAGAAACCAACTAAACATAGTGCTACGAATACTTCTAAACTCATATATTATTCCTTTTAATTAAATTTCTTTGAAATCTAATGACCATTATAGGTCATTTAGGCTTTCCTGACTAGAAAATTCGACTTCTGGGGTTTGCCCCTTATCGATTTCAACTTCCATAATCCTCTGAAATCTCTTAGAAATCTTTCCAGTTGTTATATTAATATTATTTACATCTTTAGTAACCGTCGCTAAGTGCTTAGTTAGATCGCCCCATCTCTTCTCATAGAGGCCAAAATCAACTCCTAGCTTATTAATCTCTTCGTGAAGAATCGACATATACTTAGATCGCTCCATATTCATCAGAACTGACTGAACTGTTGTTAATGTGGCCATAAAAGTTGTCGGTGAAGCGATCCAAACATTCTTCTTTTGTGAGTAAGCAATAATATCTTCGTGATAAGCATGGATCTCTGCAAAGATTGCTTCTGCAGGTAAGAATAAAACGGCCTGCTCAGAAGTTTCCCCCTTAATAATATATTTTGAAGAAATATCATCAATATGCTTTTTAACGTTCTTCACAAATTCACGACGAGCAACAGTTTTTTCCTCAACCGATCCCTCAAACATTCTCTTAAAATTTTCTAACGGAAATTTCGAGTCCACACAAAGTCTTCCAATTGGCTCAGGAAGATCAAGCATGGCATCCACAAGCTTGTCATTTGATAGCTTAAACTGAAGTTTGTAGTACTTATCACCTTCTCCAAAGACAGACTTAAGAAGAGAAGTTAATTGAACCTCACCAAAAATCCCACGTGACTTCTTATCTGTTAATACCTCTTGTAGACTTACAACATTCGTTGAAAGAGATTCAATTTTCTTTTGGGCCTCATCAATTTTAGCAAGACGAGCAATGATTCCAGTAAAAGTTTCGTTAGTTTTTTTGAAACCTTCATTTAAGTTTTCTTGAACCTTATTATTAATCTTTTCAAGCTTTTCTTGAATAGCATGATTAGTCTTATCAAATTTCTTTTCAAGATCTTGAGTTAGCTGATCCTTAAAACTAAACATGTCTTTATTAAGTGCGCCCTTTGTCTCCATTAAGCGCTCTACAACGATCTCTCTAAGATTTGAAAAATTCTCCGCAAGCTGATTATTATTTCTAAAAAGCGTCTCTGTCATATCGTCTTTTTGAGAGCGAATAAGATTTGTTACTTCATCAAAATTAACCGTGTGTTCTTTCTTAAAAATTAGAAATAAGAAAGCTAAGATTACAACTTGTAAAACGATGACAATAATTATTGGAGTCATTAATTCTTCCCTTCAACTTTTGGCGTAACATATTTTTGGGCCTTTTGCTCTCGCCCTTTCTCTTTAATGAACTGTAGTCCATCAATCCACTTGCCTTGCACACGAACACCCCAGTGTAAGTGTGGAGCACTAGAACGACCAGTATTACCACTTAAAGCGATGACTTGACCACGCTTAACTGTTTCACCTTGCTTAACCTTGAATTTTGACAAGTGGCAATACATCGTGATGACACCTGCACCGTGGTCAATAAAGACGGCATTTCCATTAAAAAAGAGATCTTTAACAAGAATAACTTTACCATCATTCGAAGCTTTTACAGGAGTTGGCCTTCTGGCACGCATATCTGTTCCTGAGTGCCAGCTATTTTTCTTATCATTAAAGACACGACGGTTTCCATAATAGGCAGTAATTTTTGAGTTTAGTGGCTTAATAAATTCTTTATCAGTTAATGACTTTTCAAGTTCAGCAGTTGCATAGGCTTCTTTTTGTAACTTCACCTCTTCCTGCCAACGCTTAACATCCTCAGGAGCTAAATCCACGTGTTTTTTAGAAACCTTAATATAAGACTTCTTATACTCAAATGGCTTAACTTCAAAAGTTGCAATATGGTATTGAACCTCTTGTCCGTATACTTCAGACTTTAGGTAACAGTGAACCGAAGTTGGTGCGTTTGTCTCTTCACCGTCTTTTGTTTCAAAATACCAATACTGCGGTGCCCAGACTGTTTCAAGCGTATTCCCTTTCACATTGTGGCCAAGTGTCTCTTCGCCACATAGAACGCGAAATTTTTCGCCAATACTTGGCAATTGCAAGACGATTTTATTGACCTTACCAGGATAGGCCACACGCTGCTCAACTTCATAAGTTCCAAGCTTAGGTAATGGCTTAATTCCAGCACATGAATAAATAAATAGAATAAAGAAAAATAGTAATAGCTTTGTGTGTTGTCTCATAAGAAAATTATGGCAAAGAAGTCACGTTTTTTAAACGCCTATTGCTTTAAAAGTACTAAAAATCAGGGTATAAACAAATATATTTATTTCGAAGGGGTAATTTAATGGCGATTATTAAGCCGCAAAATGCAAAAGGTACAAGAGATTTTGGTCCAATTGAGTCATCAAGAAGAAATCATATTTTTGAAACAATTAAAAAGAGGTTCCAATCTCACGGTTTTATGCCACTTGAAACGCCGGCCGTTGAAAACCTGAACGTACTTACGGGAAAATATGGAGAGGAAGGAGATAAACTTCTTTTTCGTGTTCTGAACTCAGGAGACTTTTTAAAGAAAGTAAAACCAGAAGATTTAGAAGAAAAGAATCTTTCAGCTGTTTCGAGCAAAATGTGTGATCGTGGCCTTCGCTACGACCTAACAATTCCATTTGCTCGTTATGTATGTGCAAATCTTAATGAGCTGGCCCTGCCATTTAAACGCTACCAAATTCAGCCTGTATGGCGAGCTGATCGCCCTCAAAAAGGTCGCTATAGAGAGTTCTATCAATGTGATGGAGATATCATCGGAACAGAATCACTACTAAGTGAAGTTTCTTTAGTTGAGGTTTATCACGATGTATTTAAAGATCTAAAAATCGACGGTGTTGAAATCGTTATCAATAACAGAAAGATTCTTCAGGGTATCGCAAGTGTTCTTGGAGTTAGTGACAAACTAACAGATATGACAGTTGCCATTGATAAGCTTGATAAGATTGGTGCTGAAAAAGTTGGTGAAGAGCTACTTGGCCGCGGATTCAATGAAGATCAAGTAAGTCGCCTCTCTACTCTACTAACACTTGAAGGTGACTCAAATAAGAAGCTTTCAACAATTAGAGAGTTCCTTGGTACTGATGAAATTGGTAAGCTTGGCCTAGAAGAGCTAGAATTTGTTCTTTCAAACGTAAGAGAGCTTGGTATTGAAAACCTAGTATTTGACCCTACTCTGGCCAGAGGACTTGATTACTACACTGGCTGTATCTTCGAAGTTAAGCTAGTTGATGGTTCAATGGGAAGCATCGGAGGCGGTGGACGCTACGATGACTTAACAAGTATGTTTGGTCAAAAAGAGAAACTCTCAGGTGTTGGTATCTCATTTGGAGCAGAAAGAATTTATGATGTGATGCTTGATCGCGGATTATTCGAAGAGATTAGTGCAAGCGTTGATTATATGATCATCAACATGAGTGATGAAGACCAAAAAGAATACCTACAAATTGCTCGTAAATTTAGAGTAGAAGGCCACTCGATTGAAATCTACCCTACTTCAGCAAAAATGAAGAAACAGATGACTTACGCTAACAAGCGTGGAGTTAAGAATGTAATCTTCTATGGTGATGCTGAGAAGGAAAGAGGCGTGCTACAAGTGAAGCATATGGAATCTGGAGAACAATCAGAAATTAAACTTTAAATAGTCGACATACCATCCATCTTGGACAAAAAAAAAGCCACTCTAAGAGTGGCCTTTTTATTTCTAACGAAATTGATTCGTGTCGATTATCCTAGGATATCGTATGGACGAATTGTCTTTCTACCGTTAGCTGTACATCTCTTTTGAGCTTGATCAACTAGCCAGTATACGTACTCGTTCATTGCTTCAAGAGCGTCTGAAGATACGTTGTATCCTTTACCCTTAAGTGCTTCTTTAGTTTTTGAACCAACTAGAAGCATTTCTCTTTTAGATGCTTTCTTAGCTGTTTTCTTAGCTGCTTTTTTTGGAGCTGCTTTCTTTGCTGCTGCCTTCTTTGGAGCTGCTTTTTTCGTAGCTTTTTTCTTTGCCATTTTAAACCTCGTGTTTAGTGTTTTTAATGAAAAATTTGTAATAATGTAATTTTAAGTACCTGGCCTAAACTACGTCAATAAAAAAAACGGAATGCCTCTTTAATTTGTCGATAAATAGCACTAATCTCAACTAAATAAGTGGGTAAAATGGTCACCTTTGCACCGATTCCAAGCTTAAGCTAATCTTTAGTGATGGATAAACAAGCTATTAAAATTGCTTCAGAAAAAAGCAATAAATTTATATTAGCGTTTGAGAATATTACAAGTAATACAAACGTCTACGATACAGAAAAAAACCAAATACTGATGTTGGAATCACCTAATAGTATTTGTGCAATTATTCCAAAGAAAACATGTGCTAGTGGGCACAAAATTAATCTCTACATCATTCAAAGCTCGCAGGTCCCAAAAGGTCAGCTAAGCGATATTACGAAACTTAGCAATGTCATAAAGCTTTCGAGTGAAGTCGTGGAGATTGAAGAGTATGGCCCTGAAGAAAATAAAGTTGTTTTTCGTTTACTAGAGGACAACATGAAGGAGCACAAGAAAATTGAAGCAGTGATCTTAGAAAGACAAGAGCGCTTCAATGAACTTTTAAATCAATATAGAAACACACACGAAGAATAAAAAATAAGAGACAGTTACGGAATTGAAGAAATGAATAGAGAAGCATTTTTTAACGACATGGAAGTTTTAGTAGTCGAGTCCATAGGAAACGCACGCGTGGCCTATGAGAATGCATTTAAAACTCTGGGGGTCCAGAGAAAGAATGTTCGATTTGCTAAAACTTTTGAAGATGCACTTAAAGAGATGAAAAGCTTTAAGCCTACTCTTGTATTCTCTTATGAAGTTCTAGCGGAAGGACGCTATAACCAAGTTCTTAAAGAGCACTTAAAAATACTTCCAAATCGTACAAAGAATAGTTTTATTCTCTTAACACAAAATGACTCTATTGATGCCATTTCAAGAATCGCGCAACAACAAGTCGATCTTGTTCTTCCGATTCCTTTTACAGTCGATAGCATCAAAGCACTTATGGAAGAACTTTACAAAATGAAGTCTTCCCCTAGTGAGTATAGACAGTTAATCAATGAAGCCTACGAGTATGTTGGTTCAAAGCATGACAAGGTTTTTGAGATCACGCAAAAAGCCCGTGAACTATCAAAAAATCCATTTGAAACACACTACCTTGAAGGTCTTTGCCAGTTTAAAGAAGAAAAGTATGATGAGGCGATAAAGTCACTTGAACAAGCCTATGCTCTAAATTCAACAGACTTCAATACATTAAAATTATTCTTTAAAGCATATAAGCATCAAAAAAATTATTATATGGCACTTCAGTATTCATTAAAACTTCATGCTGCCTACCCTATTTCTCCAGATATGCTAAGGGATCTATCGATGGTTGCAGTTGCAGCGAGAAAGCATGAGCTTATCTTAAACTACTATGAGGCGTATAAGAAAGTGAATGAACCATCTGATGATATTAAAGATGCCATTGCTGCAGCTCTTGTTATCTATGTTCAATGTGAATTGGATAAGATTGATTTCGATAATACTTCAATTCAAGAACTTCTAAGAGACAAGAAATATAAGGATTCATTAAAACTCTTAGAAGAAGCTTCAATTATCTGTACGACAAAGCCTGCAATTTTAGAGCGTATGCTAGTGGTTCTGGCCCATACGCCAGACAATAAAACGACTAAATTTATTCAAGTAAAACAAAAAGAGAAGTTTCCAAAATATGAGAATGCACCGTTGATGGATGCCCTTGTATGTGACAAAGATTCAACTGCTTCTCAATCACTAAAGATGGCCATTGATACACTAAACAGCGGCTATAAATCAGAAATCCTTTATGAAATCATCATTAAGCGCTCTATTGAGATGAACCGAAAGAAGGAAAGCACCCAAGAGTGGTATGAGCAGGCCATTAAAATCTTTCCAAATATGAAGGTTAGGCTCGATAAATTTTATAATGCTTAATGTAATTTCGAACACTTCGCTCCGCGCCGTACTATAAAGCCCTTTGCATAGGCCCACCAAAATTATATAAGAATAGGAAATTTTTGGGGGTATTTATGTTTAGAGCAGTAATCTTGCTAGCTGCTATTGTTTACTTAACTAGTACAATGGCGCAATTTCAAGCACCACAAATTCCATCTCATACACAAGCTCAATGTGTTGAGAAATTATGTGCAAATAATCCAGGTGAGTGTAGTTCAAGAACAGAGCATCGTATGATCTTTGATGCATGTTCAAGACAACTAGACTTAGGATGTATTGATTTATCAATGAAGCTTATTTCAAGCTATGAGCAAAATGAAATTGAAGAAATGGTTTCAATTGCTCGCTCTTGTCAGTATGTATCTGGATATGCTCATCAAACAGCAATGAAGAATATGTACCGTTATGATCGTGATGAATTCTCAGAGATCACTTTTATTAACTCGAGACTTTGGCTTGTTCAAAACTCTTGTTTAGCAAGTGCTCTTTCAAGACTTCACCCAAGAGACTTTGATAGTCTTGAAGACTTAAAAGCGATTACAAACCAATGTACAGGGACTTTTGATGTAGCCTGTTTTGAAAAGCAGTGTAAGTCAAAATATTCATGTAACGATCAAGAAGAGGTTGTTGATGCACTTAGAAGCTGTATCTCAGGACCAAGTAAAGTTGATCGTCGCAGACTATAAAATTTAAAGATTAAAAAAATAAAAAAATAAATACACACAAGAACACAACACACAGGTTTTTTTAATGATTAAAATTATAATTAAAATAGTGGCCATCACGATGGTGGCCACGTTTTCTAAGGCTCAATTTAACAGCTCAATCCTTTTTAGCGGGCGTCTTGCAAACTCATGTCAATTCGTAAGTGACCAAGCAGTCCTTGAAGTTGTCGACTCACTAATCACGGCCATCAAAGATATTAATGATGAGCGCTACCGTTGTCAGTCAATATATGCCAACTCAAAGGCCTTCCTCGCCTCTTTAAATGAACAATACCGTTCAAGCTCTAGTGAGCTTTCAATTATTGACTCAAACCTTGAGACGATTTCGAGTGAAGTCTATAAGCTTGTTACAGCTAGCTCATATACGGGACAATTTGATCAAGAAATTCTAAGTCTACAGCGCAGACGACAAGAACTACTTGATGCGGATAATAACCGTAATAATGGAATTGTTGATTCGCTTAGTATGGCCACAACGATTCTTGATGATCTTAGAGCGGCACCAGAGTGTGATGAGGATCTTGGCACAAAAATGATTCGTCCAACGATCATGCTTATGGGTCAAGTTGCAGGCGCACTTTATCCTGGATCGAACCTATTTACAGCAGCGGCTTCAACAGGTCTTGCCAATATGGTGGACAGTCTTGTTTCATACGTTCAATTTAAAGGTAATGATGCTAACCAAGCTTTAGAAGATCTCTATAATAATCGTAACTACTACGTCTCTTACAAGTGTGCTTATAAGAATATCAATGCAATGACTTGTAACCTTCGTCGCAAAAATGCAACAAGAGAAGAAGCAAAGTGGCTGTACAATTATATTAAGGAGCTTGATACTCCAACAAAAGATTTTGAAAGAGTAAAAAACTTAAGAAAGCACTACCCTCGTCTTCAACGAATCCTTAGTGAACTTCGTGATATTTACGAGACAGCAAACCAACAGGATACAATTGTAACAATTGCCACTCTACAAAAAGAGCAAGCAAAACTTAGGCTCTATCAACCAAATCCTTACGAGATTGAAGAGTGGAATGATAGCTATCAAAACATTCGCCCATGGTCAGAGTGGGCCCATATGCTGACTTGGTATACAAATATCAACTCTAAACTTAAAGTTTACTGTCGAGAGTTCCAAGATGGTAAGTACTGGGTAAAAGAAAATAGTGACTGTCAGGAAGCTGCTATTGCACGTGATGAAGATCGTACGCAATATATCCAAGAAGTAATTAAGCCGGCCTTAGCTGACCTTGGTGCCGATAAGGAAAGACTTTCTGAAAAGCTTAGAAACTCAGTAAACGTTGAAAGACTTTATAAAGTAATCGAGGCCGAAGATAATTGGCGCGACAACAAGAAGGACTTCTCGATTACTGAAGTTATTCAAATCTTTGAAGAAGACCTAGAAAACACGACAACAAGGCCAGAGGCAACGTCACTGTTTTCAATTAGAATTAAGAAAGCACTAAAGGCCCTTAAGGCACTCGTTAATTTTGAAAATGTTGTGACAGACACACAAGGACTAACGCCAGAGGATTGTGATATCGACAATCCAACATGCCAGTGTGACAGCTTCAAGGACCTTTCTCAAGCTGCTTATACGTATCTTGCAAATAACCTATCTGATGGTGATGTACTTTCAGTTGAAACAATTGATGCAAGTTTTTACAACTATATCAGGACAGTTGAAGAATTCTTCTTATATGGCCTTCCATATGCTGAATCTCCTGAGCTTACATACCAAGATAGCTTAAACTACTCGAAGTATATTTTCTTAGTTCCAATTTATCGTGGAATGCAAGAAAGCCTTCTTCGTGGAGATAATGTGGGAGCAAGTAATATCCCACTAATGAATACAGCACGTAAAAACTTTGAAAAGGTTTTCGCAAAAGAGATTATCAAGGTTCTAAACAAGAATGTAAAAGTCGCCCTTGATAAAGGAAGCCGTGACGATATCTACCGTGACACTCTCCACTCTTGTGCCATCTACTACCCGATGATTAAACAAAAAGGTATGGGCCTAAGAGCAAAGTATGTTCTTAAAAGGTGTAAGGAGCTACTGGATAAAAGTGGCGGAATCCCGTACCTCATCCAAGGTACAGAGCGCTTTTCAACAAAGAATGAAGCTTACAAAAACCAGTGTTTCTATCGTGATTACGAAGAGGCCGTAAGCACAAAGAAAGCAGAAATCGCTCGTGAACTTGATCAAAGTGGTGATTTACCAGAATTATAATATTGCCAACCCCACCAGGGTTGGCTATTATCTTTCTACAAAATATCTCAATTGAGGGCCTTTAGCTCAGCTGGGAGAGCGCTTCGCTGGCAGCGAAGAGGTCAGCGGTTCGATCCCGCTAAGGTCCACCAAAACAAAAAAGCCCACTCGCAAGAGTGGGCTTTTTTGTTTTTGTTGATATTAGTATCAGATCTAATTGCTTTTGGCGGTCGATGGCATGGATGCCATCGTGTCGACGACGCAGGAGCAAAAGTCGACTCCCCTGCAAACTAGCTTACTATCTAAAAAAGAACATTTCGTGCAAGATCACTTTTCGTTGACCATGCGCAAAGATAAAACCCATGGAACTACAGCTCCTTGCCAACTTAACCAAGCAATAAAGTGTAAATGGATGTATAACACTTTATAAGTTACCATATCTTAAACAATATAAAACTAGGTAAAAAAAATGAATGATCAAACAAATCGCAAGAAAGACCCCTTAGAGGGTGTAACTTTAAAGATGATGTTAACAGATGTTATCAATCTCTTTGGCTGTAAAGAAATCTATGCAATGACAGAGATCAATAGTTTCAATGATGAGCCTCCCATGTTTAATAAAATTTTAAAATTTATTAGAAAAAATCCATGGGCCATTCAAAAGATAGAGAAGATGTATCGTGGGAATTTAGAAACGATAGAAAAAATGAAACGCGATGGAACGGTATCAAAAAAAGACCTTGCACTTGGAAGTGGTACTGGTGGGCGTAAGACAAAATACTGAGAGGCATAATAAGAATAATCACTAGGAAGTGTTTCTAATATCTAAAACCACATCAATTAAAGATTTTCGCCCGCTAAGCCGACTATTGAACGTTAATAAAGTGAGGAGAAAGCGTGGCTTCAACAGTTAAATCAAAAGTTATTGGATATGGCTCATCTAAGGTAAAGGGAAAAACTAGAGAGTACACATTTCTTGAATTTGAAGATGGTACCAAACTTAAGAATGTCATCACAACTACATATATCGCTGACCATATTTATGTAGGTGAAGAAATTGAAATTTCTTATATGAATGTTAAAAAGTTTCAATTTATCATTGGTGCAAGATCTAGAAGAGGTGAATTAATGTTGGCCTCAGATGACTCCATGATTATTACGGCCGTTGCATTTTATTGTATTCGCGACAGCTTCCTCATCTCAACCTTTGTAGGTTACTGGATTGGAAAGCTTTCTTTAATACAATACGAAAATATTCAAATAGCGATTAGGCACTTTGCTTACTTTGCCATTGCTGTTTGCTCAATCTACTTATATAAGTTTATTAAGTTCACAAAAGATTATAAAAGTGGAGTTGCTGCATTAGAGGAAAGTTCCAAACAAGTACAGGCGGCATAACTTAATATATGTCTAGAAATAAGAATAAAAAGAATAACCTAAAACAACAGTACCGCATTCTACATGACGAGGCCGTCAAAAATGGTGAAGACTATTATAAGGACCCTGTTACAGGCGGTATTGTTTCAACAGAAGTACGCCTTAAACGCATGAGAAAATGCTGTAAGTATGGCTGCCGCCATTGCCCTTGGGGCTTCAAGAAAAGAAAAAGTTAGTGGATCAAGAGTTCTAAGCAGTATAGAGCTATCCTATTTTAATTAAGTTTCAAATAAATCAATATTCAGGCCACAAACAACTTCTGTTCCAGATTCCTTAATGTCATCTTGAGTGGATTGAATTAGCTTTAAAATTTTCTCCTTTAGAGGTAAGAAATCTTTTTCATCAATCGTAAATGTAGAAGAATAATGAATATTATTAGGCTCTTCTTTGGCAATGATGTCTAACACTTGTATTCTCTTTGCCATCTGATGAGGTGTGTTTAGCCAAGACTCAAATGGAAGGTGTATAGACTTTCCGCTAAAGATGTAGTTTTGATCATGTTTTTCAACTAGGCCAAGCTTTTCTAAGTAGATAAGAGTTGATCTAACTTTTTTCTCACTTAGTGCAAAGTGATTGGCCAGATTAGGAATTGTTTGTAACTTGGGACAACTAGTCGCGATGTGTATCGCAGACGGTATCCATGAGATAAAATAGTCTTTATATTGCTCATTTTCATCGTCAATAACCATTGAATTGACTCTAGAAGCTAGATTACCTGCTTCCTCAGCAATTTTCTCGCCCTTGTACTTCAAGTAACTTTTAAGTTCGTGAGTTGAGGCCCTAGCGTAGCGAATTAGATTTAAGAAATATTCTGTTTCAATTTTGGAGAAGTTAAAAAATACACTTAATTTATACGCTTGATCTTCACTTAGATCGGCCTTTTCCTTCAATACCTGCGATAGATATGCAGCTTGGCAACCAATTGCCTTTGATAACTTTGCCTGAAGTCCCCTTTGTGCATAAGCCTCGAGAATCAAGTAACGAAGAAATTTATGATAATTTTTAAACTCGAATATTTCCATTTACGAAGAATAGTATATTAAAAATAAACATTCAAGGGACAAAATGTATATAAAAAATATATACACATATTTTATTGCTTGTTAAATCTACTCCTGTTCAATATCAATTGAAACTATTTTTCTAAAGGGAGTACTTATATGAAACTAAAAATTGAAATCATCGCTTTTATCTTAATGGCATTACATCTAATTAACCCAATATTTGCAGGCCCTATCGTTAGTGCTGGCCCAATGGCCCACCCAGCGATAAGCACAATGCATATTGATAACTCTGTAGCAGGTATCGACTTTCCAACTGATGCACCGGCTCCTCAATACGATTACGTTCTATCACTTTATAATGGAGTTAGAATTCCAGTTTATACTGACCATGCCGAGTTAGTTCGCGCAGAAGCAGGTACAGATTATCCGACAGATATCCAAGCACCATATTGGACGAAATTTCAAAGAGTCCTAGTATTAGAAAGTAAATTTCGCTACCCTGTTAGACTTACTTTTGATGTTAATGACAACCTATTATGGAAGCTAACAAGCGGTGAAGTTATTAATGTATCTGAAGTTGTAAAAATTGTGAAAGCAGAAGCTGGTATTGATTACCCTACTGATGTTCCATACTTCTTCAATCGTGACTTCTATGTTGCAGTTATGATTGATAGCACTAGAATCAAACTTTAAGGATATATCGATTGGCCGAGAAGAGCTCCTTTTCGGCCTAATTCAACAACACATATTAAAACATAAAAAAATAGTACCCATTCACAGTACTTTTATTCTCATTTACCCATGGATCATTAAATCTGAGTGAACAAAACTTAGCAAGTTTCAGGCTAGATTATTTCAATCTCTTGAATAAGTACTACGATCTAGAAGAAAAGAATAAGGATAGTACTGAGCATGCCTAACTATTTGCCTGTGTGGAAGCAAAAGGACAAGAAATTTACCCATTAAAATAGTTATTGAAAAGGCCAGTTTACTGGCTTTTTTATTAGCTCCCCAAGACAAAAAGCATGTAATATCAGAATCTTAGTAACTTCCCATTACATATTTAAAAGTAATTTTTTTTACTTTTATACCGAAAAGAAAACATGTTCTATTTTATAAGCCTTCTTATATTTGCCGTCTCCTTACCTACTCATGCAGGTGATCTCGATACCTATTACGAATTAGAGTTAGAAATTAATCGACTTCATTCTCAGTTTAATAAGAATCAAGAAAAGGTATCAAAGAAGAACACTCTCTATCATCGCATGCTCAAACCCCAAGAAACGGCAGCAGAAATAGCAAGACTACAAAAAGAGAATAAAGATATTATAGAAAGATTAAGGCCATTAAAAGAAGAGTTTCAGGCATTAGAAAGTAAGCTCGTCGTTAGATCAGTAACGGGTGAACTTAAAAATATAAATGCTGTGAAGGATAAGAATCTTTGCCTAAATAATGAACTCCTCTACTTTTCAACTGATCGAGAATTTGAAGGGTGGAATTTAAAGTATGGTAGCAGCGAAAGAAGAATCTCATACTATGCTAATAAGAGCACTTATATTAAAAGCTGTCTGGAAAATCGACATGAAGACTCGGTAGTCGAGGTCGATTATAAATCGCAATCACTTTGTGATAAAAATAGCGACCTCTTTAAGTATGTTGGAACAAAGACAAAGTATAAAACCTACATTAAAGAAGGCCTTGTCAATGTCGATGTCTCACTCTACCTAAAGTTTGACGGTAATGAGAAAGACAAAGAAGAATCAATGGCACTTGTAAGAAACTCAATGCCTTGTGTGAAAGATTTTTACGCAAGACACGGGCTAAAGCTTAATGTCGATTTAAAAGAAGAGACTGGCATCATGGATCGATTCAAATGCGATCACACGATTACCATCTCTAAGGAACACAAAAGGCCTACGGCCAAAGAATGGGCAACTCATAAATTTGCAAACGTTGCAAATATTAATGATCAAAAAAGATGTAAGCTTTATATCCATGAACTCGCCCATAATTTGGGATTAGCTGATGCATATAAAGATAGAAGATGTCCTGATCGAAAAATCATTTTAGATGATAAGAATATTATGGGTGATGGACCAAGTGGTTACTCACCATATCAGGCCGAGTTAAATGGTAGCCAACTTAGAACGATCTTATCCCCACTTTGTGATTAAAGAGGAATTTCAATTCTAAAAGTTGTTCCCCCCCCAGGATCTGAATCAATGGTAATTGAACCACCATGCTCCTTGATGAAATTATGAGATAGAGATAAACCTAATCCACTTCCTTTTCCATACTCCTTAGTTGTAAAGTATGGTTCAAAAATTTTTCGTTTATTCTCTTCACTAATCCCTGCACCACTATCAGAAACTTCAATAACGGCCTTATCGTCACGACTAGTGAGAGTTACTTTGATCTGCTTTACCTCACTCTGCTCAAGAGCATCTCTAGCATTGGTAAGTAAATTCATCACAACTTGTTGTATCTTTCCAGGACTTCCTTTCACCTGTAACTCACCTAAAGAATTTTCAAATGACACGCTAATCCCATAGTGTTCATATATCTCTTCAATCATAAGGATACAGTCATTTAAGACTGCAGATAGATCAAATAAAACTAATCCTTGTCCATCCTTGCGAGAAAAATTCCTTAATCCTTTAACAATATTTTCAATCTGTGTTGCTGACGATTCTATTTTCTCTAATGACTTTACGATATAATCTTCATGCTCATTAGATTTGAAGTTCTCTTTTTTTAGTCGGGCAAGGTATCCCTTTATAATTGTTAGTGGCCCATTAATCTCATGGCCAACACCAGCGGCTAGTTCCCCAATGGCCGCAAGCTTTGAACTGTGAGTAATCACTTGATCTTTTTGTTGTAGTTCTTTTAATTGACTAACAAGCTTTCTTTTAATAGGAATAAGAATTTTAAAAAATTCGTAAATTAATAGAAGAATGATTAATGAGAATAAAAGCAGCTCTATTTTACTTAAATTTAATATTTTCGTTTTAGAATAATCTGCAGACTCAAAAACTATCTTATTCATATTTTTTAAAAATAAATCTGTATCTTTGACAATCTCTTCAAGGCTTTTCTTTTGATTCTCACACAAGTTTACGATACAGTTAATATTCCTATCAATACTACTTAAAATGGGATCGAGATCTGCATACTGCTGCTTAATATTTGGCGAAAATGCAGGAGCTATTCCCTTATCTTCACTACCATTTTTCAAATCCTCATGAGTAGAAAACAGTAATTCTTTTGTGACAAGGATCTCTTTACTTACTTCACTCCTTGGCTCAACACTAGTATTAAAAGAATAAATTAAAGACTGCTTAGCAAGTCTTTGACTTAGCATACGTTGGCGACCAGCTAAGTTAATAACCTGGGAGTAACTTTCCTGTTGAAGAATGAGAAATTGCATTAAAGCTTGAGCAATTATAGTGAATAAGACAATCGATACGAAAGCAATAAGATACTTATATGTAATTCCTCTTTCATAATCAATCTTCATTAACCTCTTACCTCACGCTGCTAACTTACTTGCGACCTTTGTTTGATTATCATAAATATTCTCTAAATCAAATTCCTCCCCTAAGGTTGCAATCGTTGTCCTAAGACTTAACTGAGATTCGAGAAGAGTTTTAAAATGACTTGATGCCTTTTCTTCACCATGATTTAAAATAACAAGCTTAGGTGAAATACGTGATTCATTTAGCCATCCGATAAGATCTAAGTAATCACCATGCGCAGATAATGAATCGATATAAAATATACTAGCTCGAACTGGAAGTCTCTGTTTATGCATATGGAGTTCTTTTTCACCATCAATTAGAATACGACCTTTCGTTCCTTCAGGTTGGAAGCCAACTAAAATTATTCCACTATCTTCATCCACAATATGCTTCATTACATGATACACAACTCTCCCACCATCAATCATCCCTGAAGCACTAACGATAATACGAGGTCCAGACTTTTCCATAAGGGCCTTTGAATCTTCAACATCTTCGATTTCTTCAAATGTATCAGGATAAATATCGATATCCTCTGTTACATTATCTTTGACATGACCCTTTCGAAAACAATCATTAAATATACGGTTAGCTTTCTTAGAAAGTGGGCTATCTAAATGAACAGCTACACTAGGGATGGCCTCTTCATTCATCAATTCTTTAATAAGATAGAGAATATCTTGTGTACGACCAACTGAGAATGCGGGTATAACCGCAACTCCACCGCGCTTTAAAATTGTATTTAGATACATTCCTAAAACTTCTTTTGCAGGAATACGGGCATGTAGCCTATCTCCATATGTAGACTCTAAAACAAGATAATCAGTTTCACAGATAACTTGAGGTTCGTTTAAAAGGATATTTCTCTTATGCCCAACATCTCCAGAAAAAACGATTGTTTTCACTTCACCAGTAGCTGCTCTATAGCGGACTCGAATAAAGCTTGCTCCAAGAATATGGCCGGCCCAGAAAAAAGTAATTGCAATATTTTTAGAAACTGTCAGCTCTTGTTCGAAATCCACAACTTCAAAGTGTTCAAGAACAGCTTGAGCTTCCTGCGTTGTATATAAAGGAAGGGCCGGCTTGTGTCTTGAAATTTTTTTTCGATTTGCATATTTAGCATCTTCTTCATGAATACGGGCCGAATCCATTAATAAGATCTGACAAAGCCTAAATGTTTCCCTTGTACAATAAACCTTACCTCGAAAACCATCCCGATATAGACGAGGTAAAAGGCCGGAATGATCAATATGTGCATGTGTTAAAAAAACTGCACTTAGCTTACTGGCACCATGATACGACATCCAATTGCGTTCACGATTTTCCTTGGCCCCTTGATAGAGTCCATAGTCAACAAGATACTGCTCTTTATAATCCTTCCCAACTTTTAACAAAGTTTTAGATCCAGTAACACCACCAGCTGCTCCAAGAAAAGTAATTCTCATCGATACATCCTTTTTATAATTAAATTTCGTGTACTACCTATCGACGTTTTAATAGTTAAGAATGTTTAATATTGATAAAAGAAAGGTTATCATAGTTGAGTATTCAATACGACTAACAAAAAACTCACAATCACTTTGCAGAAATTAGACTCGAAACAAACTTAAAAATTCTTTTTGAGACATATACTTAATTCATAGGAAATCAACTCAAGGAGAATTATATGAGAAATGCCAAAAAAATTAATCTATCAACAAAAGGGTCAGTTTAATACTGACCTTTTTTTATATCATCACACCACGATAGATTTATAATTTCATTCTTTGAGCGACTTCTCTTTGATAAGGATCATCTGAGGAACTAAGAGCAGAGATCACTCCTTGTCTATTTTCAACTGGTTGGTTTTGGCTAAGTTTCCACTGCCCTTCAAGAGAGGTTACTTCAATTTTAATTCCAATAATTGCGGCCAGAAGCTTTTGTGTATAATCACGAGGAGCATCTTCAACCTTCCAAGGATTGTGGCCTCCTTCTTCCTGTTCATTAGTAAGCATCTCAATCGAATTAAGAATCCACTCCTTATCTTCAATAAATGAAATTTTTCCACGAGCATGAACAACAATATAGTTCCATGTTGGAACAGCTTTACCAGTCTCTTTCTTAGTTGGGTAATGATTAGGAGAAATGTAACAATGAGGGCCATTGAAGGTAGTTACAACCTCACTGTTATCAAGTGTCGATTTCCAAAGAGAATTTGCTCTTGCAATATGTCCAAATAAGAATAGCTTCCCCTCTTCTTCGACAACGCAAAGTGGAAGATGATTAACCTCAATCCCTTCAGTTCCGTTTGATATCAGATTCGCAAATGTCGTCTCCTTCATCTGCTTTATTAACTCGGTCCTATCTTCCTGCTTGAATAGCTTTGGTATATGCATTCTACTACCTCTAATTCATTTATTAATGCTACAATGATAACTCAATAAACACCGGAGTTAAAATGCCTTATATCCTAAGTCCAATTATTACAGAATCAATGCCTGGAATGTGGTTTGAAGGTCAAGGCTATAAGCGAGAGAATATTTACTCGATGAATGATCCAAAAGGTCCTCCAGTAAATTATGATGCTCATACTTTAAAACCACATAGTCTCACTCATATGGAAGCACAATCTCACACTATGAAAAATGGGATGAGCGTCGATGACTATTTTAAGAAGCAAATAAATTCATTTTTTGGGCCAGTAGTTGTCGTAAAACTAAAAGGAAAAAACTGGAAACCTGTAGAAGGCCTTGATGGTATTTACCATTGGGAAGTCTCACTAAGTGAGCTTAAGTCCGAGCTTGGAGATGAGATTCCATGCAAGTTGATTTTGTCAGTCGAAGAAATGCCAATAAACAAATCACAACTGCACGACCCTAATTACGTCTTAACACTTTCACAAGAAAGTGCTGACTACTTATTACAAAACCCTAACTTTGATATGTATGGTACTTCTTGGAAGTCTTCTGACTTTTGTCCAGGGAGCAGAAATAGGCCGATTCATAATACACTTTTTAAGCAAGCTGCCATTTTTGAAAATTTAAAACTAGACGACGTGCCTGCTGGAAAGTACTTCTTTTCAGGCTTTCCACTCCCACTACACTTAGCTTCAGAGTCACCGGTATGTCCGGTTCTCTTCAAGAAGGATGAAATTAATTTCTAAGATCACTTCTCTTATAAGCGTCATCGACAAAAACTTCGACTAAAGCATTTAGTGCATCTGTAACAGTAAAAATACCGTACACACGATTTCTATTATTAAGTACAATTGCTGAGCCAACTTTATTACTTGATAGCTGATAAGCTACTTCACCTAAGCTATCGTCCTTGTTAACAGCAAGAACAGATTCATTCATGAAGTCTTTAACTAAAACTCCATCACACCAGCTCTTTCCATAAATTGACATAACATCTCTTTCTGAAATGATTCCCACAATTTGATTCCCGTCACTTACAGGAAGATGCCTAATTCCATTATCTTTCATAATCTTAAAAGCGATATCGATACTGGCATTTTGATCAACAACGTGAACTGCGGGAGTAGTAAATTCTTCGACTGATATATGCTTCATACATGCCTCCTAAATTAAATTTAGATTAGCACAATGGACTAATTGGTAACTGACAAGTGTCAGTTTTTACGAAAAAAAATCTTAATTTTTGCCTTAACCTCAAGAGAGTTCTCGTCAATTTTGGCAAAAAATGGGCATTAAAATCAAAAAAATTGGCCCTTGGTTAACTCACGTAACTATCTAGAATAACTGTATTACGTGATTTAAAACACAGTTTTTATTTATACGTTTGCCTTAGGTAGAAAGATTAAATACAATTTTTATATGTTAGCTAAGAAGAGGGTCTTGGTCGCCGAAGATGAACCGACATTAAATGATATCTACGTGGAAACCTTTGAGTCATTTGGTTATGAAACCATAGGTGTCAAAAATGGTGAGTTGGCCCTAGACTATGCAAAACATAATCCTGTCGACTTTGTCATCACTGATCTAAAAATGCCAAAAATGGATGGCCTAAAACTTTTGGAAGAAATTGGAAAGCTTAATGCTCCAACACCTCCAGTTTTAATTATTACAGGCTTCATTGACGAATTAAATGCACAAAGAGCAAAGGAGCTAGGTGCTGTTGATCTTATGACGAAGCCGTTCGACTTCGACAAAGTCATTCTCTATATTGAAGAAAAACTAAAGCAGCAATCAGAATCCTAAACGCCCCATTCCTTAGAAAGTTCACCAATTCTCTTTTTAAATAAAAGCGAGAGAATCATTGAAACGATAGTAAGTCCTATTGCAAGTCCCGCCCATAAACCAGCTGCTTCCATTCCGTGTTGATAGCTTAAATAAATCCCAACAGGAATTGCAATTAGCCAATAACCGCAAAACGAATAGAGCATTGGTTGCTTACTCATACCAAGCCCTCTTAAGACTCCCCACATTGCGACTTGTAGTCCATCTGGTATTTGAAATAAAGCAACATATAAGAATAGTCCTGATCCATAAAGAACAACGGCCTGATCAGTCGTGAAGAGTCCCATTAAGAATTCATGAAAGAAGAAATAGCATATTGCCGTTATGACCATATAAGATACGGCCATAAAGATACACCCATAGGCATAATTCTTAATCATCTCCATATCTTTTCTACCAAGAGCGTAGCCGACCTTAACCCCTGCCGCGCCATTGATGGCAAGAGGAACCATAAAAGTTAGTCCCGCAATTGTTAGAACAATGTTGTGAGACGCTGATGCAACAAGACTCATGCGTCCAACTAAGACAGTAACAGTTGAGAACATTAATACTTCAATAAAAGTTCCAAGACCAACTGGTATTCCAAGTTTTATCAATTCCTTAAAAGACTTCTTACTAAAATGCGTTTCAATTGGAAGTACTCGATAAGCATAAACATAAATAATTAAAGCTAGAATAAAGCGAGTTACAACAGTTGCAATTGCCGCACCTTTTATTCCCATTTCAGGAATAGGTCCAATCCCAAACATTAAACAGTAGTTCATAATGAGGTTAACGACATTCATAAAAATGATAAGAGCATTGGCAAAAATTGTTTTATCAAAAGCTTGAAGATATTCCTTAATCATTTGAAAAATAAGTGCAGGAATAATCGAGATATTTACCCAATAAAGATAAGTCTTAACAAGAGGTACGATCTCTTTATTCAAACCGATATAGTCAACAAAGTAAGTAAAGATATAAAGGGCCGTACAAATAACACTTCCTAAAAGAAGTGCTAAAGTCATTCCACTTCCCCATACGCCATTCTCGTGTGGATTCGTATCAGCTCCACGCATTCTTGCCGTAACTGCACTGACAGAAAATAACGTTGAGATCCCAATCATTATAAAAGGAGATAACATACCTGCTGCAACACCAATAGATGCTACTGCTGATGTTGAATAGCGTCCGGCAACAAAAATATCACCGACGTTAAAAAGCATCTGCCCAACCTGGCCAATAACAAGTGGAATAGTAAAATAAATAAGTTCTTTGAGTCTCTTACTCGTTGTTGCAACTACCATAATAGTTAGAGGTTATACCTTAATTTTTTAATAGATGGCATATAAAAATTGTAACCAAATATACTTTAAATCTCGGCCAAATCTTCGTAAAATATGAACACAAAGGAGTGCTTGTGAAAATTGTTTCAAATGCAGCGGAAGCTTTATCGATAGTATATTCTAATTCAAATATTTTTATTCATGGTGGTGATTCTACGCCACAGGCCCTAATTGACGGGTTACTTGAAAATGCTCATAAATTAAAAGATGTCACACTTACTCACCTACATACTCACGGTGATGCGAAATATGCAAATGAAGAATATTGTGAAAACTTTAAAATTCTCAATCTCTTTGTTGGCGGAAATGTGAGAAAACATATCGACTACCAAAGAGTTGATTATCTTCCATGCTTTCTATCTGAAATTCCAAACTTATTTCGAAGCGGTAGAATTCCTCTAGACTTTGCACTTATTCACGTCAGTCCTCCAGATCAACATGGGCACTGCACTCTAGGTACATCTGTTGATGTTGCAAAGGCTGCAGTAAGTAGTGCAAAAGTTGTTATTGCTCAAATTAATCCACATATGCCTCGTGTTCATGGTGATGGCTTTATTCATATTAATGATATTGATTATGCGATTGAAATTGATCACGAAATTGTCGGCCATCAAGAAGTTTGCTTGAGTGAAGAGGATTTAAAGATAGGACAGCTCACTTCATCTCTTATTGAAGATGGCTCAACTCTTCAAATGGGAATTGGATCAATTCCTGATGCAGTTCTGGCTAGTTTAAAGAATCACAAGAACCTAGGGATTCATACAGAGATGTGGTCAAACGGGGCTCTTGATTTAATTAAGAGTGGCGCCGTAAATAATTCATGCAAAAATGTTCACCGTGGAAAAACAGTTAGTGCCTTTATTGTTGGAGGCAAAGATGTACATGATTTTATCAATGACAACCCAAGCGTTATTCAACTTGAAGCGGACTATGTAAATAACCCAAGTATCATTAGAAGAAACCCAAAAGTATGTGCGATCAATAGTGCCGTTGAGATTGATCTTACAGGACAGGTCTGTGCAGACTCAATCGGCCATCGTATTATCTCTGGAGTTGGTGGCCAGATGGACTTTATGAGAGGCGCCTCACTTTCTGAAGGGGGTAAGCCTATTATTGTTATCAACTCACGAAGTGCTAAAGGTTACCCCAAGATTGTTCCAACATTAAGGTCAGGAGCAGGTGTCGTAACAACTCGATCACATATGCACTATGTTGTTACAGAGTATGGTATTGCTGATTTATACGGAAAGAGTCTTAATCAAAGAGCACAAGAGTTGATTAGAATTGCTCATCCTGATGATCGTGAGAATCTTGAAAAGATGTGGCATGAAACGCACTGTAGAAAATAATCTACAGTGCACTCACTGGGGATTGGCATAATAATTCTACCATACCACTCCCCTCATATTTTTCTTTTGCTACTTTTAGATCAACTCTCTTAAAGATCATATAAGAAATAAATGATCTAAGATTTAATAAGAATGGATTCTCTTGTCCATGAACAGATACATATGCATCCGAGACATAATTTTCATAAATTTCTCTAAAGCCAGGTGAGTCGATAACAAGAAGCATGACACAAATTGCGATAGCTTCCTTACCCTGTTCAACACCTTGATTGATCACTTGGTTTAGCTCATCAACAGTATCAAAGGTATGTTTTGAAATTTCTTTAATCTGCTCAGCGAGTAAGTTGATACAGTGTTCACCACATGTCGTAATAAATTCTTCTTTTGAACCAAAATGATAAAGAACTGAAGAGACATTAATCTCGGCCTTCTTTGCTATATCTCTTAAGCTTACGCCGTAGACACCATTTTTTGCCATTAAAGGAATCGCAACATCAATCAAATTCTGTTTAGTCTTATTCATCTAGCTACTACCTTTTGTTAACTTACCGTCAATTTGAATAAAATTCTTGATTCAACTTAGTTAACATGTTAACTATATAGTTAACACATTAACAAATTTGGAGTAACAATGTCAATAATAAAGAGTGAATATGTACAGGAAAGTATTATCGGACGCATGATTCGCACAACTCGAATCCTCGATAAAATGATCTCTGAAGAAGTTTCGCATTTTAAACTTACAAAGCCTCAATTTGATGTCCTTGTCATCCTACACTTAACAGATCAAGAATCAGTTACGACTACAGAGTTAGCAGAAGAGCTTCTAGTATCGAAGGCCAATATCACGGGAATCGTTAAAAGACTTGAAGCGGCCAATCTAGTCAAGAAGGCCATTGACGAAAACGATACTAGGTCAAAGAAAATTACACTTACTGAAGAGGGCCTTGAATTAATCAATAAAGTACTTCCTCGCTACTTCAGCATGGGGCATGAACTAGTTTCAAGATTTTCTCAAGATGAGAAAAGTAAACTTTTATGTCAGTTGGGAATGATTGAAGAGTTTTATCAGTCAAAAAGATAAAATAAAAAAATCTTAAAGAGAATCTAAAGAGACAGAATATACAGGAGAACCACACTCATGAGAAGGATCAAGACTTATATTGTCTTGTTTGGACTTGCTAGTAGCGTAAGCGCTGCTCAATACAGTTTAAACGAACAATCAGTAGTTGAACTTGCAGTCAAAAGAAATGAAAATGTTGGTATTGCAAGACAAGAATTAGAACAGGCCAAGGAAACACTAAGTAGTGCAACATCTAATCTATTTCCAGTCCTTTCAATATCTGCAGGCTTAACGAAAAATGATGGTAAAGGTAATATCATGCCTCACGGTTATGATTGGAATCACAATGCAAGAGTTCAGCTCACACAACCTTTATACACTTTTGGAAAGATCTCTAGTGGTGTCGATATTGCAGAATCTGCAAATAAGATCGGAAAGTTGAGAACAGTTGTAACAAAGGCTGAAGTTGAGAATGCTGCAAGACAATTATACTACAGAGTTTTATTCAACCAAGAGCTTGTACGAATAACTGAAGACTCATATAAAAATGCTGTTAAAAATAAAAATGCGCTTGAAGAACGTGTTTCTTACGGACGTATCTCACGAAATGATAATATCAAAATGCAAGCTGACCTTGCCAGTAGAAAACCAAATTGGATTATTGCAAAGAAAAACCTTAAAAATGCAATCTTAGACATCAAAAACTTTCTGGCCCTACAGCCAGAAGATGACGTAAAGGTAGTTGCTGATAACTTTAATGCTAAAGATAAAATTGCAACGATACCCTCAAACTTACAAAAGCTTGATGAAACAGTTGATGTAAAGATTCTTAAAGAAAGCATTCAACTATCAGACTTCTCTGTTGAGCTTGCCAAGAGCCAACGTCTTCCCGACCTTGGATTATTTGTTGCCTACTCTCCTCTTACTTATCGAGTTGATAAACCATTCTCAGGAGATATCTCACATAACCAAAATGATATTTCATTTGGTTTACAGTTTACGTTTGACTGGGATCTTGGAGGAAGTAAGAACTCAGAAGTAGCTATAAAAAGAAGTGATGCGAATATCGCGCGCTTGAAGTTTAATCAACTAAGAAGAGAAATTAGAACTCAATACTTAAAACTTGAACAAGACTACGATGGCCTTCAAGAAAGATTTGATGCGGAAGCTGAAGCTGTAAAACTGGCCTCTTCATCTTATAAAGTAGCTCTTAGCTCTTTTAAGTCTGGTGGAGTATCACAACTTCAGCTCAATGATAGTGAAATTCAACTAACTCAACACCGTCTAAATCTTGCTCAAACGAAATTACAACTAAAGGTAACTCGTGCTGAGATGGATCGACTTCTTACGACTACAGGAAAGGGAGATAAATAATTATGAAGCAAATAATCTTCGTTTTAATAGTTGGTCTTGTTTACGCAGGTAGCTTATTTGTTAAAGATTTAGACCTACAAAGAAAGAAAGGTAAAGAAACTGCGACTATGTATACAATTCGTGCTGTTTCAGGAACTCCAGTTAATACAACAAAGGTTACGAGAAGGGCCTTCTCAAACTTTGTCATTGTAACAGGTAGTAATATTGGTCCAAGAATTCATGCATCAGTTGCACCAAAAGTGGCAAATCTAATAAAGCCAGGAGCACTTGTTAGTATTCGCGTAAAAGATAAGAAAGTATACGGAAATGTAGTTTCGGTTGATGCCAAAGCTGATTATCTTTCGGGCCTGCATAAAATCGTTGTATCTTTTGCAAATAAAAAGATTCCAACAAATCTCTATATTATGAATATCGAAACACACAAATTAGAAAATGCTTTAACGATTAAAAGAGAAGCTGTTTCAGAAAGAGGTGGTTCGCATAACGTATTCATCGTTAATGATAAGAATATCGTTACAAAACGCAATATTGAAGTAAGTGATAGTAACGAAGACTTCTATGTTGTGAAAAGCGGACTAACTGAAGGAGACACTATTGTGCTAAGTGATCAACGTTATCTTAATGATGGCGAAAAAGTAAATATCATCAAAGCACTAGTGGATCAGGATTAAGGAGTTAGAAGATGATCGAAATATTTGTTAAACGCCCTGCCACAACAATCATCTTTATTGCCATCTTTATGGTAATGGGACTGGTTTCAATTGGTAACTTAATTATTGAACCGACACCTAAGGTTGAGCTTCCACTTATTACAGTACAGACGGTCTATGCTGGTGCATCACCTGAAGAAATCGAATCACAAATCTTAAAGAAGATTGAGGACGAAATTTCAGAAGTCTCTCAAATTAAGAAAATCAAATCAGATGCACGTGACAGTTTTGGTATTGTTATCATTGAGTTTGATATTGAAGCAGACGCTAATATCAAATCAATTGAAGTAAAAGATAAGGTTGAAGCAATCTTAAACGATTTTCCAGATGGAGCAGATCGTCCAATCATTGCAAAGTTTGACCCATTAATTCAGCCAATTGCAACTCTTGCTCTTTCAAGTACAAAGCATGACCTGACTCAAGTATATGAGTATGCTGATAAAAAACTTAAGTCTCGCCTATCATCTATCAATGGTGTTGCCTCTGTTGACATTTTTGGTGGACGAGAAAGAGAGATCAATATTGAGTTAGATAATAACCTTCTTATTCAAAATTATCTGTCAATTGAGGATGTTCTTGCGGCCATCTCTAGAAAAAACCTAAATATCCCAGGTGGATCAATAAATACGACAGACTCTAAGATTAGTGTTCGCTTCGTTGGGGAGTTTGCCAACGTTGACGAGATCAGAAATCTAGAAGTTGTTTCCCGAGAGGGACAAGTTTTTAAGCTTCAAGAAATTGGAAATGTTTCAGATAGCTTTAAAGAAGTTGAAACGATGGCACGCTTCAATGAAAAGGAAGTAGTCGGTCTATCAGTACTAAAGCTTTCTGATGGTGATGCTATTAAGATCGTTGAGAACTTAAAAAGCTCTCTTGAGAAAGTACAAAGTGAGCTACCTGATGGGATGCAACTTGAACTAGTCGTTGATACAACTCGAATTACACTAGATGATACAAAAGGTACAATTAACTCGATCTTCATTGGTATTGGTTTAACAATTGCGATTCTTTTAACATTCCTGGGAGACTGGCGTGGTGCCCTTATTGCAAGTATCGTAATTCCGACTTCAATTATCTCAACACTTTTCCTTATGGATATGTCATCGTTTTCAATTAACGTTATGACACTTCTTGCATTCGGTACATGTCTAGGTACCCTCATTGCAAACGCTCTTATCATTATCGAAAACGTTTACAAGCATCTAAAAATGGGAAAAGACTCTCAGTCGGCAGCCATTGATGGGACGAAAGAAGTATTACTTGCAGTAATGGCCTCTTCAGGAACAAACCTAGTTGTATTTACTCCACTGGCCTTCATGGGTGGTGTCGTTGGTAAGTTCATGCTTCAATTTGGTATGACTGTTGTATTTGCAACGATCTTCTCGATCCTAGCATCTGTTACGTTAACACCAATGCTTTGTGCCTTACTTCTAAAAGACCCTGATACTTTAAAAGGACCTTTCCCTAAGCTCGCAGGTCTTGTCGATCGCTTACTTGCTTGGGCAACAAAACAGTACCGTTGGTTCTTTGATAAATTTATGAATTGGCCTATTACTTCAATTATTGTCCTAATGGCGCTTTTCTTTACAATTGTTTATCCGGCAAAACGTGTTGGTAATGAGTTCCTTCCAAAGTCTGACCGTGATGAATTTAAGGCATTTATTCTTATGCCAGATGGTTCACCAATTGAAAAAACAGCTCAGATCACTCAACAGGTTGATGAGATTATAAGAAAGTACCCAGAGGTTGTTTCAACTCTTTCAGATATTGGTTATGACGGTGAAGAAAGATCACGTATTACCGTCAACTTAACTTCAGCAACAAAGAGAAAAAGAGACTATAAAGAAATCATGGATGATCTACTTCCAAAGGTATCTAATATTCCTGAAGCAGAAATTACTCTAACAGGTGGTAGTCGAAACGCTAGTAATGATGGTGATATTACAATAAACGTCACAGGAGATAATTTCGATAATATGATTATTGCATCAGAAAAAATGCAAAAGATCATGAAGGACTCAGGATACTTTAGTTCAATTGAAAGCTCTTACCGAATTCCAAAAATGGAGATTCAGTTTATTTCTGAACCTCAAAAAGTAATTCGTCAAAACCTATCAAGCTCGCGTCTTGGGGGTACAATCCGTGCACTTGTAAATGGTAATGATGATGCCGTTTATAAAGAAGGTGGTGAAGAATACGATATAAATGTAACTCTTGCGCCAGAATTTAAAAGAAATATCTCTGACTTTGATAAATTTCTAATTCATGGAAAGGATGGACTTATCCCAATCTCAAGCCTTGGTAAGGTTCAAGTTGTCGAAGCATCTTCGCCACTTAAAAGACGTGACAAAGAAAGAATCATTCAGATCAAAGCCTTTGTTGTAAAAGGTGTTGTTGGTGCCATCATGGGAGATCTGGGCCAGCAATTCAGTAAGGCAGAGCTACCACAAGGGACTAAGTTCATGTTTGCAGGCCAGGCAGAAAGTCAGAAAGAATCTCAACAAGAGATGGGAAAAGCCTTCATGCTAGCAGTAATCTTAACTTATATGCTACTTGTTGCGATCCTAAACTCATTTGTATTCCCAGTGTCAATTGGTTCAGCGATTCTAACATCTTTCCTAGGATCTTTTTTAATGATGTTCTACACGGAGCAGACGATTAATATTGGTTCCATGATGGCCATTGTAATGGTTGTAGGACTTGCCGTTAACAACGCCATTCTTATGATTGAATATACTCAGCAAAAGCTTGATGAAGGTGTTGAGATTAAGGAAGCATTATGGTTAGGGGCCGAGGAAAAACTGAAGCCTATTCTAATGACTTCTATTGCCATTATCGCTGGTACAATGCCACAGCTCTTTATGATCGACAAAATGAAGTCGGCCATGGGTGCAGTTTTGATTGGTGGTATGCTAGGTTCAATCTTCTTTACATACACACTCGTTCCAACGATTCACTTAGTGCTATATCGAGTGAAAGAATGGCTCTCTAAGCTATTGAAATCAAATGCATAATTTGAAAAAAGGCCTCTTAATTAGAGGCCTTTTTTACGTCTAAACTTAAGACATCTCCTGTAAATCTTCCCATCTTGAACAAACTCATCCTTAAAAGTGCTATAAATGTTCATTATTTTATTTAGCAACAAGCGAGAATTAAAGATGAGATCAATAATCCTTACCTCAGTTCTATGTTCAGGAATTTGCCAAGCTATGCCATCACAGGGTGTCGTTAAAGTATCTGACGGTGCAAGGGCAAATTGTAATGAGAAGAAGGACCTCTATCGAAATAAGCTTCAAGCATATAAAGTTAAAAATTATAGTTCCAAGCAAATTGGAGATAATATTGAACTGACATTGAACATTCAAATGCTCCAATGTAGTCAAACAGATAAAAGCTTTGCCTTTAAAGAAAAGAACATCTTTGATCTATTCACTTATAAAACATTTCGCAATATCGAAATGGAAGTAAGAACAAAGAGTGCTAATATTCTTTTCTATCAAGATGGTATTTATAAGAAACTTTCACAAGTTGATATCATAGATAACCAAGACCTTTCTAAAATTACTGCGAGCTTTAACGTTAAAGACCTCTTAACGAAAGAGAAGTATGAGAAATACTTAAATGGAGAAAAGGTTATCACTAGCCTAGACTTCAGTTTAAAAAGGTTAATTGAAGTTTCAGGTAATGACTTCAATGGAATTTACGATCAGAATTACGGTGGTTTTAGAGTGTTTTTTGAAATTAAATAATAAAAAAAGGGCCTCATAAGAGGCCCTTTCTATTTGTCTTATTTTTGATTCATACCTTTGTACTTATCTTTTGACATAGTCGTTACGTAGGCCGCAACATCTTTAATGTCTTGAGCTGAAAGACCACGAACCTTTGTCCACATCATAGAAGTATTCTTAGTTTTTCTCTTCTTTGATTGAATCGCAGTAACTTGCTCAGCAACGTAAGCAGCATCTAGACCAGCAATTCTTGGACCTTTAACAATTGCAATTTTACTAACATCTGCAGCTTTCCCCATACCATCAGCATTGTGGCAAAGAGCACAGTTAACTTTCTTGTAAATTGCTTTACCTTTAGCAGCATCTCCAGCGTAAGCACTTACACTTAGTAGAGCGGCAACAACAGTGATTTTGAATAAATTCACAATATATCTCCTTTATATTTATAGCGTAGCTATACTTTATGCAATTATCGTCAAATCGTCAGTAAATTTAAAAGAAAATATACCCTTGGGGCCATTTGTTGAGCTATACTCTCTTGCACACAGTGGCAAGTTAAAGAAACTCAAAAGAAACTTAAAAGAGAGTAAAAATGAACACAAGTGTCATAAGCCTAATTTTAGGAACAATATGCATCGGATTAGCACCTATTTTTGTTAAAAATCTCAGTGGTGACCTTTCTCCGAGCATGATTGGCGCTCTTCGTTGTTCAATTGCAGGTTCAATTCTTCTTATTTACCAACTTCTTATTAAGAAAAATTATATCAAGGACAAACGCTTCTATACTATGACGGCCGTCATAGGTTTCTGCTTTGCTATGGACTTATTTGTTTGGCATCGATCAGTTCACTTAATTGGTGCTGGCATGTCTACAATTTTAGGCAATACCCAAGTTTTCTACTTACTTGTTTTTGGCCTTATCCTTTATAAAGAAAAAATAACACTCAAAAAGCTACTAGTATTTCTCTTTGCTTTCTTTGGAGTATTTCTCATTCTAAAAGGCCAAGTTCAATTCTATCAGTCAGAGGAATTCTTTTGGGGAGTACTCTTTGGTCTGACAACAGGGTTGTGCTACTCACTTTATACAACTTCAATTAAGAAAACGTCCCTTATGACATTTAAGACGAAAATCACTGCACTAGAGATTATCACCTACTCTTCTCTTGTGACTGGAGCGATTCTCTTTATTACCGCTCAATTTGAGCACGGCCACAAAAGCCTAGCTCTTGAGCATCTGCCTTCTGTATTTGGGCTTGCTATTCTTTGTCAGGTCATTGGCTGGTCATTAATTAGCTATGGCCTTAAAAGTGCCCCACTTTCTGTTTCAGGACTTATTATTTTATTACAACCAGTGATTGCTAAGACTCTAAGTATATTCCTTTTTAATGAGCCATTCTCTTCACTTGAAATAATTGGAGCTGCAATTCTCTTAACGTGTATTTACCTAGGAACTCACCTTTCGCGTCCAAAGAAAACGAAATCAAATGACAATTGAGGCCAATCTTTATAACATTTCATAAATAATTTTAATTAGGTATGGTTTAAATGAAGGTGATCTCTTTACTTGCTCTAGTGAGCATTTTTCTTATTAGTTGTTCAAATAATAACGAGACAGATCTCCTTGTCCCAAAGGATAAAGAAATTCACCAAGAGGCAACTAAAAAGGCCATTAAAGAGATTGAAAATAATAGTGTTGTCTTCTCCCAACAACAAGCAAACCATTGGAATGGGAAGAAGAAAGTTGATTTCAACAAAGATATTAAACCAATATTTGATAATCGCTGTGTTGTTTGTCACAGTTGCTACGATTCACCTTGCCAACTAAAACTAACTTCCCGAGAAGCCGTTGAAAGAGGAGCCTCTAAAGATAAGGTCTATATGGGAGAGCGCTTAATCGTTGCTTCGCCAAGCCGACTTTATATCGATGCAAACTCAACTAAGCAGTGGAGAGATAAAGGTTTTTTCTCAGTTTCACATAAAAATCTTAATAAAAACGTCATAGCAAAGATGATAAAGTTAAAAGAGGTTGTGCCTCTTCCGGAGACAAAGATTCTTCCGACAAGCTTAGACTTCAGCCTAGAAAATGATCGTTTTTGTCCAAAAGAAGACGAATTTGAAAACTACGCGAAGTCTTCTCCTTTTGGAGGTATGCCATATGGACTTCCTGCACTAACAAATAAAGAGAGTGAGCTAATTACAACTTGGATAGCCCAAGGCTCAAACTTCAACAAAGAAGCTCCCCTTTCAAGGGAAGAACTAAAAAAAATAAAAGATTGGGAACTTTTCTTAAACAAGAAAAGTAAAAAACATCAACTTATGGCGCGCTACCTTTATGAGCACCTTTACCTAGCAAATCTATATTTTAGTGAAAAAAATGAAACGAATTTTTATAAATTAGTAAGATCTAAAACACCAACTGGAAAACCAATCAAAGTCATTGCCTCTCGAAGGCCATTTGATGATCCAAAGGTTAAGAGAGTCTACTATCGACTAGTGAAACAGAAAGAGACAATTGTCGATAAAACGCATATGCCTTACCTCTTTGATAAAGAGAGAATGAATTGGTATAAGAAATTATTTATAACACCAAAGTATCAGGTAAAAGAACTTCCTAGCTACCGAGCCCTAGAAGCAGCAAACCCATTTTTAACTTTTAAAGATTTACCTGTTGAATCACGTTATGAGTTTCTTCTTAAAGAGTCTCAATACACGATTTCTAACTTTATAAAAGGTCCTGTTTGCCGCGGTCAAATTGCCCTTAATGTAATTCAGGATCACTTTTGGACTTTCTTTGTAAACCCTAAGCTTTATAAAAACCGCAATAATTTTCCACTTACAAATGAGCTAGAGCGCATGAGTCTTCCTGCACAGTTTGCAAATGTGGGTGGTGTTCAATGGTTCAAGTATAAAAATGAAGAAGAAAAATATCTTAAAAAGAAGTCAGAATTTATCGATCAAAACTCCTCTATCCTAAATCTAAATTCTATTTGGAATGGCGATGGAAACAATCAGAATGCAGCATTAACTATTTTTAGACATTTTGATAGTGCGACAGTTTTGAAAGGACTTGTTGGTCAAAATCCAAAAACAGCTTGGGTCATTGATTATCCACTCTTAGAAAGAATTCACTACCTCCTGGTTGCTGGCTTTGATGTATATGGGAATTTATCTCATCAACTCAACACTAGACTTTACATGGATTTTTTAAGACTTGAAGGTGAATTCAACTTTCTAACATTACTACCTTCAAAACAAAGATTGAAAGAAAGAGAACTATGGTACGAAAGAGCTTCTGGTAGAGTTAAAGAACATATCGTAGGACGCTATGCTTGGATAAAGAAAGAGCCCGCAATTTCATATAAGACTAGAGACGCAAAGAGTGAACTATTTGAACTATTAAAAAATAGACTAGCTCCTGCTTTAAATAAGAGGTTTGAAGTTAAAGATGATAATCTCAAAAGCTTAATGAATAACGAAGAGATGAAGAAGACTGCTGTAAATCTCTTTTCACAAGTATCTTTTATCTTGATTGAGGATACTAATGAAACATATACGTTAATTCACAACAATGCTCACTACAATATCTCTCACCTCTTGAAAGAAGGAAGTCAGAGAATTACTGAAGAAGATAACTTCACTGTAACAAAAGGAACTGTAGGGAGTTATCCGAATACTATTTTTAAACTTAAAAAATCTCAACTACCGAATTTTGTAAATGCAATTAAGAATACTACTTCACAGGCAGCTCATAGCAGGCTTCTTGATAAGTATGGTGTGAGAAGAAGTGATAAAAGATTTTGGCCAACACTAGATAAAATTCATGAGATAGCCTTTGAAACAAATCTTATTGAATTTGGTCTTTATGATTTAAATCGATTGGAAAATCGCTAAAGACATCAAAATTTAGTTAATTTTTTAAAGTAACTCTCCGACAGTTATGCCATGGATAAAGTATTAATTTCTTGGGCAGGAAACGATGAAGTCGAATCCTTCTCCCCGTACTGTGCAACTATAAATAGAATTTTTTCATTTCTAAATATCGACTTTAAGTTAAAAACAGTCCATGTGAACTCTCAAATTCAGGGAGTGCCAGCTAAGATGAGCAGTCTTCCTGCTATTATTGATGGCGATAAGAAATACTTAGGCATTAGAAATTGTATCAACTACTTCAAAGACTTGCGTGGAGAATCTGAGCTTTTTCTTTTAAACAATGAAGAAGCAATGCAGGCCCAGCTCTTACAAGATTGGTGTATAAATTCATTATGGGCAAGTATCGTTTACTTCTCATACAAAGATACAAAAGGGCTTAGCGCTATGAAGAAAAAATTCGCTAAGCAGGCCAAGTATGTTCAAGATATAGATGAATCACCAGAAGATGTTATTTCGTCAGTAAAAGAAATTATAGTAAAGCGTATCTCAGAGTATGAAATCTTTCATAAAGATCAAGCATGTGCACTTGATTATTTTGAATCACAGATTACTTATATTAACGAAATACTGGGAACGAAGAATTTTATTTTTGGCAACGATATCAAGTATATCGATATATTACTCTATTGCCATCTGAATCGTATTCTCATTACTGGACTACCTCCTGCAGATCTAATTAAGCAGAAGTACCACCGTATCATCAGGTGGCTCCAACGAGTGGCCGCCCAAACACGTTCAAAAGATAATATCTACCCAACCCATCTAGAAAGTTAGCTGCAATATTTCAAATTATGCTCTTTTTCTATTAAACTTAGATAAAAGATTTTAAATGGAGACATTATGAAAAATATTGCCATCATCATGGCCATGGACTCGGAAGCAGCACCGCTTTTAGAGAAACTAGCTATCACAGATCAAGACAAAAAATTAGACCCAAATCTACCAATGAAATTATATCAATGTGAATATCACGGGCATAAGATTTCAGTTATTATAAGTGGTGAATGTAAGCACCATAAAGTGCAAAACGTAGGAACGTCTCCTGCGGTTGTCTCTACTCTTCTTGCGATCAGAGAACTTGGTGCAGAAATGATTATCAACGCGGGAACTGCCGGTGGCTTTAGAAAGCGTGGTGCAGAAGTTGGAGACGTCTACACGGCCGACACAACAGTTTTTCATGATCGCAGAATTCCTATTCCAGGATATGAAAACTACGGAATCTATAAGACAGCACATCCTATTGCTCAAGAATATGGAAAGCTTCTAAACCTAAAGACAGCAATTATTTCAACAGGAAACTCTCTTGATATGAGTGCTGAAGATGAAAAGTTAATTGAAACAAATCAAGCAGTTCTTAAAGATATGGAAGCTGGAGCTATTGCCTGGGTAGTTGATCAATTCAGTATTCCAACACTCTTTTTAAAGTCAGTTACTGACATTGTTGACGGAGAGCATCCAACAGAGGAAGAGTTCTTTGCCAATTTGAGATTAGCATCGGATAATTTAGGTAAGAAATTAATTGAGCTAATCGAAAAAATCTAAGGAGTGATTTATGAAATTACTAGCTGCTATGCTTTTTATCCTTCCAGCTTTAGCTGCACCATGTGCAGGACAAGAAGGTGAATATTGGATCAACAATGATGGAACACAAGGTGGATTCGTTGCTGATACAGCTTATGTATCAAAGAATGTTTATATTGGTGAGAATGCACAAGTTTGTGACAAGACCCAAGTAACAGGATTTGCAAAAATCACAGGTAATGCAATTATTTCAGACTACGCTAAAGTTTGGGGTAATGCTCACGTGTATGAGAATGCAAGAGTTTATGATGAGGCGTCAGTTTGGGATAATGCTGAAGCTTTTGGCGAAGCTCAAATTTATGGCTTTGCAGGACTTAAGGGTAACGTAAAAGTTTACGGTAAAGCTCGTATGTTTGATGCTACTTACTCTTCAGGACGTTATTACTAGGAATATATATGAGAAAAATCTTTTTATTTTCACTGTCTCTTTTTCTAATTGTAGGCTGTAAGGAACAAACACAAGTTAAACTTCGTGTAATTGAAACCACTGACCTACACGGTTACTACAAAGACTACGATTATTATAAGAACGAAGAAAGTAAAAGATTTGGACTTGTTAAAACGGCTACACTTATTAAAAAGTATGCCGCACAAGCAGATAATTATACGCTCATCGATAATGGTGATCTCCTTCAGGGGAATCCTATGGCCGACTTTGTGGCCACTCACGGAAAAGAAGGAGTTCACCCTGCTTTTAAACTCATGAATCATCTAAAGTATGACGTGGGTAATATTGGAAACCATGAATTTAATTACGGCCTAGAGTTTCTAGATGCCTCTCTTAAAGATGCAAAATTTCCTTATATCAATGCTAACGTTTACAAAGACGAAAATGGTAAGCCAGCATCGCCTTACTTTAAGCAATATGTAATTTTAGAGAAAAAAGTTAAGGACACAAAAGGTCTGCCACATAAGCTCAAAATTGGATACATTGGTTTTGTTCCGCCACAGATTATGGTCTGGGATAAGAATAATCTTGAAGGGAAAGTCGTGGCCCGCGATATTATTGAAGTCGCAAAAGAGCTTACGGCGAAAATGAAAAATGAAGGCGCTGATGTCATCATCGCAATTCCACATTCAGGAATTAGTACAGATGAATACAAGCTTTATGCAGAGGACTCAGTTTCCTACCTAAGTCGCGTTCCTTATATCGATGCCATTGCCTTTGGTCACACTCATGCTCTATTTCCTTCAAAAGAATATGAAGGAATTCAAGGTATTGATGCGAAGAAAGGAACAATTAATGGAGTCGCTGCCGTTATGCCTGGGAAATGGGGATCACACGTTGGAATCATTGATTTAAAATTAAACTTTGATGGAAGTAAGTGGCATGTGATCGATGGACAATCCTCAGTCTACTCGATTTATGATAAAGAATCAGATTCAAGTGTAAAACCCGATCTTGAACTTGCAGAAATCATTGAAGATGATCACCAACGAACAATTAAGCTCGCAGGTGAAAAAGTTGGTTTCTCTAAGGAGGAATTTTATAGCTTCCTCTCACTAATCCAAGATGATGCGGCAACACAGATTGTCTCTAACGCTCAAATTGATTATGTGAAAAGAGCAATACAAGGCGATGCTAATTTAAGTGGGCTCCCAGTATTATCTGCAGTTGCACCTTTTAAAACAGGTGGCAGAAAGAATGATCCAAATGGATACACAACTGTTGAAAAGGGAAATCTGACATTGAGAAATGCAGCTGATCTCTACCTCTACCCTAATATGCTCTACGCTCTAAAGCTCACAGGAAAAGAAGTTAAATTGTGGCTAGAGTGCTCTGCGGGGATGTTTGCTCATATTGATCCAAACTACAGCAAGGACCAACCTCTTCTAAACTGGGGAAGCTTTCGTTCATACAACTTTGATATGATTGACGGTCTAACTTACGAGATCAATATCACAAAGAGAAGACACTACGATGAAAATTGTAAGGTTTTAAATAAAGATTCATTCAGAATTGAAAACTTAAAGTATCAAGGAAAGGCCGTTACTGATGAGCAAGAGTTTATTCTTGCAACAAATAGCTTTCGTGCAACCGGTGGTAAATTTCCAGGTGCAGTAAAAGCCAATGTCGTCTTTAGTGCTCCAGATAGCAATCGCCAAGTTCTAATCAACTACATTAGAAAAGAAACGAAAGAAAAAGGTTTTGTCGATGCTCGTCCAAATGAGAACTGGAAGATCAAGCCAATAGCTAATGCAGACAAACTTAAGGTTTACTTTGAAACTTCTCCATCAGATAAAGCGACAAAGTATATTAAGAAGAAGTCAAAATTTAAGCTTAACCGTATTAAAGGCCTTGATGATGAAGGCTTTGCAAAATACTATATCATTCTTAAATAGACACACCGCTCTTAAAAATCACCAAGGCGTAAGTTACTGAATTTACGCCTTAACGTATTAATAATATGACATTTAAATCAAGATTAGATAAAATCTAAGGTCCGGGGATTATATTCTCAAACGATTTAAAAGGATTTTATATGTCAGTATACGTCAATAGAACATTAAATATGAAGAAGATCAAGGCCATTGGTTTTGATATGGACTACACTCTAGTTCGCTATAAAACAGAAGCTTTCGAAAAATTTGTTTTCGAACTCGTGCTTCAAAAATTAGTAGATGTAAAAAATTATCCAAAAGAAGTAACAGATTTAAAATTTGATTTTAACCAAGTTATTCAAGGTTTAATTATCGATCGTCTTCGTGGAAATATTTTACAAACAAACCGCTACGGAAAAGTAAAGATCGCAAAGCATGGTACAAAGCCAATGGACTTTCATGATCAGAATGAAATCTATGGGAATAGTATCATTGACCTAAACTCAGAACAGTATCAATCACTAGATACAAACTTCTCAATTTCAAATGGTGCAATGTTTGCAAACCTTGTTGATCTAAAAGACCAAGGCTTAAAACTTCCTGATTACGAAACACTATCTCACGATATCAAAGAAGTTATCGATATCGCTCACTCTGACAATTCTCTTAAAGGATATGTCGAAGAGCATCTTGAAGACTTTATTATCAAAGACCCAGAAGTGGCAAAACTGCTAGAAAGGTTTAAACGCTTTGGAAAGAAGTTAATTCTTATCACAAATAGTGAATGGACTTGGACAAAAAGACTAATGGAATACACGATTAATCCATTCTTAAAAGAGCATGAGAACTGGACAGACCTATTTGATATTTCAATCTGTCTTGCATGTAAGCCAAGATTCTTTAACGTAAGCAATATGTTTCTAGAAATTCAAACGGATACTGGACTAATGACAAATGCAGAAGGTCCTCTAGAGCAAAACAAGGTGTACCAAGGTGGATGGGCCGGAAAATTACAAAAAGATCTAGGCCTTGAAGGTGAAGAGATTCTTTACCTTGGTGACCATATCTATGGTGATGTTCTTACACTAAAGAAAACTTTCAACTGGAGAACAGCTCTTATCCTAGATCCTCTTGAAGCAGAGATTGAAGCGATTAGACAGTCAACACCAACACAAGCTCTTATCGATGCTGAAATGGAACAAAAAGAAAAGCTAGAACATGAGCTAAATAAGCTAGAGCTTTTAAAGCACGAAGATCCAGAAAAATATAATAAAGAAGATATTGGAAAGATCTTTAGCGAAATTGATAAGATCAACTCAAAAATCTCTCTGCACTTAGATGCTTATCGCCAATTCTTTAACCCACACTGGGGAGAAATGATGAGAGCAGGACTGGAGGAATCACGTTTTGCTGATCAAGTTGAAAAGTATGCATGTTTCTACATGGCAAAGATTACAGATCTTCTAGAGTACACTCCACGTACTTACTTTAGGCCAAAGAAAAGAATCTTGGCCCACGAAGATTCAACTATGCTTTAAATTTATATTGAACAAATTGTTGAAAGACACGGTAAACTTCATCACCGTATCCCCCGGCCATAACCCATGCTTGGGGGATACCTTTCGACTCTAATAATTCATTCATATACTTATCTCTTTCAAGACATTCTTCTAAACTTAGCTGAATTCCTTTAGCACTTTCCAAAATGTCTTTTTCATAAACATCTGCACCTTGAACTACAATACAAAGATCGTAATCTTCTTTGATAAAGTCCCCTACTTCTTTGAGTTTTACAAGATAGTCATCATCGGGAGTAACTGGGATATCAAGAGTGCTAGGAATATAACTTGAGTTAGTTTTATCAGGATTATCAAGTGGCCAACCATCCTTCATATGAATTGAAACACAATCAATCGACTCATCGTTGGCAACAATTTGTGCAGTTCCATCACCTTTATGAGCATCCATATCTACAACGAGACACTTACCAAGACCTTTTTCCTTTTGTAATTTTCTAATTGCAATAACGATATCGTTAAACATACAAAAGCCACCTGGCCCATCACTCTTTGCATGATGCATTCCTCCTCCTAAATGATAAGAAAAGCCCGATTCTAGAGCATTACAGGCAGCAAGGTATGTTCCTTCGCAATGAGAAAGAGCACGATTAATAAAATCACTTAAAGGTTTTACTGCAGCAGAAGGCTCGTAACGATGATAGCTTCCATCGTCATTAATAAGTTCGTAAGCTTCAAGAACAAGTCCAGTAGGATCAAGTTTAGTACGAGCACAAAAGTCGCGATCATGGACAAGGGCCAAGTCACTTAAAAAGAAATGTGTTGATTTTCTTCTTTCAAGAAATGGAGAATTTTTGAATTCTTCGAGGATTTTGGTTACTCTCTCGTCTTTTAAAGGAACGCCAATACCATAGTCAGTATAACTTCCAAGGGAGTCTTCCATGTAATAGAGTCGACTTTTTTCTGGATGGTATTTCATATTCATTCCTTTATTAACGAAACTTAGCTTGCTTGATTATCCTAATATTATATAGTTATACATTAAAATGGCCTGTAAATCTTACAAATTTAAGAATGTGACAAGGCCCTTTGCTATAGTAATCTATTAGCTTTGCTATAAGTATACGATTTTTTTGGGAGATTAAATTTCATGACAAATAGGACAATCTGGCTTCGCCATGAAACAAAACCATTTGAAGAGCGTAGTGCACTTACGCCCCAAGCTGCCCTAATGCTAAAGGAGCTTGGTCATGAAGTAATTATTGAACGCTCACCTAGTCGTATTTTTAAAGATGATGAATTCGAAGCACTTGGCCTTAAGATGATGCCTACAAATTCATGGATAAACTTTGCACCGGCAAATGCTTTTATCCTTGGTTTAAAAGAATTAGATGTTCACACTTTTCCATTAACTCACAGACATATACACTTTGCTCATGTTTACAAAAATCAAACAGGTTCAAAAGAAATGCTTGATCGTTTTATTCAAGGAGATGGAAAATTATATGACCTTGAATACCTAACTGACCCTAAAGGGAGAAGAATTGCAGCATTTGGGAAGTGGGCAGGATTTGTGGGAGCGGCCCTAGGACTTAAGAACTGGATTTGCCAACAAAGAGGAAAAGACTTTAATGATTGTGGCCCATTGAACTCATATTCATCTCAGCATGAGTTAATTAATGATATATCAAAGGAGCTAGATGAGCTTGGTTCAAGGCCAAGAGTTCTTGTCATTGGAAACCGTGGACGTTGTGGCCGAGGAGCAAAAGAGCTACTTGAAGCTGTCGGTGTTGAAATGACTGGTTGGGGAAGGGCCGATACACAAGTGGCCAGACCAATTAAGCAAATTCTCGATTACGATATTCTAGTCAATTGTACTTTAAATAAAAAACCGGCCGAGCCATTTCTCAATTTAGAAATTCTACAAAATGAAAGAAATCTTTCTGTAATTTCTGATGTTAGTTGTGATCCTACAGGTCCTTGTAACCCTCTTCCGATATATCCTGATATTACGACAATTGATATTCCAACGTTTAGAGTTCAAGAGTTAGATCAGCTCTTAGAAGTTACTGCAATTGATCACCTTCCATCTCTTCTTCCAAGAGAAAGTACTGAAGAATATGTGGAGCAATTACTTCCTCATTTAATCAATTTACTTAATGGCGATATTGAAGATTCTCCGTGGGAAAACGCACTTGAGATTTTCTATCAAAAAACGATTGAGCTAGGCCTAGAGAAAAAGTTAGTCGAAGAGCCTCAGCTATTGATGTAATTTTCAATAGCTCTTACTTCATCGTAATTTTCAAAATTTTCGTATTTTTCATAGCCCTTAATAAGGTATTGGCACTTTTTTAAACAAAGCTGAGTTAACACTTCAATTCTCTCAGTTGAAAGCTGGCGATTTTCTTTGGCCCAGGCCATGGCCTTAACTCTCCAGTAATCCATTGCAAAGAACTTGAAGGATAGTTGATCATCATGACCTGCATGCTTAATTACCAGAGGCTCATCTAAGAAGTCGATTTCATACAAAGAAGTTATCTTAAGCCATAGGTCATAATCTTCGCACACAATAAAGCTTTCATTAAAACCATTCATCTCTTCAAATAATGTTCTTTCAAGTAAAACGCTTGAAGGTGAAATGACACAATTTTTTAAAGAGCGAATAAACATATCCCCTCCGACTTTTTGATGAGCTTTTTTTTGTTTTACAACTTCACCATCTCTAAGCCAAAGCTCCCCTGTATGGCAGAGGCGATGTTTTGAGCTATCTAGTAAGCTTAATTGTTTTTCAAGCTTGTCTTCTTTCCACTCATCATCAGAGTCAAGAAATGCGATATATTTCCCTGAAGATTTTTTTACACCTAGATTTCGAGCAGCTGAAACTCCTCTATTTTCTTGAAAAAAATATTTTATGCGAGAATCCGAGTAGGACTCAACAGTTTGCTTTGAATTATCAGTTGAACCATCATCAATAACAATTAATTCAAAATCTTGAAAACTTTGTCCTAAAACAGAGTCAATTGCACGGGCCAAGAACTTGGCCCGATTGTATGTGGGAATGACGACACTAACTAACACTATTAATAATATCTTCTAGTACTTCTTTCGTAACTTTCTTCTCAAGAGAGTTTAGGACTCCATCTAATTGGTCATGATCTCTAGCACCACAAAGAACAGTGCTTAGTTCATCATGAGAAAGATTAAAGTGAATTGCAAAGTCTAAACCAGTAAGTCCGTGCTTTTCTAGTGCAGGTTGCATTCTTGCAACAATATCATAGCGACTTTCTTTATCCATGGCCTTCCACCATGGTGCCCATGAGCGGCAGTCACTTTTGTCAAATTTTCGATCCTTCGTCACTCGTCCAGTTAGGATTCCTTTATCAAGAGTTCCCCAGCTCATAAAACTTAAGTCATTTTCATTTACGATTGGGAAAATATCTTTTTTAACGTCTTGTTCAAAAAAGTTAAATTGTGATTGGATCACCTCAACTCGATCGACTTGTGACGCTAATTTAAACTCTTCGGTCGTTGTATTACAAAGTCCGATATGCTTAACTTTTCCTTCATGCTTGGCCTTTGCAATAACCTCAAGAGTTTTTCTGATATCCACTCTTTCATCAGGCCAGTGAACCATATAGAGATCAATATAATCTGAATTTAGATCTCTTAGTGATTGTTCAATCATTTTTTGAGTGACAACTGGATCATTAGTCATATCCACTCGTTTATTCTCGTGCCAAGTCACACCTGACTTAGAAACAATAAAAACTTTTTCACGATTATTTTTAAATGCTTCGCCAATTCTCTTCTCACTCTCACCAAAGCCATAAATCGGTGCCGTATCAAAGATCTTCACTCCACGATCAAAGGCGTATTGTAAAAGACTAATCGAATCTTCTTTACTAATATCACCAAATCCATAACCCGCGCCCTCTCCAGAGATACTGGCGCCACCAAAAGCAAATTGTCCAAATTGATCTAATATTTTCATAAGTCATGAATATCTATTTCGCCTAAATGCGTAAAGACTTGACGCACCGACAAGATAAACGTTATTTCCTAGTTATGGATTTACTTGTATTTGCCCACCGCGGCGAAGCTCAAACATTTTTAAAAGAGATGGATTTTAAATCACATCCAGACTTTAATGACCTCTACTTATGTGCAGATAAGAGCTACGGCTTAATTCTGACTGGAGAAGGCCCACAGAACGTTCTCATGGCCCTCACATATGCTATGGGTATCCTTAAAAACCAGGCAATTCAAATAGGTCAAATCATCAATCTTGGAATATGTGCTTCATTTAATGCTGATCTTAAGCAGGGTGAGATTTTTGAAATCAGAACAATCTACGGGCAAGAGGAATTCAAAAGTTTTCAATGCCAACAAAGCTCATCTAAGCTAGATCTTATCACTGCAAATGAAAGAGTTCTTGATAGCGAATTAGCAAAATCACTTTCACACTTTGCCCCTTTGGCCGATCGCGAAGCATGGGCCATCGGTCTTGCGGCAAAAAAATTTCAAACACCACTTAGAGTTTTTAAATTGATTTCGGATCACGTCACTGATGCACCTATTTGTGAATATATAAAAGAGCATGCCCAGGATTATTCCCAAGAGCTTTACCGCTACTTTATTGAGTCTTTTACAAGTGAAGAAAAATTACAAAGTGACGATCTTGCTCTTCTGAATGATGATGCATTTTACTTTACACTCTCACTTGAGCGCGAAGTAAAAAATCTCGTACAACAAATTCTTATTAAGTATGATATGAGTTTAAGTGATCTTTTAAACTTAAGCACATTTAAAGATATTCAAGCATTAGAGACAACCCCAAAGAAGAAGGCCCTCGAGCTTAGAGACTTCTTAAAAGAGAAACTCTATCCGACTCGTACTAAGATTATTAGACAACTAGATAACTTTATCAAAGAAACAGGACTTGATAAAAATGAATTATCTTATGATCCTTCTCTTGAAAAAGTTGTGCTAAACCTTAGAACTAAAATTAATTCTGAAAAAGAAATCCTTGATCTACAAAAGAAGCTTTCAAAGATTGATTGGCAAAAATTCAACGCCCTTATGAATGGAGAAGAGCTTTGAAGATCGAGAAAATCTTTATCGAAGATTCAATTAAAAATTCTCTGATCTCAAATCAGCTTCCACTTAAGTTTCCAAAGGCTACAGTCCAAATAATCGAAAATTACGCTGATATTTGGGGCAGAGTTAAAAAGCCCTACTTACAAAAGAGAGATTCTCTAAATCTCTTTATTGCAAGAAAGCAAGGCCAACTTGTTAAAGAGGCTCCCAATGCCTACGGTATCTCAGGAGAGCCTCACTACTACTTTATCCACGCTTACAACTGTATCTATGAGTGCGACTACTGCTACCTTCAAGGTTATTTCAATACTCCTGACCTTGTTCTCTTTGTGAATCACGAAGAGATTATAAGTGAGATGCAAAAAATTGCTGAACAATCGGATGAGAATATGTGGTTTCACGCAGGCGAGTTTAGTGACTCTCTTGCCCTAACTCACCTAACTGGAGAGCTAGATTACTACCACAAATTTACAAAGAAAAATCCTCACTGCTACATTGAACTTAGAACCAAATCAGCAAATATAAAAGAGCTTCTAAAACTAGAGCCACTGCCAAACTTCATCACTTCTTTTTCTCTTTCGCCAAAGAATAAGATTAAGTCTCACGACCTAAAGACACCAAGTCTTGCGGCCCGCCTAAAGGCCATTAAAAGCCTTTATGAAGCAGGTCACCCCATCGGTATTCACTTTGATCCTGTGATACACAGTGAAAGTTTTGAAAGTGAATATGAAGAGCTAATTAGTGAACTAAGCAGTGTGATTCCCTTAAGTAAAGTTGAGTATATTTCCATTGGTGTTGTACGCTTTACGAAAGATGTCTATTCACAGGTCAAGAAGAACTATCCACAAACAACATACTTCCATTCAGAACTTACTAAAGGTGAAGATGGAAAGATTCGCTATCCAAGACCAATGAGAATGTGGATATTAGGAAAGATTAAAGATCTTTGTCTTAAAGCAGGTGCCTCTAAAAAAAGTACCTATCTTTGCATGGAAGAGTAATTAATCATTTAGATATTCAGGATAACTAATATATAGAATTTCAATTACAGACGAAGAAAAGCCTCGTTGTCTTTCGCGGTAATTACGATAGATCTCTCCAGGATTAACAACCTTTGCCTTCTTATCTGAATCTTTCATTATCCCAACTTGTGTCGCGGCCATCTCATCATAAATCGACTCAAGTTCAGAAAAGTATTCGTCATTCTTGCTTGATAAACTTCCAAGGGCCTTTAATAGAGTAAGTGACATTAAGATATTATCTTGTAAGCTATCACTTTCAAGACTTACAACTAATTTATTAACCATACTGCCCACAATCTCGGCCCTTTGGTTGTCAGAAATTTTACCTTCACTAGACATTTCAATTAGTGTTTCAAATAGAACTGTAATATTTGATTGGCGACAAACAAGTGGAGCGCGCATAATCTTTGCCATATCATCTTCACTTATCTCATCAACACTATCCAAAGCCTCTTGAGCAAGTTCAGGAAAGCGTTTTGCAATAGCTCTACCTTCGATATTTATTAATAAATCCATCGCACGATTAAGGAGACTCAAAACATTGCCGTCTTCTTTTGCGTAAAAGCCAGAATTTGGATCTATGATTTGAGCAGGAGGCATATAATCATTATAAGTCTGTTCACAATCAATATTGGCCTTTCTAAGCTCCTCTATTGAACCACTCAGCTCAGAGAAAACACCATTGTCCATACCGAGCCCAACCAACGCAACGACCTCATCGTCAGATCTTTTATAATCACTCTTTTCATGAAATTGCTTTCGCGGGACAAACTTTTTCTTTGGTAATTCACGATTAGTGAAGGCCACCGGAGCATTCTGTGAATACTGCTCTCTTAGGGCCTCAGGGTGGTATTCGTCATTGTAGTAAGTATAGAAATAGTAACCGAGGGCCATTAAGACCAAGACTGACAAAAACAATAATATTCGTTTTTTCAAATCTCTTTCCTCGAAAAAAGTTCTAACTATCTAGAATTACATTTAATAATAATTATATGATAACGATATTTCGCTGCTATGTCCAAACAACTTTGATTTTTTGCAGTAAAAACCATGGGATATTACGCAATTTGTACAAAAGTAGTTGCACTTTTACGACGTTATGTTTATATTCTACAACCTAATAACCCATATATTAATGTAGAGTTTATATAAATAAATAAGGATGAAGTGATGGCACGTACATGTGATTTAACTGGAAAAAGAAGACTTGTTGGTAACAAAGTTTCTCACGCTAAAAATAGAACAAAAATGACTCAAAAACCAAATCTACAAACGAAGAGAGTTTTTGATCCTGTAACTGGTGAAACAATTAAGCTTAAGCTTTCAACTAGAGCAATCAGAACTCTAGATAAAGTTGGTTCACTTTCTAAGTTCCTAAAGAAGTACAAGCACCTTTGGAACGCTTAATTAGATTTAACTTAAAAGTTATATAGATAAAGAAAAGGCCAGCATTAGCTGGCCTTTTTATTTGTGTGAATTTTAAAAATTCTTAGTATTGAACATCTACTTGATCAATAACAAATCCCCACTTCTGAACTGAACGGTCAGACTTGAAGATAAGCTTTAAAGTATCACCTTCAGCGAAGAAAGAAGTATAGTTCTCACCTGCTCCAGTAATTTTCTCAACTAGAACTCCTCTTGCATCTCTAACTTCAATAAAGTCATAACGATTCTCAAGATCAAATTTACGAACTCTAACTCTCATAAACTTTGCACCTTCAACTGTGTAAGTTGTTTCAAGAGTTTGGTTTTCAGTATATGGATGTTCTGATTCAAAAGATGCAACATCTACAGTTTGCCAATCTTCTGGATTTGGTTCGTTTCTTTCAGGAATAGTATCTGTAAGAAGGTTGTAAGCATTGATACGTCCAGCGTTGATTGTCTTACCTCTAAGAGCAGCAACAGGATCAGAAGTTACCATAACTTTATTTCTTACTTGTAGTGGAGTTAGTCCTTTATTTTCTGAAAGGAAAAGTCCGATTACACCTGAAACGTGTGGAGTTGCCATTGAAGTTCCTGAGTAAGAAGCATATTTACCGTTGATAACAGTTGATAGAATTTCGTGTCCTGGAGCACCGATGTGTACAGTTGAGCGTCCATAACAAGAAAAGCTTGCTAGTTCATCAGCAGCAGTTGTAGCTGCAACAGAAATTACGTTATCAACATTGTAGTTTGATGGGTAGTGTGGACGTGAATCATTATCAGTAGAAGAGTTACCAGCAGCAGCTGTGAATACGATACCTGCAGCATTTGCTCTTTCAATTGCTTCTTTAAGAGCTTCTGAGCGGCCACCGCCTCCCCAAGAGTTAGACATAATATCAACACCGATTTTTGTTGCATAATCAATCGACTTGATTGCCGCTTCAGTTGAACCTGAACCGCTATCTGTTAGGAATTTAATCCCAACAAATTGAACATCTCTCATTACACCAGCAACACCAATTGCGTTATGTGAAGCACCGATTGTACCAGCACAGTGTGTTCCGTGAGAGTGTCCGTCCATTGGATCACCATCGTTATTTGCGAAGTCGTATCCGTGAACATCATCAATGTATCCGTTTCCATCATCATCAATTCCGTTACCTGGAATCTCACCTTCGTTTGTCCACATTTGATCTTTTAGATCTGGGTGGTTGTAATCAATCCCTGTATCGATAACTGCGATTTTAATTGCACGATCACCTTGAGTGATTTCCCAAGCTCTTAGTGCATCAACGTCAGCACCTTCTACACCTGAAACACCTCTTGGAGCATTAGAACCTGTATTTTTCAGACCCCAAAGTTGTCCAAATTTTTCATCTGCTGGCGTGTAGTAAACACCTTCATCTGAAGTTGTGTTATAGCTTAAGATTTCTTCTAATACATTTGTGTTTACGATTGGCTTTACGATTTTGTAGATAAAGTTTGGCTCTGCATATTCTACTTCTGCTCTTTCATTCATCTGCTTTGCAATTGAATCAATTGATACAAGAGACTCGTTAAATTTAACAACATAAAGATCCCCTGACGTAAGCTCGATACGACGGTCAAGTGAACTTCCATGTAATGATTGTCCAAAGAAACTTTCAACTGAAACATCTTTCTTTAGCTTAACAATTAGTTCACCTGGAACGTAATCAGCAGCTAGTGGAGAAAGTGCCATCGCTGAAACAACAGCTGGTGCTAAAAATGCGTTTAATCTCATTAGATCCTCCTAATCTTTTTATCTCCCTTCCATGGGAGACCCTATGCTAAGACTTTTAAATAATTGTCTATCAAGTAGTTTAGCACCCTTTCAGAGGCAAAAATTTCAAAAGATACAAAATATTGAAAATGTGAGAAAATGTTAGTTAATGATACACGGTAAAAGTAGCGACCCAGTCCTAATTAAAAGAATCAAAGTTAACGTTTGGACACTTCGAGATGAAGTAGAAGCAGCGGTAAAACTAAGGTACAAGAATGGTGAAAAGCCTAATATTGATGACCTTATTGAGACTTATAAAGATAAAGGTGAACTTCCAATCAATGATAGTATTGAAAGTGAAGAAGCAGCACTTGATCCACAAGCTTTGGCAGATGCTGCCATGTCTGGAGACAATGTTACTCCGATAAAAGAAACGAAAATCATCAAGCAATTTATTCCTGATTTACCTCCAGAAAAGGTCTACGTCGGCAATATTCTCCTATCTGAACTTTATATGGATGGGATGTATTTCTTTTGCGAAAGACAATTTACTCAGGGCCAATCAATTGTCGTTGATATTCAAATTCCAAATCGTATCATCCTAAATGGTGTGGTTGTCTTTTCTCGTAGCTACAACATGAAAAGTCGCATTATCTCTCAAACGAGTATGCCATTTAGAACAGGGATAAAGTTCACTTTTCTTAAAGAGGGTGAACGTACACTTCTTAGAAATTTCATCAAATCTATTGAGCCAGAAGTTAGAGAAGAGCCGGCGGCAGTAGCGGCCAGCAAAGAAAGTAGCTCAGGTGGCGATGACGACTTCGATCTCTTTGACGATCTCGAATAAGAATTCTAGAATTTCTTATGCAAAATATAAAACGTAATTACTTTTCAGCTAGTCTTGTCTCAATACTCTTTATTACTCTCCTATTTGGAGCAGTTATTAGTGAGTTTTTTCAAGCACCGGTTATTACATCTAAAGAACTTTCTAATCTCCAATTTCTTTTCACAAGTGATCAGATTGATAAGGTTGAGGATATTTCACTTCAATCAAACCTTGGACGATTTAGTCTTGCTAAAAATAAAAACCAATGGATTATTACGAAGCCTAGAAGAATCAATGCTAATGAAGCAATCATTAATAAACTTTTAGACTCACTAAAAAATGTAAAGATTAAAAAGATCTTTCCAAAAGATCCAATCAACCTTTCAAACTTCTCCCTAGATAATCCAACTTCAATTGTTACATTAAAGGGTGAAAATGGAGAAGATGAAACGATCTCATTTGGACTTATCAATCCTATCGATAACTCTACATATGTTGTAAGCGATAAAGACAATGCGATCTACCACGTTAATGCCGTTAAGTTTTCACTTGAGAAAATCGACCTTCCATCACTTATTGACTCACGAGTCTTTAGTTATGCTCCAAGCGATATTAGAGGTGTTAAAGTTATAAACTCAGGCAAACTACGTTTTGAATTTAGTCGTAATGATAAAGACATCTGGGTATCAGGAAATAAGGCCCTTGATGATGAAGCAGTCCAAGAGTTCCTAGTTAAGCTAACGAGTTTTAAATCAAATTCAATCCTTGATAAGCGTACTGAAAAGATGGACAGTGCAATTGAGCGCTATCTTGCTAAGCCATATTATAAAGTTATTGTAAAAATTAAAACTGGTGAAGAGATTGAATATGATCTTTCTTGGGTATTAACTAGTCTTCCAGATCTTAATATTGAGAAAAAAGAGAACTTTATTATACGAGCTTCAAATAGAGAGCACCCTTTCTTAGTAAGCAAAGAGTATCTAAATGTATTATACAAAAGGCTTAAATCTTTTAGACCAAGCCCTTTGAATAATATTATTTACTAGTCGATTAAATTGTTAAGAATTTGAGAAGCTGCACCTTCAACTTCATCAATGACGTGTTGGATAGCTTTTCCAATGCGGTGGTGCTTGATTGGAAACTTAGCAAAAGGAATGAACATATAATATGTCTCCCCTTTACATGTCTCAAGAGCATTTAAGTCCTTAAAGATATTCTCATCGAAATCAATTTTAACTGTTTTTGCTCTTGTACAATTTCCAATAACTTCATCAAATTCTTCGAATTTTTTCCCTGTAGCGCTGAGGAGTCCCCCAACCTCAGCACTAAGAGATATTTGGTCGGACTGCGATAGACTTAAGAAGTTCTTATGACCTTCAATTGATACAAGGATTCCCTTGCGACTCAACTGAACAATCTGTCCATCAACAGGTTTTAATATTGAATTCCAAAATGAAAATTTTGCTTTTAAATTTGTGTTCATTCTAAAGTCGCGATGACTTAGAGAAAGATTATTTAATAGACGGTCATATACAAATAATTTGTAGATATCGTAATCAACCCATCTCATTGAATGGAGATGCATGAATGGACCGGCCTTATGCTTAAGAGAAATAAGAGTTTGCTTATTAACATCAAACCATAAGTGCTTAAGCCTTGGGTCTATATAGAAGTTATAAAGATCAAATAGAGTCGTCTCCATCTCACCTTTCTTATTAACAAGCCAAACAGGAATTTCTTTGAAAGTTTCAAGCTCTTCCTTCACTTCTTCAATACTCATTGAAGAATCACCATTGATATGACGCTCTTTCATTGCACAAATTAATTTCGACCAATTCGACCAGTGTAAACTGTACGAACTATCATCAAATAGTTGAATTGATTCAAATAATTTCGGATCAGCAATGTAATCTTCTAGATTCTTAAGCGCACTCATGGCCTTCTCTCTTGTCAAAATTAGCTCAACATTCGTTGTATTCAACCAATATAGCAACTTAGTTAATAAATTCGAGCCTTATTAAAATTAGCCTTTATATTCTATTGATTTCGGGCTCTTAACTTAGAAAGTTAGGCTTTTTCCAAGAAATTACAAAATTGCGAAATATTGCCTATTATTCTTGGTATTTAATGATTTTAGCGACTTAAGCTATAATATGAACATGAGAGCAGAGGATATATTCCGTAAATCACATTTGGCACTAAACTTGACCCCTTTTACGATTAGGGAGCTTTTTAATATTCCGACAACACCTTGTGATGTTTATATCTTCGAAGATGGTAAGTTTAAGCACAACCTCTACCGTGGAACATATGTTTCTAATGACACTCTTAAAGAGATGATTGAAAGAGGTCACACGATTGTTTTTGCAAGCAAAGAACAAAGGCAAGAACTGAAAGAGCTGCAACAAGATTGCCTCAGGCAAGTAACTCGCTCTTTTTCAATGGGTGATACTTATCAAAATTGTAAAAATCAACTTAATCTTATTACCATAAACCTTCGATATCTCTTTGAAGATCCTACTGATGATAATGCCCTTAATCTTCAGTATCAAAGCTTAAAAGTACTGGCATCTTTCTTGATTAAGAATCCAAAAATGCACGAAGCGCTCTATCGTTTTTTTGCGGCCCAAGGTCATCATTATATTTTTGCACAACCCCTACTTTCATCAATTTTTCTTGTAGGGATATTAAAGACGTCTCAACTTTATAATGACAAAGATATTGAGAACTTTTTTATCACGAGTTATTTTAAAGATATTGGAATGTCTGCCATTCCAATTGATAAATATGACAAAGAGAACCTATCAGAGATGGATAAGGTACTACTTGCAAAACATCCAATAATTTCAGCGAGAATTTTACAAGGTCGTATTCAACTAAGCCCTGCTCACATGAAAGTAATAGAAAACCATCACACGTTCAGTATTCTAGATAAGTATGATTCAGATAATCAGTATCTAAAAAACTTAACAGTGACAGGTTTTGAAACAATCATGGTTAATATTTGTGATATCGTAGCGGCGATGATCTCTCCACGCCCATATAGAGAGGCTTTAACAATTTTTGATGCTCTAGAAAAAGTACGCACACATATTAGTAAAGACTACCCTCACGAGTTTAAAATTATCATTAACTATTTCAGGAATTTCTTTACAAGTTCAGTCAAGTAAAAAAAACTTTTCATTACGTTTCAAATATTTCAAAATAATAATTAACCAAGGAACCGGTTAATATATTTTTAATTACATATATTTAAATAAAACTATAGATTGCTAAATGATCCAGGGAGGGAACATGGCCAACGAAGTAAGCCCAGTTACGGGAATTATCGCAGAAGAAAACGTCTTTATCGATTTTGGTGAGCACGAAGGAAAATCAATCCTTGAAATTCAGGACACTCTACCTGATTATTACGAGTATCTCGTAAACAAAAGAGAAGAAGGAATCTGTACGATTCGTCGTAATCAAGATAAGTCCTTCAGACTTTACGTATCAAATACATTACAATAATCACGCAGGGCGACAATGTCGCCCTTTTTTTAACAAAATCTTAATAAACACCATATTTACCATGTGCTAAATTCAAGAAAACACTGAATTTAGGAGACACACATGATTAAGAGAATAATTGCACTTTGCCTACTGCTGGCGAGTTCAAGTACTTTCGCTTTAAAGATCAACGCAGCTGGAGCATCATTTCCATATGCTATTTACTCAAAATGGTTTTCTGAATACTCGAAAATTCATCCAGAAATTCAATTCAATTACCAACCAATTGGTTCAGGTGGTGGTATACGCCAACTTTTAAAAGAGACTGTTGATTTTGGTGCATCAGACGCACCAATGAAAGAAAAAGATAAGAAGAAAGCAAAATGGCCAGTTCTACACGTTCCGATGGTTCTTGGCGCCGTTGCCATTGCTTATAATCACCCACAAATTCCAGATGAGCTTAAGCTTGATGGTGCAACTCTTGCAGATATCTACTTAGGTAAAATTACAAAGTGGAATGCTGAGCAAATTGCAGCTCTTAACCCTGGTGTAACTCTACCATCTGATGACATTCTTGTTGTTCGTCGTGCAGACGGATCAGGTACAACGAAGAACTTTGCAGACTACCTTGTGGAAGTCAGCACAGAGTGGAAGCAAAGAGTTGGTACGGGTAAATCACTTCGTTGGCCAACTGGAGTTGGAGCAAAAGGAAATGATGGTGTAACTTCAATTGTAAGCAACACTAAGGGTTCAATCACATATATGGATCTTGCTCACGCTAGAAAGAATAATATTAAGACAGTGGCCCTTAAGAATAAGTCTGGTATCTTTATCAATCCAACTGTTGAGGCCGTATCAGCTTCAGCTAAAGAGTTTAAAACAACTGGAAAAGAGTTAACAGGTTCACTTATTAACAGCAGCGCTAAAGACTCATATCCTATCAGTGCTCTGACGTATATCCTTCTACCAATGGTAGAAAAAGACCAGAAAAGAGTTGAGATTTACAAATTCGTTGAATGGGCAATTAGTAAAGGCCAAAGTTATGCTAAAGAACTTTACTATGCTCCCCTACCAACTGAACTTTCCAAAAAGGTATTAGAAAGGGTAAAATCTCTTTAATGAACCTACTTAAAAAATTAGGGCCAATTTCTCCTTCAAAACAGGATAAGTTGGCCTATATAACACTTCGCTTTTTTTCACTTATTGTCATTATTCTACTGATACTTATGATTGGTCAGCTTTTCTATGCCAGTCGTGAAGCATTTAGTGAGTTTGGATTTAAATTTATTTTCGATGATTTCTGGAATCCAATTGATGACGAGTTTGGGGCACTTCCATTTATCTTTGGTACTGTTGTTACTTCACTTCTTGCCCTTCTAATTGCAGGTCCTGTTAGTATTGCAGTGGCCCTCTTTATTACAGAATATTTACCTAAATCAATTTCAAGTATTCTAGGAACTTTTGTTGAACTTATTGCGGCCGTTCCAAGTATCATTTTTGGTTTATGGGGCCTCTACTACTTAGCTCCTTTTGTTAAAGACCTTCTAACTCCTGCCCTAAAGGCAGTATTTGGATTTTTACCTTTTTTCCAAGGCCCAAGCTTTGGGATTGGTATTCTTACGGCCTCAATTATTTTGGCCATTATGATTATCCCAACTATCACATCTGTTGCACGAGAGGTATTTCGTTCAGTTAATATACTCCACAAAGAAGCTGCCCTAGGGCTTGGGGCCACAAAATTTGAGATGATTAAAATTGCAGTTTTAAGGCCAAGCTTTTCAGGAATGGTAGGAGCACTAGTTCTAGGTTTAGGACGCGCCCTTGGAGAGACAATGGCCGTGGCCATGGTTATTGGTAACACTCCTCAAATCACTAAATCAATCTTTGCTCCAGCTTCAACAATGGCCTCAGTTATGGCAAATGAATATGCAGAAGCAGAAAGTGATCTACACTTATCCGCTCTATGCCTCGTTGGACTTCTCTTATTTGTCGTTACTTTTGTAGTTAACTTAGTAGCACGTACAATTGTATGGAAGCAAACAAAGGGAGCATCAAAGTGAAACTCTCAAAAAGTCGTGTCATAAAGAATCTAATTTTTAAGGGACTGTTAGTTCTTTCTGCTTTATTAGTGATTCTACCGTTAATTTTAGTTTTTATTTTCCTTCTTCAAAAAGGTTCAACTTCAATAAGTTTAGACTTCTTTTTAAATGATCCTAAACCAGTTGGAGAAATCGGTGGTGGTATGAGACATGCCATCCTAGGTACTCTTATTATGGTATCAATAGGTTCACTAATTGCGGTTCCAGTTGGAACACTATGTGGTGTCTACTTAAGTGAATACGGGAAAAGTAAAATTGCAACGGCCCTTAGATTTACAATCGATCTTTTAACAGGCGTGCCTTCAATTGTAGTTGGTATCTTTTCTTATCTAATATTTGTTGTAAGCTTTAAATCATTTTCAGCACTGGCCGGAGCATTTGCTCTAAGTATTATTATTCTTCCTATTGTGACTAGAACAACAGAGGAAATCTTAAAGCTAATCCCTAGGCATGTTAGAGAAGCAGGACTTGCTCTTGGACTTCCAAGATGGCGAGTTATCTTCAATATTATTCTTAAAGGCTCAAGAAACTCTCTCATGACAGGTGTAATTCTAGCAATATCACGTGCGGCCGGAGAAACAGCCCCCCTATTATTTACGGCATTTGGAAGCATGTACATGAGCTACAATGTAACAGGTCCAATGGCCTCACTTCCGGTACAAATTTATAACTACGCAATCAGTCCATATAAAGAATGGCAACAACAAGCTTGGGCCGGTTCATTCACCCTAATTATTATTGTTCTTGGACTGAACTTAAGTGCAAAATTCTTATTCAATTCAAAGAAGCTTAAGAAATTCTTTGTGAGGAAATCATAATGGCAAATAGCGATATCATATTAGATGTAAAAAATATTCAAGCATGGTTTGGAGACTTTCACGCTGTAAAAGGTATTGATCTTAAGTACCATAAGAATACTGTCAATGCGATTATTGGCCCTTCAGGTTGTGGTAAATCAACTTATATTAGAACCCTAAATCGTATTCATGAAGAAGTCGAAGGTGCACGTGTTTCAGGAGAGGTTATTCTTGAAGGAAATGACATCTACGCTCCATCTGCCGATCCTGTTGAAATTCGCAGAAAAATTGGAATGGTTTTTCAAAAGCCTAACCCATTTGCGGCCATGAGTATCTATGACAATGTTGTCATCGGGCCAAGACTTTGGGGAAAGAAGAAAAAAAGTGAACTCGATGAAATCGCCTATAATTGTCTAACGAAAGCGGCCTTATGGAATGAAGTAAAAGATAAACTTCATCAAGAAGGAACTTCACTATCAGGTGGTCAGCAACAGAGACTCTGTATTGCTAGAACACTAGCGACAAACCCGCCAATCGTATTAATGGATGAGCCGACATCGGCCCTTGATCCAATTGCGACAGGAAAGATCGAAGATCTTATGAGTGAACTAAAGAAAGACTATACGGTAATCGTTGTTACACACAATATGCAGCAGGCAGCACGTATTGCAGACTATACAAGTTTCTTTATCCTTGGAGAGCTTATTGAGCATGGACTAAGTAGTGATGTCTTTACCAACCCAAAAGAAAAGAAAACTGAAGATTATATCACTGGCCGTTTTGGCTAAGGAGCATTCAATGGAATTGACTGTTGAAACACTAAGAAAAGATATTACAGAAATGGCCGCAATTGTAGAAAAGATTCTACATGTTGCAGTTGATGAAAAATCAACAATGGAAAATCTCTATGAGCTTGAAAATGAAATCAATGAATTTCATAAGCTTATGGATGATCATGTATTTAAATTTATCGCTCTTAAGTCGCCTACTGCAATTGATCTAAGAACGGCATTGGCCATCATGAAGATCAACTCTGAACTTGAAAGACTCGGAGATGAAGCAGTTAACTTAAAGCGCTACTTAATGCGAATTTCAAATAGAGAAAAACATTGCAGTATCATTCAAGCGGAAGTTTTTGAGATGGTAAGAAAGAGTTTAATTGCCTTTGCTTCTAACAATATTCAAATGGCAACAGATGTAATCAAGGCCGATCACGAAGTTAATTCTCTTCATAGAGATCTAGTGAAGAAGTTTTATCAACTTCTTAAAGATGGAAAGGCAGAAGTTGATGAAGGTTTTGCTGTCATTCGTGTTTCGAAAATATTTGAAAGATGTGGTGATCACGCAACAAATATTTGTGAAGATATAATCTTCTTAGAGTCAGGTAAAGACGTAAGACATACAGAGGATCGATAAGGCAAATAATGAAAGCACTAATTGTAGAGGACGAACAATCAATCGCAAAACTAATTGGGGTAAACCTTAAGGCCATAGGCATTGATTATGACATGGCAAATACAGGTAATGATGCCATCACTGCTATTGAGAATAATCAGTACGAGCTTTTTGTTTTGGATCGCATGCTGCCGGACCTTAGTGGTGTACAAATTTGTCAGTATATTCGAAATACTAAGAAGCTTAAGAATGTAGGAATTCTTTTTGTTACTGCCTTAACTTCTAGCGAATCCATTATTGAAGGACTTGATGCCGGTGCTGATGACTATATTACGAAGCCTTTTGATATTGGAATCCTAAAGGCAAGAGTAAGCAGTCTAAAACGACGAGTTGAAAGTCATCACACAAGCTCTCCAATCAACAACAAGAACACATATAACCATATGGGAATAAAAGTTGATGTCGATGGAGTAAAAACTATTATTGATGAAAAAGAAATTAAGCTGACAGTTTCTGAATTTAAAATTCTTTGTGTCCTAATCTCTTCTCCAGGTAAGGTTTTTACACGTAAACAAATCGTTGATCTTATAAAAGGTGAAAATATTTATGTTACAGACCGCACTGTTGACACTCATGTTTTCGCTCTTCGTAAGAAGCTTGGAAGTAAATCAAAAGTTGTTGAAACAGTTCGCGGGATAGGATATCGAGTAAAGAGTGAAGAATAACTTTTTTAACTTCCTTAAAATAAAGTTTCTAAATGATATCATCTTTTATCAAACGCTAATCTTTTGTTTATCCCTACTCTTTCTGGGCACATTCTTTATCATAAACTTTAAAGATAACTTTATTCACTCGATCGTAGATCAGGAATTACAGTCGCTACGCCAAGATGGTATTGCGAAAATGTGTGACAAACAAACAAAGAGAACACAATTTTATATTCTAAATGCAAATCGTACGATTAGATGTGCGGCCCCAAGCTTTAAGATTGAGGATTTTAAAAATATTATTATTGGCGAATATGATAGTGATGATCGATATATCTATCATCACCGTGTACTTCACTCAAAAGGAAAGAGCTATACTCTCTTTTTAAGGATTGAGTCTGATGCACTAAAACTAATTTCATCAGAAGTCTTTTCCAAACTCTTTATGGCGATGGGAATCTTAGGAATTCTCTTTATTGCAGGACAATTCTTTCTCTTTCGTCACTATTTTACTCCTCTATACGACCTCTTTCATATTTTTAGAATGAAAGGAGTTATTGATACTACTGATAGTCGTGATTACTGGGATTATATTGAGTCTAAGTCTATTAAGAACTTCAATAAGAGACGAAAGCTTCAAAGAGATCTCTTTAATACAAAACAGTATTATTCAGTCATTATTAACTCAATAGATGACCCTGTCGTTGTAACTGATAGTAAGGGCAGAGTTATTTTCTGTAATAATGCATTTAAGAAATCTTTTGCACCTTTTAATGGACGATATCGAGGCGTAGAACTTATTAGTATAATTAGAGACTATGATTTTATTAATCTTATAAGAAAGAATGGTTACCAGGCCAATCTGATCCATAATACTCAAATCGCCTTAACAAAAGTTAGTGGGAAAACAAACTCATTCCAGTTAAAGATTAGCGATATTGAATCTAAGAATAAAGACAAAGAGATTCTTTTCTACTTTAGTGATATTACAAAACTTCAAGATGTAAATAATATGAGACGTGACTTCTTTGAAAATGTTTCACATGAGATTAAGACACCTCTGACATCGATTAAAGGCTATACTCAAACTCTAAAGTCCATTAATACGGACGAAGATCAACAAGAGATTATGGATATCGTTATTCAAAACGTTGATCGCCTTGACGAGTTAATCAATGGAATTCTTTCACTATCAAAGATTGAAAATGAAGGAAAAATTGAAGTAGAAGAAATTAATCTTCCTTCTTTTATTAATGCTCTCATTAATGATCAACAGCTCAAAATAAATGCAAAGAATATGAGTGTAAACTACTCAAATACGGGAGCTGATACAATCGTTGCTAATGGAAAGCTACTATATCACTGTATTTCGAACCTCGTATCAAATGCGATTAAGTACTCGCGAGAAAATACTCAAATTACTATTGAAAGTGGTCAAAGAGAAAATCATCGTTACATTGCAATTACTGATGAAGGTGTTGGTATACCAAATGATAAAATCGCAAGAATCTTTGAACGCTTCTATCGTGTTGATCAATCTCGTAGTATCAATACTGGTGGAACAGGCCTAGGACTTGCCATTGCAAAGCACTCTGCACAAAAAATGAAGGCATCAATCGAAGTTGATAGTATGCTAGATAAGGGAACAACTTTTACAGTGCTCTTTCCAATTAAATCTTAATCGATTTCAAACTTAATAGGTGCCTGCATTAGTTGACTTAGAACTTCTTCAACGTTTGCATCATTGTATAGAACTTCATAAAGTCCTTTAAAAATTCGTGCGCGAATTTCATATTTCTCAGCTAGTAAGAAAGCCGCTTTTGTCGTCTTATAACCTTCAACAACTGTACGTTGTGAATTGATAATATCAAGAGGCTTTCTCCCCTTAGCTATCTCAAGTCCAAAAGTTTTGTTACGAGACAGTCCACCTGTTGTTGTTAGAATGAGATCCCCCATTCCACTTAGGCCATAAAATGTTTCAGGACGAGCGTTAAATACCTTACCAAAGCGTAGCATTTCGACGATTCCACGAGTAATCATAGCGGCACGCGTATTGTGATTGTAGCCTAGGCCTTCAACGATACCACCAGCAATGGCCAAAACGTTTTTAAGAGCACCACCTAGAAGGACACCTTTTATATCGTAATTTGGCAGGGCCTTAAAATATGGAGTTTCTAATTTAGTGGCAACATCCATTAACACTTTTTTAGATCGACCTGCGATTGTGACAAGAGTAATCTGTTTTTCCATAATTTCTTTTGCGAAACTTGGGCCAGATAAGAATGTGATATTGTCACGATAATGCGGAAAGAAATCATTTAGTAGATCATCACTTAACTCAAGAGTATCAGGATCAATCCCTTTTGAAAGACTAATTAAAGGAATGCCTTTACCAAGGTAGCTATTAAAGCGAACAAGGTTTTCACTAAAGAAAGTTCTAATTCCGTGAGTAGGTAACCCTGAAACAATAAGCTCTAAACTATCTTCTTCACTAGGATCTAGCTCACTCCAATCAAGGATTGCCTTAATATTAGCGTCAAGCTTAATACCAGGAAGATAGACAGAATTGATACGGTCCTCATTAATATCTTTATAGATATCTTCTGAGCGTACCTTTAAAATTACATTTTCAAATTTATTTGCCAGAATTGATGCAATCGAAGTTCCGAAAGCACCAGCTCCAACAACGAGAGCTGTTTTATATTCAAAGTTATCTTTTGTCATAGTGCTAGTATACCATGTAGGCGCCCGACTCTTTCATAAATCGTTAACACTTCATCAGAACTATTGCACTTTACATTGAATGTGAAAGAGATGTACTTGCCTGTTTTAGATGGTTTTTCATGGTGAGGCTTTTCTCCTACGGCCATGATTAACTCATCACGATTTGTCTCATTTCCAATAAACTTAAAATTATAGACTGCTGGCCACTCATATTGGTCATCCAATAAGGCCTTTAGTTTTGTTAAATCCATACTAATCAACTCCTACTTTGGCCATGTATCCTTAAAATCAATAGGACTTCCGTCAAAGTCTAAAACTTCAGGAACGATGCCATGGACATAGCGGAAGATATCAATAACTTCTCTAACAGCACCGTGTCCACCTTCTCTTTGCGTTACATAGTCACAATACATTTGAATCTCGTGAGATGCATGTGGCGTTGTTGCAGCAAATCCTGCTGCTTTTAGTAGAGGAACATCAAAGAATTCATCCCCCATAAAAAGTACTTCTTCTTGTTTGAATCCAAGATCTAAGACTTTTTTAAATGCGACTCTTTTATCCTCGTCACCCAAGAAGGCAAAATCAAGTTTTAAGTTATTCACAAAACGCTCTTGAACACCTTTTGATGCACCTCCAGAAATAACACCAACTTTAAATCCTGCTTTCATAAGTAGTTTTAAAGCATAGCCATCCGAAGTATGTGATGAGCGATTAAAGCCCATTTCATCATCTTGGTACCAAACATGACCTGGAGTTAGAACTCCATCAATATCAAAAGCGAGTACTTTAATATCTTTTAATTTTTCTTTATATTTTTGAGCTTTTGTAAATAAATCCATTAATTATTCCATAATAGCGTTTCTAATTCTTAATAGTCTTTGGATAATAACACCCGCTTGGTCTAGAGGCAGGCTTGTGGCCGCATCAGACTTAGCTTCACTTGGATTCGGATGTACTTCCATAAAGATTCCGTCTGCACCTGCTGCCACGGCCGCTTGAGCAAGAGTTAGAATCTGCTCACGCTTTCCACCAGTTGAAGTCCCTAGACCTCCAGGTCTTTGAACACAATGAGTAGCGTCGTGAATTGCACGAACACCAAAAGACTTCATGATTTGGAAACTTGCCATATCTACAATAAGATTATTGTAACCAAAAGATGTTCCCCTCTCAGTTAAGAGGATCTTATCCTTTGAAATAAACTCTTCGGCCTTCTTAACGATATTTCCAGTCTCTTCAGGAGATAGGAATTGTCCTTTTTTAATCTTAAGTTGAGCGTCGTATTTCTTACAAGCTTCAGCACCTGCTAAGATCATATCTGTTTGACGACAAAGAAATGCAGGGATTTGAATTGTATCAACAACACTTGCAACAGTATCGGCTTGCTCAGCAGTGTGAAAGTCTGTGATTAATTGCACACCATATTGCTTCTTCACTTTTTCAAGAATTTGAAGACCTTTTTCAAGTCCAGGACCTCTGAAAGAATCGATTGATGAGCGGTTTGCCTTATCAAAACTCCCTTTATAAGAAAAGTTGATTTCATCCTTTACAGGCTCAAGCATTTCCAAAAGACGTCCACAAACATCCATACACATTTGTTCAGACTCGATTACACAAGTCCCCATGAATAGATCAAATTTTTTATTTTCCATATTTATCTGCCTCTTTAATAAATTCACTAAATACTGGGTGGGCCGCATATGGCCTCGATTTAAACTCTGGGTGGTACTGACACGCAAAGAAGAAAGGATGATCCTTAATCTCAATTGTTTCAACGAGGTTAAGTTCAGGATTCTTTCCACTAATAACAAGACCACACTCTTTTAATTGTTCAACATAGAAGTTGTTAACTTCTAGACGATGGCGGTGTCTTTCATGAATTAGTTTTTCACCATACATCTGTCTTGCGCGACTTCCATCAAGAAGCTCACACTCATAGCTACCAAGGCGCATACTTCCACCTTTAGCACCATCGCGAGTTTGACCTTCCATATAGTGAACTAAAAGATCTCCACCAGCATTAAATTCTTCTGATGTAGCATCTGTTAATCCACAAATATTTCTAGCATATTCAATAATTGCAAGCTGCATTCCTAGACATATTCCAAAGAATGGAACTTTATTTTCACGAGCAAAACGAATGGCCGAAATTTTCCCTTCCGTACCACGCTCTCCAAAACCACCTGGTACAAGAATACCTTGTACATCTTTAAGAAGCTTATCTGCTCCTTCTTTTTCAATATCTTCCGAGTCAACATATACAGGAACAAGCTTTAGCTGATGAGCAAGTGCCCCGTGTCTTAAGGCCTCATCCAGAGACTTGTACGACTCTACTAATTCCGTATACTTTCCAACAACACCAATCTTCACCTCTCTTAGTGGATGATCGAAGTTATATGCAACCTTTTCAAGGTCATCAATCTTTGGTGATGAAGACCAAATCCCTAAGATCTTTGTGATCTTTTCATCTAGCCCTTGAGAATGGAAGTTAAGTGGTACTTTATAAATTGAATCCAAGTCTAAAGATTGGAATACATTGTCTTTTGGTACGTTACAAAATAGTGAGATTTTATCCATAATCGACTGATCAATCTCACGATCACTGCGACAAATAATAATATGTGGGAATAGACCTTGTGAACGAAGCTCTTTAACTGAGTGTTGAGCTGGTTTGGACTTTAACTCTCCCGCTGCAGATAAATAAGGAATTAAAACAAGGTGAACGAATAAAACATTCTCTTGTCCAACGTCATGAGCAAATTGTCTAATTGATTCAACATATGGAAGAGATTCAATATCTCCAATAGTTCCACCGATTTCTCCGATTAGAATATCTGCATCCTCTGCTGCAATATGAATACGACGTTTAATTTCATCCGTGATGTGAGGAACAACTTGAACCGTCTTACCAAGATACTTCCCTTCTCTTTCTTTCTCAATTACCTCTAGGTAAACTTGACCTGTCGTAAAGTTTGATTGTTTTGAAAGTGTTAAAGAAGTGAATCTTTCATAGTGTCCAAGGTCTAGATCTGTTTCAGCACCATCGTCCGTTACAAAAACTTCTCCGTGTTGAGTCGGACTCATTGTCCCTGGGTCAACATTGATATACGGATCCATCTTAAGCATATTAATGCGAATTCCACGTCTTTCTAGTAAAGATGCAATTGAAGCAGCTGCTAAGCCTTTTCCAAGAGAACTTGTAACTCCACCAGTAATGAAAATATACTTCTTTTGGCTATTTGCCATTTATCACTCCCTCCACGAATGGAATATCTTCCGGAGTATCAACTCCACATAATGTCATATCTGTAATTGCGGCACCAATTGTGTAGCCGTTATCAAGTAGTCTTAATTGCTCTAAACATTCAATCTTCTCATTAGTCGACTCACCTAGAGAGCAGAAATTCTTAAGGACTTCTGGTTTGAATGAATAGATACCAATATGTAAATACCAGTTTAGCCCCGGTGTCTTTTGACGATTGAATGGATGAGGGCTTCTTGTAAAGTAATGGCAAATATTTTTCTCTTTTGAAAAGACGGCCTTCACCTTATTTGGATTTAAGTAATCCTCATGATCATTATCAATCGACATCTCTTTTATAACAGTCGCTACATCAAAATTTTGAGAATTATGAATTCGCAATAGTTCAGTTAGTAAGTCAGCTTTGATCAATGGCTCATCACCTTGCACATTGATAACGAAGTCATACTTTTCATCTTTAAAAAAACGATCGTAGGCCAAGAAGATTCTTTCACTTCCCGACGGAACATCATCATCGACTCGAACCACATTGCGGCCAGACTCATTTAACATTTTTTCAATTTCATCATTATCCGTAACGACACAAACTTTTGAACCAGGAAAATTTTCAACAATACCAGCACATCCATCATAAACATGAGAGACCATTGCCTTGCCGGCGATATTTGCTAGAGGTTTTCCGGGGAAACGAGTCGAGGCGAATCTTGATGGTATTAATACCAAAGCTTTTAAGTTCATTATTTACCTTTTTGACAGTAAATAATAACAAATACCTGTGATACTTGCAAAGTGTGATATCATAAATCTCATGAAATACTTCGCCTTAACACTCAGTGCCATTGTTTTTATTTATACGGCCTCAATTGAGAATAGACTTAATGCGCAAACTATTTCCGATTCAATTATTACTGACCCAAGTATTTCTCGTCGTTGCGACTCACTAATGAACCAAAGACAAGAAAAAGTTGAACACCGTCAAAGACTGCTTTTTCTCTTAGATCGAAACAAGAATCTTCTAAAGACGACACCTGATAATAAAAAGTCGATTTCCTCAAAGCTAAGAGACAATCAATACCGCGTCATCCAAGAATTAAAGATTACGAACTTGAAAGTTATTAAGCTCGAAGAACAAATTGTTCGCCGTGGATGTCCAGGATTGACTCTCTAGCGAGCAAGTGTTGCCATCTCATATCACGCAAGTCATAATTTTAGCAGACGCACAAAATTAGCAATTAGCTAAATGAGAGGGACTTCACTTATGACTAAAACAATAGGCTTTGTTTGCGCCTACCTATTTCTATCAAGCTTTTCTTATGCATTAGAACAATCTCCTGAAATCTTTATCCAAGAGGCCAGTGAAGATAAAGTTGATGAAAATGCTTATCGTCCACTCGATATTGGAACAGTAATCGAGCAAGGAATGAGAAGCTACCAAGACAATGTTATCCGTCGCAAAAATATTGAGATTCTAAAAAATAGATTAAAGGATACAAAAGAAGAGTTCTGGACGCCTAATCCAAAAATTAACTTGCAACTAAACCCACAGCGAATTGGAACACTTAAGAGTGGAAATAATGACTTAACTCGCCTACCTCGTACAGCGAGCGGAAGTGTTGGACTGGAGCTTGGAGAATATACGCTTTTCAATTGGGGTAAGGACTACCTTAATTATAAGAATGAAAAAGAATCACTTGAGCGTCAAATTGACCGCGACAAAGAAACGCTTCGTGAGTTTAAACAGGAACTCGTTCGTGAATATGTAAGACTGATTCACGCTAAAGACTTGAAGATCATTGCTCGCCAATACCTTCAACGCGCTACTCTTGTTTATCGTATGAACCGAGAAAAAGTATTACAGAAGAAAATTACAAAACACGAGTACTACCAATCTCGCTCAGAGTACTTAAGAGCTCAAGAAGCCTATACTGACGCTAAGACAAATGAAAATATCGCTTCAGAAGATATGGCCAAACGTTTAAATGATCCTCCAGGAACACTTTATTTCATCAAAGACGATTATCAATACGAAAAGTCGACTTATAGCAGAGACAATGCCATCGCTACGGCCAGAAAAGTTTCACCATTTATTCTTGATAAGAAAGTCGAAAGAAATATTAAAAACCGCGAGTATGAAATTGCAGTAAGAGACAATCTTCCTCTTCCAAAAATTACAGTAAATTTTGGAACTTATTCTCAAATTTTTGACGGCAGCTCTGTAACAAATGACTACTACACGACATCAGTTGGTAATTCAAATATTGATCTTGTGGCCAGCTTAAACGCAAGTTGGACAATCTTTGGGGACGGTGGACTTTTTAATCGTAGAAAACTTGCAAATGCAAGACTAGAAAAAGAAAAGGCCATGTATGATTTAAGTCTTACAAGAAGAAAGGTTGAAGAGGCCATTGTTAATATCTTCAACTTTTTAAACTCTGCAGTTGAGCATCTAAATATTATTAAATCCCGTAATGACTCGTTAAAAAAGAGAATGGAGACAGCTCTTTATCAATATACAAATCGTAAGACACGTTATCTTGAGTACCAATTAGCGATGCAGGACTACTTTGACTCACTAACGAGAGAGTCGATTATTAAATTTCAATACCTGGCCAAGAGAGTTGAACTGGCCCAAATTGTAGGTCTAGAAAATCTTCCTGACCAAGCCTTTGATAAGGCCATTATTAAGGGAGGAGGACAATAATGAAAAAATTAAGTTTTATCTCTACTCTACTTTTATTAACACTAGCCTCAACTAGTTTTGCACAAGACTTAACAAGTTTTGAAGATATCAATATCACTGATGAAGATTATGGCTATGAACTTTCACGCTATAATATCAAAGATGATAATTTCTCACTTGAATTTAATTATGGTGGAATTACAAACTTAAGTGAATTTGCTTCGACAAATACAATCAGTGGTACAATTACATTTTACAGCGAAAGGTATTCACTAAATCTCTACGGCGCTCTTAATACACTTGATGTTGCGAGTGTAACACAATTTGATAACCTTGATGCAAGCCTAAGTGTTTACTCAGTCGGAGCAGGGCTAAGTAGACGCTCAATCCTAATCAACGACTTCATCAATATTAAGTCTATTTACGATGAAATTCAGGCACATCTTACTTATAATATAAGTGACTCAGAGGCTTTCGGTACTGAATTATCAGGGATTGGCTTTAATGCAAGCTATGGCCTAATTTATCGAGCAAGTAGTGGCCTACACTTCTCTGCACGATTTATTTATAACCTAATGGCATTAGAAAGCTCAGATGAAACAATTACGACTGAAGCATCAGCGAGTTGGGTAAGTGCTCAGCTTGGAGTTGGATTTATATTTTAATTAACTGGAAGACTTATGATTGAAAGATACGAAAAGAAAGAGATTAGTGAAATTTGGAGCGAGCAATTTAAATTTGAAAAATTTCTTGAAGTCGAAATTGCACTGACAAAGGCCCTTGAGAATGCCGGAATTATAAAAGAAGCATTTTCGAATAAGTTAAATCTTGTGACTGTTAATCCTGAGCGAATCAAGGAGATCGAACGTGAAACAAGACATGATGTTATTGCCTTTTGTACTTCAATTACTGAGCAACTAGAGACTAATGAAGGAAAGTATTTTCACTTTGGAGTCACTTCATCCGACATCATTGATACAGCTCTAACACTTCAAATAAAAGAAACACTCAATCGTATTCTACCAGCTTTTGAAATGCTTATTAAAACACTTGATGAAAAATCAAATGAGCATATGGAAACAATCTGCATTGGGCGCTCTCACGGTATCTTTGCAGAGCCAATGAGTTTTGGCCAAAAACTGAGAGGACATCTTTGTGAGTTCAAAAGACGCTACAGTGATCTCAAAGATTTTTATGACAACGAACTGACTGGCCAAATCTCAGGTGCAGTTGGAAATTACACTATTTTAACTCCGGCAATTGAAGCTGAAGTTTTAAACTTTCTTGGACTAAAAGTTGAACCTGTTTCAACGCAAGTCATTCCTCGCGATCGCATTGCAAAGCTAACGACAATTATCTCACTATTTGGCTGCGCCTTAGAAAGACTATGTGTCGAGATTCGCCATCTTCAACACTCTGATGTTGCAGAAGTTTTTGAAGGCTTTAAAAAAGGTCAAAAAGGTTCATCGACAATGCCACATAAAAAGAACCCCATCTCAAGTGAGAACCTTACAGGAATGGCAAGAATGCTTAGAACATATAACCAAGTAGCAATGGATAACTGCCTGCTTTGGCATGAAAGAGATATCAGCCACTCAAGTGCTGAAAGGTTCTTTCTACCTGATATGTTTGGAATCCTACTCTACTCAATTGAGCGTATGAATAGCACTGTAGAAGATCTCGTCATTGATAAAGAAGCAATGAAATCTAAAGTTACTCAAAACTTTAAACACCTTTCTAGCTTCGTTTTACATAAATTAATTGAAGTTTCTAATAATACAAGAGAAGACCTATACCGCGTAGTTCAAAAGGCTTCATTTGAAGCAAGTGATCGCCAGTCTTTTTTTACGATTTTAGAAAACAATCTTCCAGATAGTGACGACAAGAAGCTTATTGGGCAACTAAAAGATCTCAATGATCTCGAAATCTATAGTGCCCATACAAAAAGTGTTTTTTCTCGAAGCTAAAACTAAACAGTAAATTCAGTAAATGGATGCGGAAGAAGTTCTTTAAATAGAACTTTTTTCGTAATTCCTTTTAGATTTCCTAGATAAACAGGAAAGTCTGCCTTTACAAATTCAGACATGACTTGAAGGCAAAAAGCACAAGGAACTGCTGGCTCTTCTTGGTCTGTCACAACTACGATAAATTCGAAATCCTTCTTACCAAATTGTGCAACACTTGATAGAACACTTCCCCTTTCCGCACAAATTGTTCCACCGTAGCTAGCATTTTCAACATTACAACCTGGGATTGGATCATCAATACCGTTTAGTTTTAAGGCCGAACCTACTTGAAATTTTGAATACGGGGCATGTGCATTTGAGCGCGCTTTAATTGCAATGTCATATGCCTGCTTAACTTTGTCTGATACATCAATTTTATTTTCCATAGAGATCATTATAAATGAAATCACATCGAAGTCTATTTGAAAAAAACCGGCCTCCTTTTAATAAAATTGAAGAGTAGAGGCCGGACAAAACCTGGAGGAGTTTTGATGAGGCTTAAAAACTTAAGCTTATATTTCCAAGAACATCTCGTTGATTAATCAGCCCATGTCCTTTCTCTAGTGTTTCAGTAGAGATCTCACCTAAGTCCATTGCAACAAGAGGCTTAAGCGCCCCAGCTTCAACTAAATGAGTCACTTCTCTTAAGTAATTTCCGTATTCTTCATGATCAACTATTCCGCTTGAAGAAACTAAAACAAACTCTTGCTCAACTTCTGGTAAAGCGCTCACAAAATCGTTAGGTAAAAATTCATCTCGAGTCGAAAAAAGAGATACCATACGAGTTTTCTTACTTACTATTGCCCTTAGCCTACGAATGTATTGATTCGGAGAGCTAGCACAAAGAATATAGTCAACTTTATCAATTCCCATTCGCTTTAATTGTGTAGCAATTGGAAGGGAGCTATTAATGGTCAAGTCTGCTCCCATCTTCTTTGAAAACTCCTTCGTTTCCATATCATCAGCAGTCGTAATAATTGTTAAATTCGTTATTTTGCTGGCCAGTTGCGTGGCCATGGCACCAATACTATTGCCTCCATCGATAATTAAAATTGTTTGCCCACGACTACGTTCGGGATCAACTTGTAATTTATCAAATAGACTATCAAAGGCCATAATTGATGCTAAAGGAAGCGTTGCCGCTTGTGCAAAGCTTAGATTACTTGGCTTATGTGAAACAAGTCTCTCATCCACAATTTGAAATTCTGAATTAGTACCACTTCTTTTCATATCACTAGTGTAATAAACTTCATCACCAACTTTAAAATCTTGAACGCCTTCACCAACTTCTGCCACAATACCTGAAGCATCAAAGCCCAATGTCTTTCCCATATGTGTTGGTCTCATTTCATTATCATATGAACCAAGTGAGACAGACTTAACCTCAATGAGGAGATCTCGTCCCTTTGCTTTTGGACAGTCCACCTCTATTTGAGAGAAGCTCATTGGATTGATTTCGTTCACAATAAAAGTTTTCATAAATAAGTCTCCATGTAGTAGTTGTGTGATAACCACATGCCTATTATGGAATTTTGTAGCTTAAAGTTTGTGGAGAATTGGTCAATTCGCCGTGAATAATAATTTTTATTGTGATTTTAACGAAAAGATAATTTGATTTAATGAACAAAACCTTTAAATGTTGCGTCAAATACTATAGTATTTAGCCTTACACTTAAATAGGAAGAGAGACATGTCAGCTGATAAAATCAAGCATAGTGAAGATGTGAGTGCTTCGCTTAAAAATCGTTTTATCGATTTAACAATCAAGAAACCAGAGAACTTAAAAAATGATTTTCTTTCAGGACTAACAGTTGCTTTAGCACTTGTTCCTGAGGCCATCGCATTTGCTTTCGTAGCAGGTGTTCATCCAAAGGTTGGTCTTTATGCGGCCTTTATGATGGGACTTATCACAGCAATTTTTGGCGGACGTCCAGGAATGATTTCTGGTGCGACAGGTGCCGTTGCAGTTATTTTTGCTCCCCTTGTTTATAAAGTAATGGAAATGAGCAAAGATAGTGGAATGACTTTTGATGCGGCAATGGAAAATGCATTAAGCTATCTTTTTGCGGCCGTAATTATAATGGGACTAATCCAAATTATTTTTGGATTACTAAAACTTGGAAAATTTATTCGTCTCGTTCCTCATCCAGTAATGCTTGGATTTGTTAATGGTCTTGCTATCATTATCTTCCGTGCTCAATTTTCTCAATTTACGGTTGGTGGAGAACTTCTTGCTTCAACTCAACTTCTGGTAATGTGTGGATTGATCGCTTTAACAATGGGGATCAGTGTTTTCCTACCAAAACTAACAAAGGCCGTACCGGCAACACTCGTTGGTATCGTCGCGTCTACTGTTATTGGCTACTTCTTAAATGAAGCAAATCCAGGCCTTGTTAGAACTGTACTTGATTTTGTTCAAGACCAAGATAAGACAATCACAACAATTGCAGCAGGTCTTCCAACATTTAAAATTCCATACGTTGAATTAACAATGGATAATCTAAAGCTAATTCTTCCATATGCATTCCTTGCAGCAGCAGTTGGTCTAATTGAATCACTAATGACACTACAATTAGTTGATGAACTTACAGATACTAGAGGTCAAGGTAACCGTGAATCAGTTGGTCAAGGTCTTGCCAACTTAGTAAACGGATTCTTTGGTGGAATGGGTGGTTGTGCCATGATCGGTCAATCAATGATTAATATCCGTGGTGGAGGTCGAGGTCGCTTCTCAGGTATCACGGCGGCAATCTTACTACTAGGATTTGTACTTTTTGGTGCACCTTTGATTGAGATGATTCCTCTTGGAGCACTTGTTGGTGTAATGTTTATGGTTGTTATTGGAACATTTGAATGGTCAAGCTTACGTCTATTTAAGAAAGTTCCACTTTCAGACTTCTTAGTTATTATTCTTGTTTCTGTCGTGACAATCTTAGCGGACCTAGCTGTTGCAGTACTAGTTGGTATTATTGTTTCTGCTCTTGTATTTGCTTGGGAGCACGGAAAGACAATGCATGCAAAGAAAAGAGATGAAGACGACAAGACAATCTATGAATTAGATGGCCCACTATTTTTTGGTTCAGTAACATCATTTAAAGATCTTTTTGATTTTAAAGATGACAAAGAGCATGTGTATATTGATTTTGACAACTCACGTGTTTGGGATCACTCTGGTATTGAGGCCCTACAGAATATTACTGAGCGCTACGCACAGCAAGGTAAGAAGCTACACCTTCTTAATTTAAGTAAAGACTGTCTTATTCTATTGGATAAGGCATCAAATATAGTTGAATTATCTGTTATTGAGGATTTAAATACTCATATCGCAGATGATAGACTTGATGGGTAATTGATTTTTCTGTACAAAGAAAGTCTTTTCCTAAACAATTATTAGAGACACTAATTAAAGGATTAAATTATGAGTGAAGAAAAAGGATTAAAAAAACCAGTAAAACTAAAATCAGACTTAGCAGCAATGCTTGGTGAGACAGAACTGCCAAGAACTGAAATCACTAAAAGACTGTGGGATTATATTAAAGAAAAAGGTCTTCAAACTAAGACTGAAAATGGAAAGCCAGAGAACGCAGGTAAGTTCATCGTAGCTGATGCAACTCTTCTTTCAATCTTTAAGCACACACACTCGACTTCAAAGTCTGGTAAAGTAACTGACCTTCGTAATATGAAGGAAGGTGAAACGATCAACATGATGCAAATGGCAGCTGTTGTTGGTGCAAATATCGAAAAATAATTTTCATAAAATTGCATAAAAAAAGGGCCTACTTAGTAGGCCCTTTTATATGGATATCAAGTCCAAGTTCTTTTTGAATTCTTTTAAAATATTTTTCTTCACTTGGTGAGATATAAGAGATAGCAATACCTCTTCTTCCCCCACGTCCAGTGCGCCCAATACGGTGAGTGTAATTTTCAACTTGTTGTGGAAGACTAAAGTTTAATACATATCCTACGCCATCGATATCAAGCCCTCTTGCCGCAATATCTGTAGCAACAAGAACATGCATATTACCTTTTTGAAATTCTTTTAAGTTATAGATTCTCTGGCGCTGGTCTCGATCACCATGAATGGCACATGCTTTTATTTGATTTGCTTTTAAATGCCTCTCAAGCTTATTGGCATCTGACTTTGTTTTTACAAAGACAATGATACTTTTTACTTGGCGATCTTTTAAAAACTTTAATAGGAAGTCAGCTTTTCTTTCTTCTTCGACGAGATAGGCCATCTGACGAATCCCCTCATGCCTTGCTTTAACAGGTGCAATTTCAATTTTATGAGGATTCTGTAAAAGTTTATTTGCAATAGCTTCTACTTCTTTGGCCATCGTAGCAGAAAAGAAAAGGCACTGCTTACTTTCAGGAAGTCTCTTTAATACAAATTCAAGATCATCCTTAAAGCCCATATCTAACATACGATCTGCTTCATCAAGAACTAAGTGCGTTACTTCATCTAAAAAGATTTTTTCATCTCTTATAAGATCAACTAAGCGTCCTGGAGTTGCAACGAGGATCTGAATCCCCTTCGCAAGCTTTTGAACTTGTAACTTTTTTGCACTTCCACCATAAACAGCAAGAGTTGAAAGAGCTAGGCCCTTACCATACTCCTTAAAACTTTCTTCGACCTGCATCGCTAGTTCGCGAGTTGGTGCAATAATAAGTGATCTAATATGAAATGGTTTAAGTTTTGACTTACTCTTTGAGATTAAATCAAGAATAGGCGTCGAAAATGCGGCAGTCTTCCCACTTCCAGTCTGAGAGATCGCAAGAAGATCCTTGCCTTCTAATACAGCTGGGATTCCTTCAGCTTGAATCTGAGTTGGTTTTGTATAGCCCTTCTTTAAAAGAGCTTCTTCAATAGTTTGGGATAGCCCCAATTGCGTAAATTCTGCCATTCGTCATTTTTAGCAGAGTTTATAGGGGCCAGTCAATGTGTATTCCATTATACTAAGAATATGGAAGTTGCATTTAATAAAGAACATCTCTTAAAATTCGTCCAGACCACGATGCCATTTGGAAAGTACAGGGGACGACTTCTTATTGATCTTCCTGATGAGTACCTCGTGTGGTTTTCGCAAAAGGGCTTCCCACAAGGAGAGCTCGGCAGACTCCTAGAAGAGCTTGCCGAGATCAAATTAAATGGACTTGAATTTCTATTCAAAGACCTTCGTTAGAAACAATCCTCACCAACTCTATTTGGCATTTGATGACTTAGAGTGTGTGTAAACTTAAATCCACGAATATTTGCGTTAATATTTTCTTGAAGAGACACACGACATTGACCTTGCGCATCTTTAGAAAAGAACTTTGTCAGAGTTATTTCAAAATCAATATCTTCGACGCCAGGGTTGTTGCCAATAACATCTTCAAGGTGTTGTGTATCGTACGTGAACATACATGGTCCATCTTCACCTACGTTACGGTGATTCATAATCGTCTCACCAGCAAGCTCCGGAACAATAATTTTAACAAAGAAAGTTTCACCATAACCAAGGCTCGTCCACTTAAGTTTGGCCGTACTAATATCAACTGGTAGTGTAACAGTACGCTTTGATAAAACTTTTTGATTAGCAAATGTCATTAATGAAAATAATAAGACAAATAGGACCTTCATTTCTCCTCCTCGATTCCATTTGATGAAGAGATAATGGCCTTCCTATTAAGATAAATAAAATAACAATTACAAACTACTGTGATAAGTAATATTTATTATAAAGCATGGTACTCCAAAATGCGAGACCGATGACATTGAGAATAATTATTTGTGTGATACGAAAGAATTTTAATTTTTCTTTGTGCTTAATTCCTAATCCGAATTTATAAAGAGATAAAAGATTCAGAACGACAGGAACAAATATCATACCAAAGATAGCAAGTCTTAATGAGTCGTGCATATAATCCACTTCTTTTTGTGACTTACTTTCTTCAAGGTTTAAAACTTCGATGCCGTTTTTCTCTAAGATATACTTAGCATCGATATAATATAATTCTTCAACAGAAATCAAATACTCTTGGGCAGCTGCAGAGTTTAAGTAAATATGCTGATTCAAGTGGCCACTAGAAGAATGTACTTTGATACCAGCGCTCTCTAACATTTCCCTTACATGCTTTGCATCTTCTAAGATTAATGTCGTATAAATTTGCTTAAGCTTCATTTTAATTTGCAATTAATTTTCTAATTGCCTCCACACAATTTGTCTTACGTGAAAACTGCTTTCCACCATAGAAGTTAGGATCAAGTGTCGCACGATTAATCTCACCTTGTTTGGCCGATTCCACGCGAAGCTCTTGAAACTCTAAAGCTTCGGGATAAATCGGCCCAGTATACGCCTTTCCTTCCGAAGCTATTGCAGAGTTCTTCCCTCTTGGCCTAACAGCTTTTTCCCAACCATCAAAAACAGGATTATTCACAAGCTGATCTTTAAGTGGACGATAAAACCTCATATTTGTGTACTGCTCTACATTTGCAAGACCTTCACCAATAATTGGACGATATTCTCGCATTTCAAGTCCTAAGTCATCTGTCATTTTCTTAAGATCTTCAATAAGCCTTGCTGGATTCTTAAGATATTCTTCATGACTTACATTTTGTAACTCCCCTGAAATCTCATCTGTTGTATTTAAGGCCTTATTTAAGATGGCCCTGAATAACTTCATTTGTAGAGCACTCTCATAAGCATCACGAGGAGCATTCATTAAACGAACCTCGGCCTTTCTGATTTTCGGATTAACTCTAAAAGCAGGACGCCATGGAACTTTTGGATTAGATATATCGAAATCATCACTAATAAATTTCTCAGGGATAACATCTTGGAAATATGCCGAAACATCTAAGTGAGTGTAACGGGCCTTACGTCCAACACGTTTATTAAAATAGCCTTCATTATAAAGTGCTTTTTTTAGTTCAGTTTCTGTCCCATTCCAATTAGCAAGTTTTTGTGCAAACTCATCTGAGATAGCAACTGGCTCCGCACTCTTAACACGATTTAAATCTTGAAACATAAATGCAATCACAGAGCGATACTCATTGAAGACAGCAAGAAATCTTGCAAACTCGTGAGGCTTACCATCAAAGACTGTTAAATCAATATTTAAGTGACCACCACCGGCCTTAATATATGGAAGTGCATTATTCTTTTGAAAAGTATCAAATACCGCCTGCATCTCATCCATATTTGGTTCAAATTTAGGTGTGACAACTTCAATAGATCCAGCTCGAACCGAGTCAATAATGACATCACCTGCTGGAGTATAATTTCGGCCAATACCATCCCACTCAACTCTCCATGATCGATCTTTAGAGTCACGGATTTTAAAAGCAATATCAAGACCGTGGCCATGCCCATCTTCATACAGTCTTTCAACTTCCCCTTCTCCACCTAAACGATCACGAAGATCAGTTGCAAGTTTTTCAAGGTATGCTTCTTTTTCATCAGGTGACATATCCACACGAGTTTGAAGCCATGACATTTTACCGTCCATAAGCCTTTGGCGATTATAACCGCCATCTTCATTTTCAATCATAGCAAAATCACCCTGATACTTAAGGGGAAATTTTGCAGAATACTCAATACCAAGATCAACTTTATTTACGTCTATTGGCATATTCGTACCTGGTTTGAATTTATGAAAGTTTTCTGTGTCAGAAAAACTTCTCTGCGGCATCATGTACTTTCTGATGTCTTCTGTGATATTTGAAGAAGCAACCCATTCTCTTTGTAAAGAGATGATGGCCTTTTTCAAGTTCTCTCGATTAGTATGTCTTAAGCTTCCAACATCAATGAGATAATCCCTTGTTAAATATTTAAGAATCGTCTTCTTAGTTTTCCCAAGAATCGGACATTCATTATACCAATTCCAAAGGACGACATTATAGCCTTCAAGGGATGCTTGATTAAGTTTATCGGCGGCCCTCTTCGCTTGTTCCATTGTTAGACCAAAGCGATGCTTTAAATCGGAAGCTTCTGCATAATGTATCGTCTCTTCATCAATGAGAGTCCAAGAGCGAATCTTTTCAATTCCAGAAAAGTCATTACGAGAAAAACGTGAAGCAAGTGAGGCTTGAATAAAACGTGCGACTCTTGCATTCTTTGTTCCAGAGCGAAATTCAATTGAAATCGAATCATTTACAAAACGACCTTCATAATCAACTCTTAAAGGTCCTCTATTGGTTTCTTCTCCATCGATAATTCCATTTGATATTTCCCAATCATCAAGAATTTCTTTATAGTCTGCCGTTTCGATTCCTGAGCGCCCGGCAATCCCCTCAAGAACAATAAGGGCCTGAGCGACTTTAGTAAGTTCTGCAGCTTTTTGACGATTAAATTTTTTCCCAACTGGAACGACCATACGTTGATGTCCAGGGGCCTGAAACAACTCTCCATTTCTTCCCATTGTCTTTTTAAACCACGCAATCATCTCTTGGAATTCACCATATGATTTTTGAGGTTTAAATAGAATTTCCCAACCAACCGAAGTTGGCTCGATATCATCTATATATTTTTGAAAAATACCGATATTTGGAACCATACGGTAGTAAGGTTTCAATTCTGTTTCGATATGTGGAAACTCACCTTTAAAGAATTGCCTTCTCGTTAGAGGCGAAAGATAACTAAATGGACTATTATTTGTTTTACTTCCCCACTCATTCCACATTTCCTCAAGTTCATCCAAAGACGCTTCTTCTGGATTAAAACCATTCAGAAAGGAAATATCCATGGCCTTACTTCGCCCTTTTTCATCGAAGAGCTCTTGTGCAGGATCGTAGCGAGTTCCATTTTCATCTACCCATACACGACTTGATTGTCCTGGGGTATTATTCATCCACTTTGTGAAGAATTCTTTTAAAAATTTGCGACGCTTCGACTCTTCAGTTGGAAGAATATCCAAAAATGCCCTAACATCTGGACCTAGAATTCTAGTTACATACGAAGAGGAGCCTTCTTTCTCCGCCCCCCATGTAATAGAGCGTCGGCCAGAGCCTTTGACACCTATTGCTTTAGCATTATAGCCAACAGATGCTTCCATCATCTCTCCCCAAATCTCATAAGCGCTACTTTGTGTTGAAGCGGGTGTTCGCCAATCAATTTCAGGTAGATTATTTTTTACAAAATAGACCTGAGGAAAAACACCTAATAGAAGTGAAAAGATTAAGATAAAAGAAGGGTTCTTAATAAACTTCATGAACGTCCTTAATAAAGATTAATTATTCATTCACTTTTCGGAAATTCAACGCCCATACTTGACCAAAACACTATTTTAAAAATAATTCCAATAACTTAGAAGCTTGCCTAAGTCTAATGAGATACATATAATCGCGCCCATGAAAAATAAAAAACCACTAAATTACTGGCGTATCAGTTTTAAACTAGTCTTACTTGTTCTAAGTATTTACATCTGGTTTGCGCTCTACCAAGGAATGACTGGTAAGTAATGAAGGCCGCAGTCATTGGAATACTTTCACTAAATATCTTAGCGGCCATCCCAAGTCCCGGATTTTGTCTTGCGGACTATGCTACGAAGAAGTATATCCAAAATGATTTTTCGGCTCCCTATCCAAAGGAAGTCATTTTTAGTTGTCAGTATGATTGTCGCGATATGGAAAGTGAATCCATTGAAAAGATCACTGGTATTTCAAAGGTAAGTGTCTCAAATATTTCTGATGATGCTTTAAAAGTTGTTTGCCAGGGTGTTATTGTAAAAAAATCAAAATGGGGATACGACTACGATCGCACACTTGAGTTCTATGCTCATCAAACAAATATAAAAGAAGTAAAGAGCTGGGCAAATCACACTATTCCAACAGAGAATAAATATACGACAAAGCTTCTCACTGATTTCAAAAATCATCTTAATAAAGTCTATCCTAGCTATAAGATCGCAGGAGAATCGAAAACTGAAGTAGCAAAAGAATTTGCACAAGCAGCTTATATTTTAGAAGAGATGGCAAAGCAATTACCTGAGAATAGAAATCTATTTGATGAATATCGACTATTGCTTGAGCAAAGAAATGGAGAAACGGGAAGTGAGCTAACGGCCAACAAGTTAGTCATGGACCAAATACTCTTTGGAGCAAGTTGGTCCATGAATATAAAAAATTAATCGCGTCGATTTAATTTTGAAAGAAGTCTTAATACTTCAATATATAGCCACACAAGAGTAACCATTAAAGAGAAGCCCGCATACCACTCAAGATATTTTGGTGCTCCCTGATCAACACTTTTTTCAATAAAGTCGAAATCTAGAATTAAACTAAATGCAGCAACACCTACTACAATAAGGCTAAATCCAATTCCCACTGGGCCATTTCCGTGAATCATTGGGATCGTTGTTCCAAAGAAAGACATAATGAAACTTACGAGATAAACACCCATGATTGCAAACATCGCCGTCATGATTACCTTTCTAAACATCCCTGTTGCTCTTACAAGGCCCCAACGATAAAGAAAGAATAAAGTAATGAAGGCAGAAAAAGTAATCGTTACAGCATTAAAGACAATCCCTTGAAATTGAAATTCATAGATTGCAGAAATTGACCCAAGAAGAAGGCCTTCACATAGAGCATAAACAGGAGCTGTAAACATGGCCAACTTTGGTTTAAAGATCGTAATAAGAGCGAAAATAAAACCGCCAATACCACCAATCAGCGGATACATACCCATTTGTGGTTGCATTGAATTCTCCAGAGTACCTAGAGTTACATTCCATGTATAAATAAATGTCATAAGCATTAGAGCAAAGAGAATCATCCCTTTATTAAATACTCCAGAAAAAGACATTCTTTCATCTGATAAAGTTCCCGCCTTAAAGACGTCATTTCTTAGTGTCGGGTTTGTCGACCTCATAATTCCTCTTTTGTTATAATTTAAATTTATTATATCAAAAGCACAGAGGTTTGGTCTAAGAAAACAGAGTCTTTTTAAATAACAGAGAGAATTGTGTACCGTGATTGTCAGGTGATACTGCTTTTGTTTTTGAGTGCACAGAAATACTACCATGACTAAGTTCGACAAAGGTCTTAACTATGGACATTCCAAATCCTGTTCCTTTTTCTCCACTTGTTCCAATTTTAGAAGGAATTGCATTATTTTCAAATAATACTTCTAATAACTCTTCCTCAATTCCTACACCCTTATCAATTAGATTAACTTGAACTCCATCACTTCTTTCAGTAACGGATATTTCAATTTCTTGGCCTGTTTCTGAAAATTTAATCGCATTTGATAATAGATTGCCAAAAATTTGATATTTTAATGCTGTGGAATTCCCCATGAAGTAAACATTCTGGTTTGCATTATAATCATACTTTAAGGTGATATTCTTATCATGTAATTTTGATTCAAAAACTCGATAGAGATATTCAATGATATGATTCAGATATACTTTCTCAAATTTTAACTCAACCTTACCTTGCTTAATTGATTGTAGATCACGAATCTGAGTTAAAATATTGCTTATTCCCGAAGTACATGAATTAATACGAGTTAAGCACTTTTGAATATCAGCATCATCATTAGTGGCCAATAACTTACTAAGCCTTTTAGCAGAGAGATTAACAACAGTAAGAGGGTTACTGATATCATGTCCTACTAATGTTAAGAGAGTATCAATCTGTTCCTTTTTTTCAACAATCGCTTGGTAGAAGCGATCTCGATCAATCATGTAAACAAACATAAAAAGAGAGTTCAAAAGAATAAAGCCAATCATGATCAGAACTTGACCTAAAACTTCTCCTGTTTCATTCAAGTAACTATGTAGAACAACACCATTTAGGTGCAAGATGAATAAATAAGTTGCGGCCAGAATAGATAAAATAAACCATAAGAGTAAATCTCTCCTGGTTCCAATCAAACCTGCAATCATAGGTAAAACTGCAAACCAGATAGGAGAAACACTAAAAAATCCTCCCGTTAAAATCGACCAAGAGAACTCATGAATAAAGCCTGCTAAAATTGTAATATTAAGAGCTAGTGATAAAGAACCAAAAAAGTAATAAAAAACGGGACTAAAAAAATGTATTAAACATGTTCCGATTCCAATTTGATAAAGAAGAGGGTTGTCACAAAAGAAGTATGAAATAACCAAATGCCCCCACATCAAGGGCGCAGTTAAGAAAACTGTATAAATATACAGGCTCAATTGTGAAAGATCTCTTACAGATAGATCAGGCTCCCTAAGGGCCAAGAATCTAATGATCTTATTAATAGGGTTTACTGGATTCATAACCATTTATTAATACCACGAACACAAGTTTTGTTTAGATAATTAAGATATTAATAGTAGATAAGCGCTTAAAAATAAAGATAAATTTAAGCGCTCAGTGCTATTTGTAATTTTCCTTAAAAAAGCTGTGCAACAAAAAATATTGCCAACGATCTATGGCAAGTTAGAATTGAATACTTGCTGATATTTTCTTTAATGGCATGTACTCTATCCCCTCTATTTTTAAAGATTTATCCAAATTTTTAAGCTCCTTCTTGAAGTTTTCAGCAATTTTTCTTTGCCTTGGATCTTTAAACTTATAGCGAGCATTAATTAGCTTTGTCACAGTAGTCGGTGAAAAGAATAGATTATCGGCCATTGAGTATTTCATCTGATCGATAGCATTGACCAGCTTTGATCTCTTGATCATCTTTGTATCTTTTGTCGGTGCTGCTTGTCTTAGTCGCAGTGGAACTTTTCTTTTATCAAGGATTCCGTAATTATAGTGATCCGTAGCGTGTGCAACAGTAACGGTAAAAAGATAAGTCGTGACCGCTCGAACTAATTTATCATCTTCGAAAATTTCTTTACTCGAAGGAAATTCATTTACATGCTGATTACAGTAATCGGCCCACTTACTAATCCAAAAGTCATCGGTACTCACATCAGCTAAAATATCTCTTACGAAATTATAAAATACTTCGTAGTAGCGTTTTAAGTAAATGCCATACTTACCCTCTACACTTGGCGATTTTAGTGAATAAGAAAATGGCGGGTATGAAAGATTACCTTTAATACCTTTATATCCTTCAACTAGTAAATCTCTTAAACCTTCAGGTCCTCCTGGGTAAGGAGCATAAGTCATCCACCACTTTTCTTGTAGAAGTGAACTCTTATAATTCAAGACTGCATTCTCTAGAGGAAGAGTAAATCTGAAGTGTGGAGATAATAATCTAAAAAGAATATGATCTTTTGGAAGAGATGTTTTTGAGATGGCGTTAATTGAATCAAAAGGAAAATGTAAAAGAGGATGAACAACAAGGGTTGCACATAGAGCACCACCTTGAAGAACAAAGTATTTCGCCAACTCCCAAGCATCACAAGGATTGGAAATATCAAATACTGTCTCTGTCTTTTGAACGTAAATTGCTTGAACTTTGAAACGTTTCCCTTCTTTGTAAAGAAGTGTTTTTGTAGCGCTCACATGAATACCTTCTAAAGGCTTAACAACACGAACTGCATCAAGGTCAACGATAAACCAGTTCTTTTCGTCTTTATTATAATCACTAAAACACTTCCAATCTTCATCATCCAATTTATCTGTTAGAAATTTACTCATCATGGAATAGTTTAGAAGATCTTCGAATTCTTTATTTGTTACTTCTTTAAGGCCAGGAAAGATTAGACCCTTTATAAAGTAGTATGGAGAGAGAGCTAGAGTGGCCACATAACGAGAGCCAATAAACAGCCACCAATCAAGAGTTTCTCTAAGTGGTACATGAATAACCGCAGGAGACTCTCCCCAAGGGTGTACAGGAGAAGGTTGAGGCCATGGCCCCTTTCTCTCATACATGAAATCCTTTTGAGAATAGAGGTGTTTTGGAGAAGTTGCACTGTTGATCTGAGAGCGGATTTTATCCTTAACTCGACTTGAGAACTTACCTTGATTTTTCATTTTGCCTTCCTAGCTTAAAAAAATATTATTCGATTTCAATACCAAAAGGACTCAAAAGGTTGAGGACTTCAGGCATTGAAAACTTACAGTTTTTTAAATTTGTATTTGCAATATCGATATAAAAATTTCGTGCATTAAGAAATTTAGAGCCTTTTAAATTGGCCCTTGAGAAATTAGTTCCCTGAAGATCGCTTTCAGAGAAATCACTCCCCTCAAATGTCCCTTGAGAAAAGTCTGTCTCTCTAAGAGATGAGCAAGTAAATTGCGCCCCATGAATTGTACAGTCCTGAAAAGATGCATAATCTAGAATACAATTTTTAAACTTAAGTTCGAAAAGAGTATTACAGTCTGCGAAGTTTAAACCAATACATTTAGAATCATTGAATGTAACATCACGAAATGTGGCTCCTAGCAACTTCAAGTTACTTAAGTTTGAACCTTTGAAAGAACATTCGATGAACTTGGCCCCAGATATATCTATCTCACTTATATCAAGGCCGTTGAACTCACAGCAGATAAATTCACTACCCTTGAAATCACTAACCTCGCTAATATTATCAGTATCAAAAACTTCATCTTCAAAATATGGCATGAGAGCATTTTAAACTAAATTTATTAACGAGGCTATTTTAAATTTTATGAGTAAATAGGTACAGGTTTGCGATCATCATTAATAGCAACAAGAGTGAAACTCCCCTTTACTGCTTCAACTTGTCCCTCTTCGTACATACCTTCAAGCATTAGTCTTACTTCAACAACAAGACTGCTATTGCCAACCTTCGTAATCTCTCCTACAAGCTCGGCAAAATGCCCACCTGGAATAGGCATATTGAAGTCAACTCGGTCACTTGAGACAGTTACAAATTTCTTGCGGCCAAATCGAGTTGCAGTGATAAAGGCTACCTCATCCATCCACTTAAGCGTGTTACCACCAAATAATGTATCGTAGTGATTAGTACTATTAGGGAAGACGGCCCTAACTACCGTAGTTTTCGCGCGTGCAATAGCTTCGCTTAATTGCGCTTCATTCATAGATTCCTCCTCGGGATTAAAATTTTGCTAGCTTGGGATCGGACTTTACCGTTGCGGGACAGTGTTGGAATTACACCAACTTCACCTCCTAGCGCTAACTATCCTAAATTTCGATAAACTTAAAGGCAATAAGAATTACAATTAAGCTGGCTAATTAATGTGGCCGTGGTATTGAGAATCAACAATAATTAATTAAGGACACATATTATGAAGAAATTACTATCAATTGCGGCCTTATTTCTTAGCTTCAATGCTGCCGCAGTTCAAACTACAGCAAGGCCATTTAGCTTTGATCTATATGCACCTACTAATGAGCTAAATTTTAAAGTTACTCTTGAGCAATGGTGCCGCTATGAAATTCCAGTTTGGGGAGATAGCGCGAAATTTGAAACAAAACATAAATCAACTGCTCTAGTTGAAAAGAAGTCTAATCAATCAAGTGGGTTAACTCGCTATACTTTTTCACTAAAACAAGCTCAAAGCTTAGATATGACTGGTTTTTTTAAGTACGGCAAAGAGTGTACAAGTGGAATTAAAATTCTGGTTCAAAGTGCAAAGTATGCGCTTGGTTGGGCAAATCAATATGGCCGTCCAATTGAGTTTAGCTTCTTAGATGAAATGTATGCTTATAAAGAATATGACACAGTATTTGAGCCAAGTGATGATAAGAATATTAAGCTATTTGAAGGTAATGAGATCTCGTTCGTATACGATTCGCTACCAAAGGCCAATCAGGTAAATGTAACGATTTTATCAAATGGTAAGAAAATACCGAGCGCTTTTACTAAAGGTGTTCTAAAAAATCCAGAAACTGGCTTACCTTACAAGTTAAAGAAATAAAAAAGGCCTCTTAAAGAGGCCTTTTATTTTTTAGTATCCTAATTTATCGTAAACAACTTCTTCTTGTTCAGTCACACAATCAGTAACTGCAAAGTAAAAATCTTGATTAAGTCTTGGCCAACCATTACGAGATACTTCAATCATTTGATCGTACTTTGTATATCCCTTGATTTCACATGTTGCTGCATATTCTGTTGCTGTGTAAGAATCATCATTTCCCCAAACTTCATCAAGAATAACAAAGTCTAAAACACAAGAGTTAGTTTCTGCATTACACTTAAGAGTATCAAATCTAAAATTAAAATCACCTTCACACCAAGTATCACCACAGATATTATCAATCTCAGTAACAACTTTACTTTCTTCTTGCTTAGTTAGAGTGTTTGCAAAAACAGACGATGCAAAAAATGCTAGAATTATAATTTTTTTCATGAGTAATCTCCCAAATAATGATTTTTCGGGAATATAGGCTGAGCAGAAGTGTATGTAAATCCGATTAATAATATTTACACAATACAATAATTAGATAGATTAAAAGAGCTCTTCGATCATCTCGATTCCTCTAGCAAGCTTGGCCGAGGCATCTGAATCCCTTTCATTTCGATCTGCAATATCTCTTAAATCTTGCGATTTTATCTTCTTAGAGAGCTTAAACTTTGCTGAGAAGGCTTTTTTATCAACATAAGCAGTAATTATAGCTGTAGCGTATGCTTTATTCACTTCAGCAATGAAGTTATTAACTGGTCGATAATTATTCGCTTCTTTAACTAGCTTCTTAATTCGGCCACTATCTTGAGACACTTTAAGACCTCGATCTTTCATTTGCTTCATAAACTCTTGCATTACACCAGCACCACGTGTGGCCAGCCCAAGAAAGATAGAATCAATATTTTTTTGATTCACAGGAATTCGACTAATATTCTTATAAATAAAGAGTTCTGCACTTACTAATCCCGTTTCACTTGATAGCGTTGCCATATCTCTTAAATAGTTTGGATCAATCTCATTTTTTGGATCATAACCCCCAAGACAGATATTACAGGCCGCTACTTTTGCAGATTTCTTATCAGAGAAACAACAAACTTCACAACCATAACTCACATCAATTCCATGGCCATGTCGATATCCTAAATTATGTAGAAGCTCATGAAATACAATTCCTTCAAGCTCATCTCTAGGTGGACCATTTTTAATTGAGTTTAAAAACCCTGACTTCATTTTTGGATTAAGTGAGACATATGGGCCATCCACCCCTAAGTTTTTCAATTTGTTGTTACCAACAGATGCGTTAGCAATTGTTCCTTGCCAAGAATAATCATTTTGATGACATATAACTGATGTCGGCTTTACTTTACCACTTAATTGAATATTTAAGAGATTGATAATATTGGCGATCTCAGCTTTTGCTCCAGTCTCTTTATTATTTGTTCCAAGCTCTGACAGACAACTCATTCCTTTATCAAGAGAGTTTCTCATAAGAGTTTCAAAATTATCATCACCAAAGTTTTCTAAACAGCTCTTATGTATTTGTACTCCGGGTGTAAATTCATAAAAACCATTATTAAGCTTTAGTAGAATTGGATCAAAATCAGAAATCAAATCATCAAGCGAGTTGATGGATTTTAAAAAGCTCTCATATGAGCACGTATTTATCGCTTCGCTATGCTGAATATTTTGAATTCTTTTTTCAATAACCAAAAGACGCTTATCGTTTTCAATACGGTAAAGTTTATAAATCGATTCTTTCTCGAGTTTCTCAATGATTTCAATTCGATCAAATTTTAAATCGAAGTTATTATCAGATTCAATCGTCGTTAGATTTCCAACAACTTTCATCTGATAATCAAATTTTCCATCGTAATTACGATCATTCAGATGCTCAACAAGTCGCTGACTTTGGTAGCGAAAAATATTATCAATCTTTCCATCTTTATTATCATCAAACTCAAAGACTTGTTTTTCTTCGGCCTTGGCCAGAAGACTAAAGAAGGCCAAGATTATAATTGAAAGTATTTTAGAATGCGATTTCATCATGATATTTATTTATCGGAAGAATCATGAAAAAAATGACAAAAAAGGCCCACAATCGTGGGCCTTAAATATATGAAAATATATAGTCTAGATTACCAAGTATTGTAACAACGCTGACGACTTAACTTCTTTTGAGTTTGGTTATAGTAGATAGTACAGCTATGGTATTCATAGTGTAGCATTAACTTAACATGGTGATCCTCTTCCTCACCTACTGGCCAGAAATTAGGTGCATGACTAACCTCTAAATCCCATAGACGATCAGCTGTACAAAAAGCTTCTACAGAATCGTAATTTAAAAGATCAGCAGTGAATTGAATTGCTTCAACCTTAACAGCATCATTTTCAAATCTTAGACATTCATTTGATCCATTAATTGCGAATACTTGTGTGCTAATAAATAGCGCCACTAGCATCATAAGTGCGTTTTTCATAATTCCCCCTTATAAAAGTGAGGAAGTTTTACCTATCAAACAATAATATGACAAAACATATTGCGTTAATTAGGCCACTTTTGCGAGGAAAGTATTATCAAAAGTCTCGAAATCACCAATAATCTCGACAAGCTGAATATTTTTGAATTCAGGAAGCTCTATTGGATAGCCTCCACCAATAACGACTTCAATCTGACGCTCAAGTCTGTCGTCAATTTTTTGAAGATATGGAATAATACTCTTAAAGTAATCCCAGCTATCAGATGAAACAGCACCTAGGATGAGCCCCTTGCAGTTTAGGGCATTGATTGCTTCAGCAAGACACTCTGCTGGATTTGCGGCACCTAGATAGTAAGTTCCAACCCTTCTTGTTCGACATAGAATATCTGCAATCATAATTGAAAGCTCATGCAAATTTCCTTCCGGAGTTGCAAGAACATAACGTCCATTTAGATCATTATTAGGAAGACGTATCTGGCTCATTTGATCGCGTATAATCGTCGAAATAATATGTTCTTGAGTAACACTGTAACTTCCTTCAAAGACAAGTCTTCCAATTTTTTGCATAACTGGTAGAACTACTGAGAAGATAAAGTCTTGGGCACTAAGACTTAACCTTAGAAACTCTATTTCATTTCTCACACTTTCAATTTCGTATATAGCTAATGCTGAAAAGAGCTTATCAATTGATTGAGCAACCTTATCTTCTTCAGAGAGACTTGATTCACTAATAGCAATACTAAGTTCTTTAAGCTCGTCTAAAGACAGCCTCGCTACTTTGGAGATGGTTTGCCCAGACTTAATGAGTGAAGCAATCATCTTGGCGCGGGCCAAGTCTTCTGGGCCATACAAACGTTGACCGCCCTCATCGCGAATTGGGCTAAAAGCATTGTATCTCTTCTCCCACATGCGAATTGTGTGAGGCTGAACATTACAAATACCTGATATTATTCGAATTGCTACATTTTGCTTCATTTTTAACCTCAATATCTTACAATTAGGTGTTTAACTGTTGTATATTATATTATATATACAAGACCTATACAAGGAGTAATTGATGGGAATTATAATTACTGGTGCAACAGGGCTTATCGGCCGTGAATTAATTCATGAATTGGCCATTCATGGCCATGAAGATATTCGAGTACTGAGTCGAAATCCTGAGAAGGCACAGGCTTCTTTTAATATTCCAATCAAATGCTTTTACTGGGATCCACAAAAAGGTGAAGTCGATAAAGACGCATTTAATTCTGTAGATACTATCATTCATCTTGCTGGTGAAAATATTGGTGCAAGAAGATGGTCTAAAAAACAGAAAGAAGAAATCGTAAACTCTCGAGTGTTATCAACTCGACTACTCGTCAACACTATAAACGAAAATAAAACTTCGATTAAAAAATTTATTAGCGCAAGTGCGATAGGAATCTATGGCAATCGAAGTGGAGATCAAGTCTTAGATGAGCAAGCAGGCTTTGGAAGTGACTTTCTCGCTAAGACTTGTATTGCATGGGAAAAAGAAACAGAGAGACTCACTAATAAGGATATCTTGGTTAATCATGTAAGAACAGGGATAGTGCTCGCAAGCAATGGCGGTGCTCTTGAAAAGATGCTCATCCCATTTAAACTAGGAGTCGCAGGAAAGCTTGGTAGTGGGAAACAGATGATGAGCTGGATTCATCTCGCAGATATGGTGGCAATCTATCGCTTTCTTGTTGAAAATGACTTCGAAGAAAGTGCATTTAATGCGGTTGCTCCAAAAGCCTATTCAAATTCTAATTTTACAAGAGTAATGGGAAAAGTTTTAAAACGACCAACAATCCTTCCTGCTCCAGGTTTTGCTTTAAAGATAGCACTTGGAGAAATGTCGACATTAGTGTTAGACGGACAAAACGTTTACCCAAAGAATCTCTTAGATAAAGGCTATTCATTCAAATTTGAAAATCTGGAAGATGCGCTACAAAATCTGGTGGGTTTAGAAAAAGAATTTAAACAAGTTCAATGGGTAGAAAGGCCACTAGATGAGGTTTTCGGCTTCTTTAGTGACGAGAAAAATCTTGAAACAATAACGCCAGATTCTTTAAGTTTTAAAGTCCTAGGAAAAAGTACTCCACAAATAGAAGCAGGAACAATTATTGATTATCAACTAAGTCTTTATGGCCTGCCATTTAAGTGGAAAACAGAAATATCAAGTTATGATCAAAATAATGAATTTACTGATACTCAGTTAAAAGGCCCTTATAAAAAATGGGTTCATACCCATGGATTTAAGGTATACGCAAACGGTACTTTAATGACAGATAATGTTTCCTACATGGTTCCCATGGGACAACTAGGTAGTATGGTCGCAGGTGCCTTTGTCAAAAAAGATATTAATAAAATTTTTAACTATCGTAGCCAAAAATTATACAAAATTTTTGGTGAGACTAATAACCATGCTGAATAAAATTTAAGAGGAGAAGAAATGAAGAAGCTCATGTTACTTATTGCCATTTTATCAAGTTCACTAACTTTCTCTGGATCGTCACTTCCACTAGATACTGTCGATTATGTTGATCTACAAAGCTATCTTGGTAAGTGGTATGAAATTGCTCGCTTTGAACAGAGTTTTCAAAAAGGCTGTGCTGCAGTTACAGCAAATTACAGTCTACGTTCTGATGGTGATATCGAAGTTTTAAATACGTGTCGCCAAGGTTCACCAACAGGAGAATTAAAAACTGCCAAGGCCCGTGCTTGGGTTGTTGATAAAGAAACTAATGCTAAGTTAAAGGTACAATTCTTTCTACGTGGAATTAAGCTGCCAATCTTTGCAGGAAATTATTGGATCTTAGATCTAGGCGAAAATTACGAATACGCTATGGTTGGAGATAGTTCAAGAAAGTATCTGTGGATTCTTTCAAGAACAAAAGAACTTGATGAGAAGATCTACCTTGAGCTTATTGCCAAGGCGAAAGATCTTCACTTTGATGTTTCTAAACTAATTAAAACAAAGCACTAATTGCTAAATAAGGAGAACCCAATGTCTTTGCGTCCTAAAATTGCCATAAGCTCTTGTCTGCTCGGTGAGAATATTCGCTATAATGGTGGTCATTGTCGTGAAGACTGGGTCTACTCTGAACTATCAAAATTTGTAGACTTTGTACCAGTATGCCCTGAGTTTGAAATGGGTCTAGGAGTTCCACGAGAAGAAGTACATTTGTTCAAAGTTGATAAACAATCTAATGAAGTACGCTTAAGATCAAAGTTTACTAAAAAAGACCTTACGGAAGAAGCAAATCAGGTTTATCAAAATATTCATGCACGTATAGCTAACGAGGAAATAAATGGTCATATTTTTACAAGAAAGTCCCCTACTTGTGGAACTGACAACGTAAAAACAATTACCCTTAGTGATGAAAACTACGTTACGAAATCAACAGGACTATATGCTCAATATATTATGGATACGATGCCAACTCTCCCATTTATTGACAGTGGTAGAATTAAAAATCTGGAGCTACGAGAAAACTTTGTAAAAAAAATATTCTCTCATTTAAGATTTCAACAACTCGATGGATCGATAAGAGAGCTACAACTATTTCATCAAATGTATAAGTACTCTATTATGGAACATAATCAGAACAACTTAAGACTCCTAGGTGGAATAGCTGCCAATCATGAAAAACTTGATGTTAGTGAAGTCTATTCAAAATACTTTAAGCTCTTCATGGAAACACTCGATATTCTCCCTACAAGAAAGAATCGACTAAATGCGTGTTTTCATGTTTTTGGCTATTTCAAGAAAGATCTCACAGCGCATGAGAAAGATATTCTCATAAAAATGATGGAAGACTATAAGAATGGAATATCTAACTATTTAACAGTTAATTCCTTTTTGAACATACTAACGAATACACACAAGAAAACTTACCTTCAAGATCAATACATTTTTGGGCCTTATCCAAAAGACTTGAAGCTTCTAAAAAATATTGCATAGAATGAGAAAGAAAGAAGAAGTTAATATATTTTGGTTTAGAAGAGACTTAAGACTTAGAGATAATCGTGGTTTACTCTATGCCCTTCAGTCTAATAAACCAGTTATACCGATCTTTATCTTTGATAAAAATATTCTTTCCAAGTTAAAAGATGAAGATGACCTAAGAGTAAGCTTCATTCACGATGCAATTCAAGAACTCAAGGAAGAACTAATTGAACTAGGAAGTGATATTCTTGTATATCACTCAACTCCAGAAGAAGCATACAAAGATTTATGTGAAACCTATACTATTGAGGAAGTTTTTACAAATGAGGACTATGAGCCTTATGCGATAAAAAGAGATAACAAAGTTGAAAAGATTCTAAAAAGTGAAGATATAAAATTCTCACGCTACAAAGACCACTGTATCTTTGCAAAAAATGATATTTTAAAAGAAGATGGTAAACCTTATGTTGTCTACACACCTTTTAAAAATAAGTGGCTTAGTACACTTGCACCAAAAGATATTGCAACAATTGAGACTCATAAATTCTTTAATAACTTTCACAAGTTTAAAGCGAAAGGCTTTCCAAGTTTAAATGAGCTAGGTTTTACTTACAATGAGAAGGCCAAGGATCAAGTGAAGACGATTAAAGGTAAGATCATCGATAGCTACGATCAAAACCGTGATATCCCAGCACTAGATGCAACCTCAAAGCTTGGTATACATCTACGCTTTGGAACAGTCTCTCCTCGAAAGTGTGCCCAAGTGGGCTTTAAGAGAAATCAAGTCTGGCTTAGTGAGCTAATTTGGCGAGAATTTTTCATTCAAATCATGTATCACTTCCCTCACGTGATCGATGGGCCATTTAGAGAAAAGTACGGCCAGATTAAGTGGAATAATGACAAGAATCTATTTAAAAAATGGTGTGAAGGAAAAACCGGTTATCCAATCGTTGATGCAGGAATGAGAGAGCTTAATGAGACAGGCCACATGCATAATCGCGTGCGAATGATTGCTGCCTCTTTTCTCGTGAAAGACCTTCTCATTGACTGGCGTTGGGGGGAGGAGTACTTTGCACGTAAATTGAATGACTTTGAGCTGGCCTCTAATAATGGTAATTGGCAATGGGTTGCAGGAACAGGGTGTGATGCCGCTCCATATTTTAGAATTTTTAATCCCTATACACAGCAAAAGAAATTTGATCCTGACTTTAAATATATAAAGAAATGGGTACCCGAGTACGGAACTTCAGAGTACCCTAATGAAATTATTGATCACAAAATTGCTTATCATGAAACACTAAAAGCCTATAAGGCCTGTGAGTAAGAAACAATTAAATTGTTACACAATCAGTAATTGAACGCACTACTTTAAAATCTGAACCATAATCATCACTTAGATTATATTCAACAGTGATTTCATCATTTGAGTATTCGTCTGTCGCGAAATCTTCTTCACAGCTAAGAATCTCAATACGATCGTGTGCCCCTTGATAATAGCGCCCATTCATATCCTGTGCTGCTTGATGAATTTGACTGCATACTTGTGATGCATCACCCACAAAACAAAATTGGCGTGCTCTAACAGCATCACTAACTTCATAATTAAAACTTGAATCACTAAAACCAATGATAGCACCAAGCTTTGAATCCGAAGTGATGATAAATGTTGAATTTGAAGAATGTGCAAACGCACTGATTGCACTCATCATAATGAGTGACTTAAAAATTGTTTTCATATTGAGCTCCCTAATACTAAATATGTTTTCCAACTTTTAGCATGATGATCTCAATAAATAAAACACTAATAGAATCTTAACGAAATCTAAAAATTAATGACGAAGGTAGTGTTTTCACTATCATTATCGATAAATAGCTTATATCCCGAGCGCTCAATAATCTGCTTAGTAATAGCAAGGCCGACTCCATGTCCGTTTCCGCACTTCTTCTTCGAGTGTCCTAACTCAAAGATACCTTCTTGAACCTTGGCCGGTATCCCCTTTCCACTATCGATAACTTTAATAAAGCGCTCAGTTGAAGATGCTACGACCTTAATCCATGGAGAATCCGTAGTTTTAATCTCATCTAAAGAGTTTTTAATGAGATTAACCAAGCAAAGACTAAGTTCCGTTTCATTTCCCTCAATTGCAAAATCATCCATTTCTATTTCAACTCTTACACTATGACGTGCAATCTTATCACTAACTAGTTCAAGAGCATCTTGTGTTATTTGGGAAACAGAGATCTTTTCTTTCGATGATGAATAATTCTTTTTAAAAATATTCATATAAAGGTCAGTTACTTCAAGGATCTTTCCAATATGACGACGCAGCTTTTGCGTATAAGGAGAAAGTTCCTTATCTACCATTTTTTCAAGTCTATCGTTAGTCGTACCTAAGACAAAGAGATGATTTCTTATGTCATGAGCAATACTTGCAGAAGCAAAACCAAATTGAGCAACTTTAGAAAGCTTAACCATATCTTTTTCAAGATTGTACATTTTAGTAAAGGCCAAGTCTTGATAGTACATATTAAAACGCATTGATTCAAAGACATAACCTAGGTAATAGATCGGCACTAGATATCCAATTGTTTCAGTACCAATTAATGTATCCCAACAAGATACAAATAAAGTAATAAGAATACCTGCTTTAAAGAGATACTCCTTGCCCTTTCTCTTATTTAACTCACTCCAAATCACAACCGTCGTATAAAGAATTGTTATAATTCCAAAAAATCCGACAACAACAACTAAAACGCTTGGATATATAGTTAAGTTTAATGCTTGAGTAAAAAGAGTTGCTGGAGGAGTTGTGCGAGGAATAAACATAAGGTCGATATCTGTTAACAGGTAAAGGAAACCTCCTATAACTTGGAAAATAGAATGACCTATACAAAAAATCTTGGCCGGCTTTAATAACTTTATATCCTGACCAAGAAAGCCTTCAATTGCCTTTATATAACAATAATAAGTGAAATATGCGAAGAACCAGTAAGTGAGTAGAAGAAAATTTGAAAGCTTAATATCTGAAACGTGAGTATTGACGGCAATTAGGATGGCGTATGAGCCTGCTCCCAAACACATTGCGATATGCCAGAAGACCTTACGACTAAGCAACTTTCTAGAGGTATAAACCCCTATAGAAGCTTGGTATAAGAAAAACGCAAATGCGAAGGTCGTTACATATCTAGTAAGTACCTTATATTCTTCGATGCTCATACATTAAATATACTATATTTAAAATAATTAAAACACCTAAAAACATTCGAATTTATTAAAATTATCTCAAGCTAGTTGGTAAAGGTCTTATGACTCCAAATTTTGACTCAATTGAGTTCTTCTTAATACTCTGTTCCTTCATTAACTCAACGATTTCTAATGCACTCATATTAGGGTTTTGTTCCATAAGATGGGCCGCCATATTAAGGGCCATTGGCGAGGCCATCGATGTTCCCGAGTGACGTATTTTCATATCACCAAGAAGGGCCGCCTCAACTTTTGTTCCTGGAGCAAAAAAGTCAACAAAGCTAGAACTATAGTTTGAATAATCTGCCATTTCATAATTTTCATCATTTCGCCAATCACTATCTGTTGTAGCACCAATAGTCACAACATTAGGATAAGTATAGCAAGCTGGATACATACAATCACGGCTTCCATTCAGAAAGCGCCCATCATTTCCAGCGGCCACAAAGAAGACAACCTCAGGATTGTTCAAGAATAGGTTTTGCATACTTCGATATGTTTTACGATCAACTAGCCCTAGTGACTGGTGCGGAAATGAAAAACTCATATTTACGAAATCAACTTCTGATTTCTGTAGCTTTGCTGAAATCATATCGAGATATTTCGACTCTCCAAAATCTCCAGCAAAGGCCAGAAGAGATGCCGACTTTAAACCACGTAATGCAATTGAAGAAACATGCGTTCCATGCGATGTAATTGGACCAGTTGTTCCCTTGGCCTTAATCGTTTCAAATGGGATTCCGTAAACTGCAGCTTTTTGAACAGAAGGAGCACCCGTTCGAGGTAAGAATCCTGAAAATGGATTCATAAACTTGATATCGCTATCACCATCAAAATGGACGCCCAAAATATTATCAATAAATCCGTCACTATCATTATCGCGCTTATTAAATGTTTCATCATTATTAACTAAAATATGATCTTGTATGTCCTGATGATTGTGGTCAAAACCCGAGTCGATAACAGCAATCTTAACAGTCGCATCATGAGGGCCACCTGCAACCTCTCCCATCTTATTTTGAATATAATCACCAATCTTTACATTATCGTCATTATAAACATCAAATCCGATAATACGTTTGTCATCATAGATAAATTTATAATTATAATCTTCACCTTCAGGATTGATTACTTTTCTCTCGACAATTACACCTTCGGCGATAGTGTCGATACTTTCTAGAATATGTGTTCTTTTATCAAAGCCGTACTCTTTTAAGATAACATCTTGATTATTAATTTTTTGAATTAATACCTTAGACTGCACATGATTATTTTGAGTATTAAAGACCGTCTTATAGAATAAAGAATCATTTTGATACTCATAATCGATACTAGAGATTTGCTCTCCCTCAATCGTATAAAAACTTTGCTTTATTAACCTATTTTCAAGATAGAACTCTTCAGAAGAAAGTCCATTAGTCTTTTCAAAATATTTTGAAATACTTTTCTTAGTACCTTCAATACATATTTTGACGTTGTCATCAAGAGTGCAAGACTCCGCTGCAAGGATATTAGTAACTGAAACGAGGGAAATAAAAAAAGGGATTATTTTCATAATCCCTTTATATCTTAATTTTGAATTTTATATTTGTTCTTTGAAAAAACTATGTCCAAGTTTAAATTTTAGACACTTCTTAGTTTAATTCACAAGTGTAGTTAATTTTATTCTTCTTAAATAGGAAACAACGGAAGCTAATATTGATTGATACTGAATTGTTATCAATTGAGATTGTCTCTTTATAATTAGAAGCTCCACCGAAATCACCACAAGCATCTCCACCTGGACGGTTTGAATTTGTTGATACTAGAAGAGTGTCATTATCAAGAAGTTCAGCACTATCTAAAAGCGCAACAGAAACAGGATTTGCATATAGTTCAGGAGTATCAAATTCTACTCTTACAGCATCACTATCTTTTTCAACAAGAACTGTACAGTTACCTCTTTCTTCACCATTCATCACAACCTTACCAGATTTACCATCTAAGCTTTTTAGGTCTGAAACAAAGCTATCAAGATCCGAGTTTGCTGATACATTTGATCCAAAAGCCGAAAGTGCAATTAAGATTGCTAAAGTGATTGATTTCATATGACTCTCCTTAAAAATTTAATATCTTATAGAGAATCTTATACCGAAGAAATAAAATTTAATCAGCTTATTATGTAATTTTAACCTACTTGTCAAAAATCTATCACAAACGTCGTATTAAGCTCATTACGGTCTAAATCAAGCTTAAATCCGGCTCGTCCCAGTAATTCCTTAGTGATAGCAAGTCCAATCCCATGTCCTCCAGCGCTCCCCTTAGTCGTATAACCTAGCATGAAGAGCTCTTGCTTACTTACATTGATTACGCCACTGCCGCAATCAACAATCGATAACTTACGCTTATTTGCATCTGTTTTAATCCTAACCCAAGGTGACTCGTACTTACCTTCAGGCGACACTTCTTCAAGTGTATTCTTTAAGATATTAACCAAACAAATTGTTACCTCAGTTGGATTGCAGCGTAAGTCAAAATCAGAGATATCGACATCCAATTTAACTCCGGCCTCTCTAAACTTAATGGTAACTAACTCTAAGGCCTCCTCTACGACATTTTTTATCGTCGTATCAGACTTATCACTATTGGTATTCTTTTTGAAAACATCCATATAGAGATTGGTTATTTCAGTTATCTTATCAGTATGTTTATCAATTGAGAGATATGTCTCTTCATGATTTAACACTCTCCCTCTAATTAATCGATCAATGGAATTTTTAATGATAAAGATGTGATTTTTTATATCGTGAGCAATACTTGCAGCAGCAAAACCAAATTGTGCAATTTTAGAAAGCCTGATTACCTCTGACTCTAAATTATACATTTTTCGATAGCTTAAATGGCGATAATAAATATTAAATCTAACCGCTTCAAATGCATTCCCAAAGTAATAAAGAGGAAGAATCGCTCCCGTTACCTCAAGGCCTAGGAGTGAATCATTTAAAACGACTAAAAAGCTAATGATAATACCAAGACGCAAGAGGCGCTCTCTCTTTCTTAGTCGATTTAACTCCAACCAGACCATTGTGCATGAATAAAAAACGACAATGGCACCAAGTCCACCAAGTCCCTTCGCAAGGAGGTTTGGTGAAACATAAAAGTGCATTGTTTGAGCAAAGAGATTATCTTTTACATAATTATGCTTATCAAAAAGAAAATTAAAATCAAAAGCAAGGGTTGTAAACGAACAAATAACTTGAACTGCTACAAAGAAAAGACAAAACGTTTTAGCAAATGAAAAGCCTTTAACGGTATGTCCAAAGTACACTTCAACTGTTCTTAAGTAACAGTAAAATGATGAGTATGCACAAATCCAAAATATGATGAGAATAAAATCAGACAGCTTCTGATTAATGAAATGCGTGTTAAAAGCAAAAACAAAACAATAACAGGCCGTTGAAATACACATAGCTGCCGGCCAAAGAATATTGCGATCTCGTATTTGATAATAATTCGCAAGACTAGCAAAAAATTGATAAACGAAGAATGAAAAAACAAAAGTCGTTAAATATCTTGTAAATGAAATATATAAGTCAAGCTCCACAAACGTTCCTCTAAAAGTAATGACTTACTTCTTAGTATAATTGCTATCAAAATATAATTTATTAGAATAACGAAAAGAACTTAAAATTCACCAAGGATGTTAACCACTTACAATAAATTTATTCACTCTGATCAATCGTAAAGGTTGTATTGGGTGATTTATCATTTAGCCACAAATTAAAGCCGGAGCGACTTAAGAGCTCCTTAGTAATGGCAAGCCCAATTCCATGGCCGCTGCTCTCCTTATTATAAGTAAAGCCAAATTCAAAAATATGCTCAGCAGTACGAGGCTCGATTCCGCCCCCACTATCAACGACATGAATTGATTTATCATGCCCTTTAAACATTAGCTTCACCCACTTATTTGTACCATCATGACTTTGTACAGCTTCAAGAGCATTTCTGATGAGATTAACCACAGAGATGACTATTTCTGTTTTATTACAGTGAATAATAAATTCATCTGCCACAATTTCAAACTTCACATTAGTGGCCTCAAACTTAGGAGACACTAATTCTTCAATATCTTGAATAATCTCTAAACTAGAATAGTCCTCTTTCTTTGAGGCAATATTATTTTTAAAAATATTCATATAGAGATCAGTTATCTCAAGAAGTTTATCATTGTGTTTTAAGATTTCCTCATAGGCCCTCTGCTTATCTTCGGTTTTATTTCGAAGAAGCGAGCTAGTCTTTACCTTGATAACAAAGATATGATTCTTTATATCGTGAGCAATGCTTGCAGCAGCGAAACCAAATTGGGCGACCTTGGAGAGCCTAATGACTTCATTTTCAAGATTATATAATTTTTCAAAAGCAAGTTTTCGGTAAAAGAAGTTAAATCTAACGGCTTCAAATGCATTTGCTAAATAATAGATTGGAATGAGGGTACCTGAAACCTCTAGACTTAGGCATGTGTCATTAATTACCGATAAAATAGTTAAGATAATCCCTATTTTTAATAAGTATTCTTTCGAGTTCGATTTCTCTAACTCTTTCCAAATAACAGCACTTGCAAAGAAAACTGAAAGAGCACCTAGGCTGCCGACAATTTGTCCGAAGATATTCGGAGACATTGCAATCTGGGCCGACTGATAAAAGAATGACTCATTTACAATAATCTGGCCTGTAAAGATAAAGCTACTATCAAAGATGAAATAAGATCCCAAAGATATGAATTGAACAATAGTAAGGACGAAAATAACAACCTTAGGAATTTTTAAAAGTTTTAGGCCCTTACCCAAGAATGCTTCAATTGCATGCATATAACAATAGAAAGCGATAAATGCAAAAATCCACAAGAGATTTAAAATGGCATTTGACGTCTTAATATCTGTAACATGGGTATTTATAGTGAAGAATAGACAGTACATAGCAGAGAAGAGACACATCTGCGTATACCAAAGACTAGAACGTTCCTTAATAGTGTAAGAGCTAACCAATCCTGAAAAGAATTGATAAGTGAAGAAGGCCAAGAAAAATATCGTGAGATAACGTGTAATATAAATATAGATATCAAGGCTCACGCCATCTCCCTCTTAGCAGAATACACAAATATTATGTACCTTACGTATCGAACATTCAAGAGTTACTGTATATTCTCACCCCCATCATCCATGTGCTCAGGACGACTCCAATAACTATACTGCGGCGTCCAGTCACTGGATGATACACCGGCCAAAGATAGAATATTCCACATAGAGCAAAATTCATCTCCAGGACCGAATGCCGCAGAATTTTTTCGATACACCTTAGTGCCAACTTTTTGGTAACAGACAATTCCAGGCATATTCTCCTCACCTGCAACGACGCTTTGATCCTTAATATATTCTCCTCCCCCATGAGATAACATATTAAAACGCCACCCTCTCTCATTTGCAAAACGACGTTGTACGTCTGGCCTGTCTTTTGATACCAAAACGAGTGAACACACGCTCTCAATATGAGAAACAAAACCGTTAATTCCATCTCCCCACAATGTACAATAACGGCATCCTTGTCCCATATTGTGTATTATAATGAGCTGATCCTTATCCCCAAAAAGATCATATAAATTCACTGCACCTGCAGTGCTTCGAAATGTATAATTTTTAACTTCTTGCGAGGCTTGATCTCTACGTAGAGCCGCAACCTTTTGAGTTAACTCAAAAAGCTCCTTTTCCGCATCTCTTAGTGCTGAAACATTTTCCATATAATCTCCAAATGAATGAATTTATATTCAAGTGCACACTAGAAGCTGTCAATTTAGGAAAGGTAAAGAATAGAAAAGCTATTTTAAACAATTGATTAATTCTTCAATAAGCCTTTTTGTATCTCTATTTTCAAGAAAGTTTTGTCGTACACAGATATATATTCCGTGACTACTGTCTTTCTTCTTATAAATTTTTAATCCACCAGAATTATTGAAACTTGATTCAGGTACGACACAAAAATGGCCACCAGCTTCACAAAGAGAAAGCATTGCCTTATGTGAGTTTACACAACCTATGATTTCAAATTTAGATCTCCAATTTTTACCTAAAGTTTTGTGTAAGAATTCTTCTGTATAAAGGTCTTCATTACGATATGTGACGAGCTTTCTTTTGCGCTTACCATCCTCTTTCTTAGGGCCAACGAGGTAGGTGCCGTCACGAAAAACTTCAAAAAAGCTCAAGCTCTTTTGAGCAGGAATAATATGAGTCATAATGATATCTAACTCTCCTGCTTGTAATTTATCGATAAGATTAATGGCCGAATCGAACTGGAGATCAAAGTGACCAATTCTTTCATTTTCATGTAAGTCATTTAGGGCCGATAAGAGATATTTTTCACCTGCCTCAAAGATACTCCCAACTTTCAGATCAATTTTCTGTTCTTTATTATGAATGGCGCCACTAATTGTATTAAAACTAGGCAGGACTTGATCAAGAAACGCCTGTCCTTTTAGAGTTAATGATGTTGTTTTGTTTGAGCGAACAAAAAGCTCATAACCTAATTCATCTTCTAGAAGTTTTATCTTTCTTGAGATCGCAGGTTGAGATGTATTTAGCTCCCTCGCTGTCTGAGAAAAATTTAAGTTCTGTCCAAGATGACAAAATACTTCAATATAATTGAGATTTATATTCATAGCTTTTAGCTACCATACAATTTTGATATACACAAAATACTTTTATATTATTTCAATATATAAATATTTCTTGTTATCAATGGCCAACAAGGAGAAATTGTATGAAAACTGTGTGTAAAAATCTTATTTCTATTTTTTGTATTACTCTTACTGCCAATACAACTATGGCAACTCAAATTAACTATAATACATTCACGAAACTATTTTGTAGTGATGATGTTTCAGGTCACACTTATAGCGTATCACTTCTAGACTATAAGCCTAATACGACATATATCCTGGAAAATAGCGGTAATAGATCATACAAAGGTCACGGCGCAGTTAGATCGATAGAAGACGGCGAAATGGTGATTTATTCAGAGGAATCAGATTTTGGAATCGCATATCCTATCAATGACTTAAGTGGTGCCTACTATTTCGATGGTGGGGACAGCCGTGCTATTGAGTGTAACTTCTTTGATGAAAGAAATATAAAAAGAATGAAGCTACCAAAGAAGCTTAAATTTCTAAAAAAACATCGAAATGTCGATGCTTATATTACTGATCTAAAAGTTGGCGGCCTAGAGATCATTCAAGAAATTTTTGAACATAAAGTTGTTAATATGGGCGATTGGTATCCAGTTAAAGTCGATAAAGAACAGCAAAAGAAGGTACTTTATACACTTGATAAGCATATTCCAAAATTTAGTAAGCTAGTCGATGATATCAACAATTCAGGTATTCAATTTGTAGGCCTTTTATTCGGAAGAGATTGGTATTACGCCAATGGTGAAATTGCTTTCATTCTAAGACATGAAAATAAACTATTTCTTGCTCATTTCGAATTTGATAGTGATATAAGATTTGGAGATAAAGATCTTGATTATATTTATTAAAAGCAAAAGGGAGCATGAAGCTCCCTTTTTATATTCTTAGTAACAATAAGCATTTTGAGTAAGTAGAACTTTCTTAGTATCTACTAAATAAACCATTTCCTGCTCACATTCTGTTTTTACAGGAACATAAATTTGCTCACCTTCATCGTAAAAAACATCTGTCGTTTCTTCAGTCCAAAGCACGTTAAAGAAAACCTCTTTATCTTCTGCACTACTATTTGAGTAGTAAACATAAGCTTTTGGTCCAAAATATGATTTTGCAGTTTCTTCTACTGCCTTCTTTGCCTTAGCAATAACAGAGTTAGAAACAGGTGATGCAACTGCAGATAGAGATAGCATTGCTACCAGTAATAATTTTTTCATCGAATTCTCCTCATAAGTTTTTGTCTAAATAGCAAGCTTTCTATTTAGTCGTCCATGAGTTTTCTAAGGTATGTAATTTATTCTTCTAAATATTTTAATAACTTACTAGTGTCTATTTTTTAGTCTGCCCTATGATTAATTACACTTATGAAGCTTTTTTTACAGTTTCAGCTATATTGGCCTCATGAAAAATTTAAAGAAAATAATTACAAATGGTCTAATCCTATCAACTCTCGTATCGAGTGCTATGGCACAAGAGAATCTCTACTTCTGGGAACAGAAGTCATTCAATCCACTACAGGAGAACTGCGAGTGGCGTTATGAAGGCTGTGTCTCAGTAGACGAAAATCAAATTGATATGCGCTCTCAAGCAAAGCGAATGCTTGATGAAATCTACAGCTGTAAAAATACAATTCAAGGCTGTAGTGAAGAAGAGCAAAGAAATATCGATGAAATGGAAGGAATTAAAGGAAGAATTGGAAACGAAACTATTCGTGGCGGGATGAATCCTAAAGAGTTCTCTGAATTCCTAAGAAAATACGACCCTAGTGATAACAAGAAGGGCTACTTCATACCACTTGGTCTAAGTGACAAAGAAGCACTTATGTTAGCAGCATCAACATCACTGGGCCTTGTAATGTTTGCATCAGATGAAGAAACGATGGACTTCATTCAAGACCACAAAAATGGATTTACTGAAAAGTTAGTATACCCAACAAATAACCACGAACGCCTGATCATGGGCGGAGCTGCCGCAGGTTCTTACTTTATGGGTGTAGTGCTTGAAGATGGAAAGTTAAAGAAAGCAGGACTTTATGTTGTAACGTCACAAATTGCGACACAAATTGTAACGGAGGGCTTTAAGAAAACTTTCGGTCGTCAAAGACCTAATAAAGACCTTGGTGCCTATGAATTTGGAACTGAAGGGAAATCATTCTTCTCTGGACACTCCTCAGGTGCATGGTCATTTGCGACAGTATTTGCAGAAATCTACAAAGATAATAAAGTTGTGCCATACCTTGCTTATGGTGTTGCGGCGCTAACATCTTACGGCCGTCTACACGATCGAAAGCACTGGCTATCAGATGTATTTGCAGGGGCCATCGCAGGTCATCTCATTACAAAGCTTGTTATCAGAATGCATGAAAGTGATGATAGCCAAGGTGGACTAATGGTTTTTCCAAGCTGGAATGCTGAATCAGGAACATTCATGGTTAATTTTGAATGGACTCCTAAGAGAAAAAATTCACAGGGTGAATTCGAATGTAAAAAGATGCCTGAAGGAAAAGAAAAAATCCGCGCATGTATCTATGAAGCTTACTTAAGATCACAAAACTAAAACTGAGGCCAGCATAGCTGGCCTTTATACGTATAAATTTTATCGAGTAACTATGATAAATTTTGATATCCCCCTATAATCAGGCAAATTGGAGATATTATGAAGAAGTTGAAATCCCTAGCTCTACTAGCTCTTATTGGAATTAGTGCACAAGCTCAAGCGGCCCGTATCTGGTCATCAATCCCTTTTGTAAGAGGAGCGGATCTGTGTGCTTATAAGCAAGCCTACTCACAAACTCGAACTGAGTATATGAGTGAGATGACTGGCCTTGCCTCAGAGCTTATGCAATCTGGAGCAAAAGGTAGTGAAGCGCTACAGATGCTTGTTACTTTCGATGCTTTATATGACAAGAACGTAAGACTAGCGACTCAACATAAGTATCTTGATGTAACTCTTGAAAATACACTAAAGGCTTACTTTGATGGTTACTACCGTGATTTTCCAGTAGTTGATAGAAAACTAGAATTCGTCCAAATGAATAATATTCGTTATATTTTTAATTCAATCAACAATGGTCAAAGGCCTGGTTGGATTCCTGATAATGCTGGTGCACTTGTTGATTACATGGCCTATGGATCATACTCTTTTGCTCCAAACTGTCGCGGAAATATTCAAGTAACTCTTACTCTTGTAGGCTCAGATGGTTCTACTAAAAACTATCAAGGAATTGGGCAACCTTCTGTTGTGATGTCTCAAATTGCTTCACGTATGTTTGAAGATTTCCAAAGAACAAAATTCCCTTCTACTCTAAGAGTAAATGGTAGAAAACTGACAATCATTGGAACGCATAATGGCTCAATCGGAAGAGTAAACTCACTAAGACAAGCAGAACAAGCTTGTGACAATATGTATGCAAGACTTCCTAATGGATCAGAGCTTGAGGCCATTGATGCCTACGGAGACTGGAACGGAGGTATTTCTATCCACCAAAATATTTGGGCCCTACGTGGCGGAAAGGTTTATCATCCAGGACTAATGAATCCGTCACCAGTGCGTGATCCATGGTCAGTAAATGCAAAAGTAATGAATTACTATTGTGTACGTTAAATTTTAAATAGTTTTTTAATATCAGTGTCGGGTTTAATTTGCCCGGCACGATAATCCATAACTCTCTTTCTCTTCTCATTGAAATAGTGATGAAGATGAATGAGAACACCAAATTTATCATCTAGTTCCATTTTAGAAATAAGAAAGCCGGCCTTAAGCTTTGGAATAATAACGGCATTATTAGTAGCGCAGTGGCGAGAGTAGACCATCTGAAATCCTTCTGCTTCAAGGATTGCGAGAGTCTTATCAAGCATGGCCCCATAGATACCATGGCGACGATACTCAGGTAGTACGGCCGAATTGCACATATAGTAAGTTGTACTATTTTCTTGAAAGCCCCAACTCCAGCCAACGAAATTCTCATCTTTATCGAATGCCGCAAGACAAAGTTGATATGGACTCCCCATATTCTCTTTTAGTCTTTTGATATTAGTTAATTCTTCTTCTGAGAGAATATCCCAAAGAACATAACTATGGTCTTCTTCAAAGACTGTTTCTTTGTGTGCCTGATAATACTTATCAAATTCTTTGCCTTCTAAGATTCTAATTTCAAATTCCATCATAGAAAAATGATACAGGAAATATTAACGGGTGCAAATCATTTGAGAGAATTTAAAGTGGAGGCTACGCCACATAGCCTCCCCCATTTTAGAGTCTTAGAATCTAAAACCAATACCGACACCAACAAGGAGAGGATCGATATCAACTTCAGCCTTCACAACTCCAGATCCAGTATCAACTGTTGCATCTGTTTGTAAGTAAAGTTTTTTTACGTCAAAGTTTAGATACATATTTTGTGCAACCTTGATATCTGTACCAAGCTGTAATGCATATCCAAATGAATCATCGTACTTTGTTGAGGCCATGTCTCCAGGAACTTCTCCATAAAAGATTGTGTAGTTGATCCCTGCTCCTACATATGGTTTAAACATACCAAAATCCATATGGTACTGAGCAAGTAATGTTGGAGGTAGAAGAGAAACACTTCCAAGGCTTCCTGTTCCGTTAAGATTTACATCATGAGTTGCTGTTGCAAGAATTAATTCAACAGCAAAGTTTGGATGGAAGAAGTAAGAGAAATCGACTTCAGGTACTGATTCGTTATTAATTGCAATATTACCACCGATATTATCACTAACATCAGGGCTTACACCTAGCGCTCTAACACGCACCATCGCGTTTTCCTGCGCGAATGAAAAAGAATTGAACATTAAGAAAAATAGAATTGAAATGATTGATGTTTTTTTCACAAAAACTCCTTGTGTATTTTTTTTATAATAAAAAAGTAACAAAAGAGTTTTTAATTTTTTATGAGACAGATCAGAGATAAAAATAAAAATAAAAAAAAGCCTACTTTTGTAGGCTTTATTTTCTATTTATTAGTAATAGATTCCCCATAGTTTCATGAATGCATGATCTGAATCATCAAACAGTGGCCACCAACCTTGTGAGCCTAATTCTTCACCTGTTTCATAATCGATTGTATGGTTGATCCAACCTGTTGGCTCAGGTCCAACAAAACGACGAAGAACAATTCTTCCATCAACAATATAATCAGAACGATGATACGTTACTGTAAAAACTGATCCATCTGCTTTTTTTCTAAAGAAACGAATAACTTCACGATCAGTTATGTCGTCACCTAAATTCCACATAATCGTAGTGTCACCAAAATCTTTGGCCTTATACCAATCACCTACTAAGTAATCATGCTTCAATAGCAAAACGATTGAACGGAAATCTTGATATTCAGTCATTAGAGTTTTAGCATCTGGGTGGTTATAACCAAAAACAAGGCAAGGCAGCATTGCCAGCATTAGAATGATAGATTTCATTAACTTCTCCTTTAAATTGCACGGCCATTTTTGCAATAAAGACCACAAAATGGCAACAATTGACAACTTAAGAAAGTTAAATTTATTTATTTTCACATACTTACAATGAGATAAATAGCAGTAATTCTTATAGGATGGAAGATCGTTAGGGCCATAACATACTTATTTATGGTAGTTATAGCGCCATGCAAGTAAACGTAAAATACCTCGACAATCTAAAAATCGAAGCAAGCTTCGACGACTTTAAAATCATCTCAGACCAGCCTGTTCGCTACAAAGGTGACGGGACAGCTCCTGGCCCATATGACTATTTCCTCGCATCCTCTGCCATGTGTGCAGCCTACTTTGCGAAGGTCTATTGTAATAGTCGTGATATTCCAACTGATGATATTCGTATCAGTCAGCAAAATATTGTGGATCCTGACAATCGCTATAAGCAATCATTTGTCATTCATGCAGAACTTCCCGCTACGATTTCTGAAAAAGATAAGAAAGGGATTCTAGCATCAATGGAGCGCTGTACAGTTAAGCGAGTCATCCAAAATGAAATCGATTTTAAAATAGAAGCAAAAGAAGTTTTAGGAAACGATGTTAAGCTTGAATATGAAGTTGAAAACACTAAAACGATGATTCCAGGCAAAGATTGTTCTCTTGAAGAGACAATCGCTAATATGACTGAACTTCTTGCAGGACTAGGGATTAAAATTGAAATCGCTTCTTGGCGTAACCAAGTCCCACACGTTTGGTCTGTCCATATTAGAGACGCAGACTCTCCAATGTGTTTTACAAATGGTAAGGGTGCAACAAAAGATGCGGCCCTTGCATCTGCTCTTGGGGAATACCTTGAGCGCATCAGTACAAATTATTTCTACAGTGATTACTATCTTGGTGAAGAAATCGCAAATGCAGACTTTGTTCACTACCCTAATGAGAAATGGTTTGAGATTCCAGAAGATGACTCTTTACCACTAGGGCTTATGGATGAAACACTTATCTGTGCCTATGATAACGATGGAGAGCTTTCAGCATCACATTTAGTTGATACGAACTCAGGAAATTATGAGCGCGGTATTTGTGCTCTTCCATATGAAAGACAATCAGATGGAAAGACTGTTTATATACCGGCCAACCTTATTGCAAACCTTTTTGTAAGTAATGGGATGAGTGCTGGAAATACAAAATATGAAGCCCGCGTACAATGTCTTTCTGAAATTTTTGAAAGAGCTGTAAAAAAACAAATCATTGTTGATGAAATTACTCTTCCTGATGTACCAAAATCAGTATTAGAAAAATATCCAACGATTATGGAAGGTATAAACAAGCTTGAAGAAGCAGGTTTTCCAATCGTTGTTAAAGATGCTTCACTTGGTGGAAAATTTCCAGTTATGTGTGTCACTCTTATGAACCCTAGAAATGGTGGCGTCTTTGCTTCTTTTGGTGCGCACCCTCGTTTTGAGGTTGCTCTTGAGAGATCACTTACTGAACTTCTCCAAGGACGAAGTTTTGAAGGAATGAATGATACATTCCCTCCAACATTTAATGAATTTGCGATCAAAGAGCATAATAATATTGTTGATCACTTTATTGATTCAACAGGTATCATTTCTTGGCGTTTCTTTGCAGGAAAGCCGCAGTATGAATTTAATGAATGGAATTTTTCTGGAACAACTCAAGAAGAATATGACTACCTGATGGGGATTTTAAAAGAGCTCGAAAAAGAAGTATATATTGCTGACTACAATGAACTTGGAGCAGCGGCTTGTCGAATATTGGTACCTAATTATTCTGAAATCTATCTTCCAGAAGACCTTATTTGGGATAACCACAATCAGGCACTAGACTACAGAGAAGCGATTTTAAACCTACACGCACTTGATGAAGAGGATTTGTCAGAGTTAGTTGGTCAACTTGAAGAAAGTTCTCTTGATAACTATATGCCTGTATCAGAACTAATTGGTGTGGCATTTGACGAAAGTACGGTTTGGGGACAATTAGTAATTGGCGAGTTAAAAGCACTTACATACCTTGCATTAAAACAATTTGATGATGCAAAAGAGCTAGTAGAAATGCTTGGTACGTTTAATGACAATACAATTGAGCGAAGACGTTTTTATCAAGTATTAAATATTGCACTTGATATTGAACTTGGCGACGATCTTGAGATGAAAGATTACATTGAGAACCTAACTCGTATGTATGGATCAGAGTTAATGGATCGAGTTAATAAGACAATAACAGGTGAAAACCGATTCGACGGATTAACTCCAACAAGTATGAATCTTGAAGGAATCGATAAGCACCTTAAGTTAATTGAAAGTTATAAAAAGCTTCAATTGGCACGCCACAACTTTCTTAAATAAATCTTTATGGTAACCTCTTATAGAAAATCTTTAGGAGGTTACCAATATGAGTACAAATCTAAATACAATTCAATTTAAAGATGCAAAAGGTCTTACAAAGACGATCCCTGACTTTAATGCAAAAGCATATCTCATCGTTAATGTTGCTTCAAAATGTGGCCTAACACCACAATATGAAGGATTACAGAAATTATATTCTGAATACAAAGACAAGGGACTTGAGATTCTTGCATTCCCAGCAAATGAATTCCTTGGACAAGAACCTGGAAGCAATGAAGAAATCCAGCAATTCTGTTCTCTTGAGTACAACGTGACATTTCCAGTAAATGAAAAGATCATTGTTAAAGGTGAAGGTCAACATCCTCTATACAAGGCCCTTACTGAAACAAAAAAAGATGCTGTAAGAAATGATAAGCCTGACTTTGAGCAACTTCTAACTAGTAAAGGACTTATCACAGGCCAAGAGCATGATATTCACTGGAACTTTGAAAAGTTTCTTCTAAATTCGAATGGTGAAATTGTAGAGCGCTACTTTCCTGATATTGCTCCAACTGATGAAAAAATCACTTCAAAGTTAAATGAAATTTTATAAGTAAGACCTGCGTTAAGCAGGTCTATTTCTTATGTCACTAACATTTTTATTCATCAAGAAGCGAATAAAATATTTATAGAAGAATTTTTTTATTCCTTTAGGGTTTGTTCCATATTTTTGATAAAACTCATCTGGAGTTTCATATAATCCCAAATCTCTTACGATCCCTTCCTTTTGAATATAAGTTGAGTTTCCACCTTTCCAATCGACTTCAGGATTCTGTAAATCTTTACAAGCAACTCCGTAGCCACAAAACGAACGAACATCCTTTCCGGCCATCTTTTGAATAGCTGTCAGATAGTCTATATCGAGGATAAAACCTTCAAGATTATACCATTTTCCTTGATACTTAACTTCGACCCAACTATGAAGAATTTCACGAGGAGCGATTGCATAAAAAAATCCTGTAACTGCTCCGTATTGTAGTTTTTTGTCAATCGTAAAACCATGAAGCCTATTCTCAATCCCACAGGAAGTCAGTAAACTCATCAGTAGTGTTGCCTTGGTATTGCACTGGCCGTAGCCGTCACGTAATACTTGAGATGCTGTAATATCATCACTTGAGTTATAGCCAAAATTAATCTCATCTCTAACATAACGGTAGCAAGCTCCTATGATTTGAGATTCGTCTCGAGAAAGCTCTAGAATTTCATCTTTCAATTTGATTATATCGGGGTGATTAAGATCGAGTAACTTTGATTTCATATATTCTCCTTAAGAAGATAATACGAATCTTGGATATTTTATTCTTGTATAAACTGGCTATTTTTAAAAATTTCTTTTGGTGAAAGACCAAAACTTTGTTTAAAAAACTTTGAGAAATGTGCAGAATCACTAAAGCCAGCAGCGATGGCAACATCCGTAATATTTCGACCTTCTGCTTGGGCATCAACCGCCCTCTTAAGCTTTTGCCAAAGAATATACTTTCTAAATGTTACACCAACCTCTTCTTTAAATAGATGTAAAAGACGACTTTCCGAAAGTGCAAGCGAGTTTGCAAAATCCTTTAACTTTACTTCATCAAGGTTCTCATAATCTTTAATCATTTGAAATAACTTGATAATTCTCTCATCCAATTCTTTATTAGATATTAGGCCAAGTTGTTTAAGAAAGCTTTCAACACTCTTGCGATTGATCGTTTCAAGTTTTAGAACTCTAGTATCAATATGTTCAACATCAAGTTTGAAGCTGGCTTCTTCATCAATTAGAATCGTTAAATTGTGGCAACTCTCACTTAGGAATCTGTGCTTTATTAAAGAAGGCAGGTAAATAAATCTCTTTTCAAACACGCCTTCTTCCGTCTCATATTTTAAAGGACAAGAATCTAGGGAGAAAGACAACTGTTGAGCAATATGAGAATGAAACTCAACATTTAGTGATTCGGATTCAATTACAGTGAAATAGTCAAAGAGATAAATTTTTCGATTCATGGCCCTATTATAAGGGCCATTTGAATCAATTACTAGCTTGTTATGCTGCGATTTTTTCTAATTTCTCAACTGCTGTTTTAATTTGTTCACTCTTCTTAACTAGATCTTCAACTTCACGAGCTGAAGACTCCTGTGAACTCTTTAGCTGCCATTGCGACTCATTTAGAGTATTAATCGAAGTATTAACATCTGCGATACCATTTTCTTGTTCAGAAAGAGCACCTAGGATTTCATTACACATACTTGAGGACTCCATTGACTGACCAACCAACTCTTCAAGAGCATCACGACAATCGGCCATTAACTTTTGCCCTTCGAGCAAATCTTTCTCTGTTACTTGAACGAGATTTTCAACAGTCTTTGTCGTCATATCAGTTAACTCTTTCACTCGACGAGTTGATTCATCAATAATTGTAGCGATCTCAATTGCTGACTCTCCACTAACCTTAGCAAGTCCCCCAATTTCTTCTGCCACAACACTAAATCCCTTTCCGTGCTCTCCAGCTCTTGCAGCCTCGACCGAAGCATTGAAAGATAAAAGCTTTGTTTGAAAAACGATATCACTAATAACTTCAGTCTTTTCTTGAATATCATTGATTGTATTCGAGATATCATTTAACTGAACACTATTGTCTCTAATGACTTGAATTACCTCTTCGTTATCTTTTTTGATGATATCAAAAGACTGCACAAGTCTTAGAATTTTTTCTTTAGACTCATTTGAAATATTTGCTGTATGTTTAGCAAGACCACTTGATCGATCAGCATTGTCTCTTGTTGAATCAACCATAGACTTTATTTCAGTGATGGCCGCAGCAACATTATCCACAGAGTCAGTTTGCTTACTTGAAACATCAAGAATTTGTCTCGAACTAGAGTTAATATTATTAGCGATTCTCTCTAGCTCTACATATTCTTGTTTAAGGTTTCTAATGACTGACTTAATTGGAGCAATGAAATTTGCATACATTGAGTGCGCATTCCACAAAGAAAGGCCAAGAGCAATAGCAACACAAATCATAAGTCCAATTAGAGTGCTCTTTTTAGCTTCAAAAACTGCGACATTAACATCATCTAGATAGACACCTGTTCCAATTACCCAACCCCATGGTTCGAAATATTTGATATAAGATGTTTTTTCAATTACATCACCTTCTTTCTTTAGAGCACGATAATAAGTTAGTTGGCCTTCCCCTTTTTCAAGACCAATCTTTAAAAATTCCTTATAAAGAAATGTTCCCTTACCGTCTTGATACTTGGCCATATTATTTCCAACTTTATATGGGTCTGCACCATGAGCAACAACATTAAGATTCTTATCACTTACAAAGAAATAATTCTTTCCATCAAAACGTAGCGCCTGAAGAAGGTTTTTAGCATGAAGCTTTGCTTGTGCTTCTGTAATCTTCCCCTCTTGTGATTCATCATAAAGATACTTAACCATACTATATGCATTATGTATCGCAACTTTAACACTTTCATTCTTTCCAATGCGTGCTGTTGAGTTAATTGCCGGAAGTGTTACAGCAAATAATAGAACGACAAAAACTGCTGAAGACAAAACAGAATAAACTGACGCAGAAAAGAAGTACTTGATTCTCTCTCTTAGACTAACCATTAGATTTCCTCCTAAATACCTCTTACTCCTCGTCAGTTTACAAAACAAATTAATGAACCAAACTCAATTATTTTTATGATATTGGTCAGGATTTACTTTTAATATGAATGACAGTTTTCAAAGACGATCTGCTCTTCATCATAAAGTGATAACTCAACTCTTCTGCCCTCAATTACAACTCTTCCAATTTCTAACTCACCTTTATCTGTACTCGTATAAATGTGGGCTTCCTGTGAATTATAAAATTCGATCCTTCCCTTCGCTAATACTTGTGTACCGAAAGGAGGCCATCCACATCTTCCTCCTGAAGGCATGCCTAACTCTTTAGTGAAGCTAAACTGATTATTCTCGTAAAAAAAATTGAAAAAAGATGGCCAACATCCTACTGCCGCAGCAGAAGCACTCTTGCAAAATAGATTTTCTGGTGCCTCTTGGGCATTGGCCTTCATTCCAAATGTTGTCCCTATAGACATAAGAAGAGTTAGTTTTAACATCAATAATTTCAAATACATATATTCCTCCCTTTCTGATGAAGGCAATATACAAAAGTAATTTATTGAATAAAAGTGAATGTTATTATATCTTTGGTAACTCATGGATACCAATAAAATTAGACATTTCAAATCGCTTGTACAGACCAAAAATATGAGAGAAGCCGCGCAAATTCTTGGGATATCTCATGCAGGGCTTTCAAAATCAATCAAAAGCTTGGAGCAAGAGCTTGGTGTTGATCTCATTACAAAAGACGGGCGTGGTATAAAAATCACACAGGCGGGATTGCGAATTGCCCAAGAGATTGATCGACTATTACTAGAGGAAGAAAGGCTTTTACAACTGGCCAATCAAGAACAAATTAAAGTTGAAACAATTTGTCGGATTGGTACCTTTGAAGTTTTTTCTACTTACTTAGCACCAGATATCATGACTCAACTTGGTGACGATATACAAGTTGAAATTCGTGAGTTAACACCTGGAAAAATTGAAGAAGCTATTATCAATGGTAATGTTGATTACGGACTGACTTATATTCCTGTACCTCATCATCAACTTGATCATTTAAATATAGGACATGTTCAAATGGGACTATATGGCACATCAAAATTCAACAAACAATATATAAGTGATAAAGTTGATTTTGATCTTTTACCTTTTGTCGCTCCTCTTACTTCTGTAAACGACACTCCGACAAGGGCACAAGGACTTGATGGATGGCCAGATGGAAGAATCAAGCGATTTATCAAATACCGTGTTAGCTTACTAGAGACCGCCTTATCAATTTCACGCTCAAGCTTAGCTGTTGGTTATTTTCCGACTTTTCTAGTCGATCTACATAATAAGAATGTTAAAAGTGAATTTAAACTTCATGAAATAAAGATTTCTAAACTTGATTCAACTAAGCAACCAATATATCTTGTAAAAAGAAAAGAAGATCAGGAAAATAGAATTACAAAAGTACTTGGTAAAGTACTACGAAAACTTAAATAGAGTTACTTGAATCAAGAATGACAAGAGGGATAATGAAAAAATTAGTTTTCTTCGTACCAAAAGCAAATGCTGAAATGGTTAAGAATGCAGTATTTGATGCTGGCGCAGGGACAATTGGAAATTACGATCGCTGCTCTTTTGAGGTTGAAGGTATTGGACAATTTAGGCCAAATCAAAACGCCACCCCACATATAGGAAGAGGTGGAGAGCTAGAAAAAGTTGTAGAATTAAAAGTTGAAACAATTTGTCCTGATAATAAAGTAGATGAAGTAATCGCGGCATTAAGAGCGGCCCACCCATACGAAGAGCCAGCAATAGATCTCTACGACCTTATTAATTTTTAATAGATAAAATCGAGGAGTATCGATGAGCACATTAAGTGAAAAAAGCTGTATTCCATGTCAAGGCGGAGTTCCACCTCTTCCACTTGATGAAAAGCTACAACTAAAAGACCAGATTGATCCACGTTGGAGCTTTTCAAATGATAAGAAGCGCTTGTGTCTTGAACTAACATGTGAAAAGTTTGAGCAACCAATGGCCATTGCAAATGAAATAGCAAAGGTTGCGGATGAGCAGTGGCATCATCCTGATCTGTATATAAGTTTTGGAAAACTAAGAGTCGACTTATGGACACATAAGATAGATGATCTCGTGGAAAGTGACTTCATATTTGCGAGTAAAATCGATCAGATCCTAAAGTCACATAAGCTTTAAAATAATATTGTATACGAATGGTATAACTTCAATAGCAATAAGAACAATGATGACAATTTCCATCAAATGACTTTTATGGTTATTTACTTCTGCCATATACATTTGTGAAACATCAAGTAAGTTTTTTAGTTTTTGATCCACAAGAGATTGCCATTGTTCTACTTGTAAACGCTTCAAACAAATACGAAATAAGCGTGCATAGTAAATATCTCCAATAACCTTAACGGAATTCTCAATTCGATCGACAAGTTCACTTGTTTCAAAATATAACTGACTTGCATCCTTAGCTAAGACAGAAATTTTACTAAAGACAGAAGGATTTTTTTCCACGACTTGGCGATATAAACCTGAAAGCTTCTTATCAAGAAGATCATCAAAGTAGCGAAGTTCTAGGAGCTGTATATTTGCAAATTCAATAACATCACAAATATCATGTCCATCAACTTCAGAATAAACGAACGCATTATCCCAATCGATTGCCACTAGATCATCCGGTCCATACGATATCGTACAATCGATAACCGGAGCGAGCATGGCCGGACTAAGCTTTACGTTCTTTTCCATTGCTAATAACTGATAAACAAAAGAGTCTTCTAGCCAATAATCCTTATTATGATATTTTGGAGAAGTAACGAAAATACTATACTCTTCACTTTGTTCCCAAGTCTTAGGCTTAATAAGAGAATCCCCTAACGACTCCACAAAGAAGTTGATTCGTTCTCGACAGAAGTTCTCTACAGAGTCTCCCTGAGACCAATTCTCTACCCATTCAATAAGCTCCTTCTTCTCAACAAAGAAAGGACATTCGATATCAACAGAAAAAGAAAGCGCACCATAACTCCAAAGTTTAACGGTTACAGCAACTTTCATATTTTCGATTGAATGATCTCCTAAGAAAACCACCAAAGGAGGATCTTGAAATAGCATATTTTTAGAAGGTCTATTTAAGCTAAATTTTTTTAAGATAGTAAGGCTTTTGAGCTTTTCATAAGCTTTGTCTAATTTGACTTCGTGAGCGATATCAAAAATTCGATATACTTTTAGGACACCCATTTTCTTATTCATAAGTCACCAATACCTAATTTATGGAAATAGTGAAATAACACATTTCAACTGTCCACTTCCATATTTTGCCATTTTTTCAAACTCATCAATACCTACAGGGATGTTTATATTATCGACCTTATCTTGATTATCTTTCAAATCAGGATCATTAAAATAAATAAACTCGTCATCAATATTAGTTATGACAATCCAATGCGGAACTTTCGTCTCCGTCAATCGATAGGCACTAATTAAAACTAAGGCCAATCCTCCGCCTTCTATTATCTCACGGATTTTACTGATGCCATAATTTTTAAAGTGAGTTTTTACACCTACTTCCTTGAGTTTCTTTTCAAAATTACTTTGAACTAGCTCAATCACCTGTTTTTTCTTCTTATCTCGTACTGTGTCAGTAAAAAGAGATGACTTTCTGTTGATGTAAATTTCAGTTTTAAGGCCGCGATTCGCGGCTGCAAGAGCAATCCCATGAGGGCCACATCCACCATGGCCAGATGCCATATAAATGGTTGTGGCCTCACGCCATAGATCTAACTCTAACTCTTGATTAAGCTTAATTTTTGGACGTAAAAAGCGCAGTGCCATCATCAGTGCACTCGGGCCACAAGTGAAGTCTGTCGTTTGTTGATAATAAGGGATATTTCTCTTTGCCTTGAGCGGAGCTTTACGGATCCTCTTCTCATAGCAAAGAGCATCTTGATGATCCTCATAATAGTCATGTTTTATCTTAAATTCTTTATATCCTAACTTTTCATAAAGAGAAATGGCCCCCTTATTAGTGCGTTTAACCTCAAGGCGCAAATATGAACATGAGTGTTCCAAACCCACTTTCTCGGCCAATAACATAAGTTTTTTTGCCAGCCCCTGCCCTTGATGGCCTTTACTTATAGCAATTGAGTAAATACGTCCTAAAGAAGTCCCTCTGTGAAAAAGAACTAGGATATAGCCAGCAATTACCTTGTTAACAAGGATAACTTTTAAGGCCCCATGAGACTTGGTAATGGCGTATTTAAAATTCGTGGCGCTCAGGCGATCGCCATCAAATGACTCCTCTTCAATTGCAAGGAGTGCGTTCAGATCTTCTAAGGTTGCATCTCTAAAAATATGCATAAAAAACTCTCGCTTTTTTTTAATAATTTATATTATTCTTGTGTAAAAAAATATCTTTATTTTTATGTGGAGATAAAAAAAGATGGAAAAACTTGTTGTCATCGTTGACCGTCTAAAAGATTGGCAACCCTACTTCCCAACTGACCAGGTCATTACGGCCAAGGACTACTTATCAAAAGAAGAGTACCAACAACTTAAAAACTTAAGAGTTTTAAACCTTTGTAACTCTTCCAAGTACTTATCTCTTGGTTACTATACTTCCCTTATTGCCGAGGCACGAGGCCATAAGGTTATGCCAACGGTAAAGACTATTAATGATCTTTGTAAGAAGAAGCACTACACTTATGATCTCGACGAACTACAAAGTTTGGCACAAGAGGTGGCAACGAAGTATATCGACAATAAAGAGGAAGTTCGCTCAATTGCTTTTCGAGTCTTCTTTGGTGAAACCAAAGAGAAGCTCTTTAGGAATATTGGTAAGGTAATTTTTAATAACTACCCTGTCCCTATTTTTGAAGTACGCTTGGCCTTTAATAAGATTTGGAAGATTAACTCAATCGTACCTGTTCATATTTCTGATCTCAGTGAAACACAAGAGACATTCTTCGCTGACCATCTAGAGAAATTTAACAATCGTATTTGGCGTCTTCCAAATGCGAGGAAGCAATACAAATATGATTTAGCAATCCTAGTGGATGATAAAGAGAAGCTTCCTCCTAGTAACCCAGAAGCAATCAAGAAGTTCATCGAGATTGGTAATAAGAATGGACTCTATGTTGAAACAATTTCTAAGTACGACCTTGCACGAATCAACGAATTTGATGCTCTTTTTATTCGTACAACAACATCTCTAGTAAATCCTACCTATGCATTTGCAAAAACTGCTGTTGATGAAGGACTTATTGTCATTGATGATCCAAATGCTATTTTGAAGTGTACGAATAAGATCTATCTACACAACCTCTTTAAGAAGAATGGCATAAATACGATTAAGAGTGAAATTGTTAGTGACTACAACGAAGCAACACTTAACCTTCTTGTTGAAACGCTGAAGTTACCGATGGTTTTAAAGATTCCAGATGGAAGTTTTTCAATTGGTGTGACAAAAGTAGAAACTAGAGAGGAATTAAAAGAAGGCCTAAAAGACTTTCTACATAAGTCAGCTCTTATTTTAGTTCAAGAGTTCCTTTATACAGATTTTGACTGGCGAATTGGAGTGATTAACAAAAAGCCTTTCTATGCTTGTAAGTACTTTATGAGTAAGGAACATTGGCAGATCTATAATCACGCAAGTGGTGAAGAAGATAGCTCAGGAGATTCGCTGTGCTTAGCGATCGAGGATGTTCCACAATATGTAATCGATACTGCGACAAAGGCCTGTGCAAAAATTGGTGATGGACTCTTTGGTGTCGATATTAAAGATGACGGAAAGAAAGCTTATGTCGTTGAGGTCAACGATAATCCAAACCTCGATTTTGGAGTTGAAGACGAATTAATTGGCGACGAGCTTTATGAAATTGTTATCAAGCATTTCATCCATAAAATTGAAGAAACTAAGAATCTTCACTAGAATCATAAGTGTGGCCTAGCCACACTTTCTTTAAAGCTTCATAAAGCGCTTCATTAATATGCATTAACTTAGCATCTGAACTTTGTCCCAAGAGATATATTTGCTTAGCAAAGTCACCTATTACAGGTGCTTCGTTTGGGTCTAACTTCTTTACTTCCTCAGGATACGCTTCTTTTAAGCGCTTACATATACTCATTGTTTTGCCCCCGTTCTTGTCACGGTAAGCAGCAACACCAAATGAGCGACAGACTGCCGGCCTTGTTGAATAATTCATACAATAACCTTTAGTCCCATCTTCAGAGTTACGATGGTAGAAGACACAAGTTTTAGAAGGAGTCCCTTCAAGTTCTTCTAACAACTCTTCAACTCTCTCAATTCCCTCGTCATTAAGTAGACGGAATGCACTAGGTAACATTTCTGAAGTTGAAGCAGATATTTCCTGACTCAAGCAACATGCTCCACACCCACTAAGGCAAGGTAGTTCCTTGGTCAATTGATAGCTAGAGAAAGTCTTTGCAGACTCTTCAAAGATTGATTCGATATGCTTAGAGATCTCTTTATTTAAATTCACAAAACCTTCAACATGTAAAAACCGAAGGCCATTCTATTCATAAAAATTTAATTGGCAATAAAATTCGACATGCAAAATCGCCTCAATAAATTCAAGAGTTTAGCGTTTAGTAATTTATACAACACAACTACTCTAGATAAATTTTCTAGAGTATAAAGCATCCATGAAAATCATAATCACTACCCTATTTCTAAGTCTTACGACGTATGCAAAAGTTTTTAATGTTATGGCACCTCTACTTGTAGGTGATCCAAATAATTTAAACTCTGATTATTCCAAATATCAAATTGAAGACTTTAAAAGACAGTTACATGAAATAAAGGCCCTGGGGGCAACAGGTGTCAGTACAGATATTTGGTGGGGATTAGTTGAAAAAAATGATAACCAATTTGATTGGCAATACTATCAGCTCTTAAGTGATTTAATTATTCAAGCAGGTCTAAAGTGGGTTCCAATTCTTTCATTCCATCAATGTGGTGGTAATGTTGGAGATACATGTAACGTCCCTATTCCAAATTGGCTTTGGAAAAAATACGGACAAGATGCCATGTCAAAATCAGAGCAAGGTAATTACTCAAAAGAATTTCTATCTGTGTGGACAACTAAAAATGCCATCGGAGAATTTTACGATGTCATGCACTCGTTTAATTATCACTTTGGTCACAAGATGAATCAAATTTATGAAATTAATATTAGCCTTGGCCCTGCAGGAGAGCTTCGTTACCCTTCTTATAACTCCCACGATTATGGCACAGGATATCCGACAAGAGGAGCAATTCAAGCCTACTCAAATCCAGCAATTGAAAGCTTTCAAAATGCAATAAAAGAAAAATATAAGAGTGTTAATGCCTTAAATAATGCGTGGGGTTTTGGATTACAAAACTTCACACAAGTTTTCCCACCAAATCCGAATTTCTTTTTTTCAAATAACGAACAGTATACTCAATATGGGAAGGATTTTTATCAGTGGTATTCTAATAGCTTAAAACAGCATGGAAAGCGCATACTATCTGCGGCCATTGACGTCTTTAGAATGCACTCACATATTCAACTAGGTTTTAAAGTACCAGGAATCCACTGGCGTGTGGCACCTGGAGGGGATCGCTTAGCAGAGTTAAACGCAGGCTTAATCTCTACAGATAATGATATTTATAGCGATAATACAGGTCATGGCTATAACCGTATCATTGGTCTTGTTAACGAACTTAGGGCCGAGAAGAATTTTTACAATATCAACTTTCACTTCACTTGCTTGGAGATGGATAATTTTGATGGACCTACACATGCCCAAAGTTATGCTAAGGCCCTTGTGTTTTGGGTTGCTCAAGAAGCAAATCGACAAGGAGTAAGGATTCTCGGGGAGAATGCATTGGCAGGGACTTTATACTCGCAAAGAGCATGGGATAATATCGCCGATGCCCTTTACTTTGGAAATTATGATGGTGTTACATTTCTTAGAATGGGAACAATTTTAAGCAGTGGACTAGCAAGAGACAACTTCTATCGCCTTACTCATCCACACTAACTTTTTTAAGTAGAAAGTCTGCTCTATCGTCCAAGGCTTTGTAATTTTCGCTTGAAAGCTTCCCTCCAGAAAGAGAAAGCTTTCTTACACTATCTCCGATCACAAAGTCATGATAGTAATTATTTAAATAGATCACATTTGAGCTTACACCTAAAACCATTTGATCTCGCCTTGTAATACGCATAGACTGATCTATTGTTACCTCTTCTAAGTTAGAAAAGAATCTTAAGAAATAATAATTTCCAACAATCCTCCATTTTCCTTGAATAAATTCCGCCTTACTACTAGGCTTCTCCGAATATGAAATTGTTTTAGAGAACCAAGCATTCATCGAATCACATTTAAAATTACCGATAACTCGAGAGGCATACGTATAAAGTCCCTGCCAACGAGCAATGCTTAAAGAGCTTAAATTGTCACATTCTAATTCAGATGAGTTTTCTCTTTCATTTTGTGCAAACTCAAATGGATGATAATCAAAATCAGAAGGGTTATATTCTGTTTTATTAATGACACTTTCAATCCATGCCTTATAGTCTGGTAAGAATGTATACATCCCCTTTCCTGAAGAGCAATCGAGATCCTCAACACCATCAAAAGCTGCTTTAGCATACCCTTGAGTCGCCCCAACTAAGTAAGTTTTATCATCAATCATAACCGTGGCAGGACCACCAGAGTCACCACGACAAGCTCCGTTGTCGTCTTCATAAAGTAGAATTGAACGCTCTAAAAGATTGCGCCTTATATCCATTGCTCTTACTTCAACCTTCTTGGCCCTACCAACAACTCCATTAGCATCTTGACCAAAGCCAGTAAGCTTAATCTTTCTATTTAAAACCTTATCACTTTCCAAAGGATCAAGAATTTCTATAACTTCAGCACTCTGTGGAGCTTCTTCTTCCAATTCAAGAATAGCGATATCAAAGTTATGCCCAAAGTCTCCTCTTACTGATTCAAGGTTATGCATTCTTAGCAAAGTATCCTGTGCCAAGTGGACTTCTTTGATATTAATAAATTTAGTACTGTTAGAAACAAAGGCAACTTGCATATTCTTAAAAGAAGAGCCAATCAAACAATGGGCAGCAGTAATAATGTGATTCTTGGAAATGAGGCTTCCCGTACAAAATGACTTAGCCAGATCATTTTCTTTAGTTATAGCAACCGTATATTTGAGTTCCTCTGCTTGAATCGCTAGGGACTCTCCACCAATAATGGCATTCGCTTGTGTTTTAACTTCCATCGCTCTTTGGGAACAAGAAGTAAGTGAAATTAACAGGGCAATACATAAAGGAATATTTCTCATGTAAAGAATGTAGCAAAAGAGAGCACTCGTAAGTAAAACTTCGTAAAATCCAGATAGTAATTATATGTAAAACTCTTGGCCAGTTATCGTATTTTCAGCAAGTTAGACACTCACCGAAGCAAGTAAATCTTATCTGGCACCTATTCATAACTACTTTATTTTATTACAAAGCATTATGACAAAAATAAAACTTCTACTCCTAGCACTTCTACAATTATCGATCTATGCCATATCCTTTGAAGGTAAGGTCCTCTATATCCATGATGGCGACACCATGACTGTTTATAGTGACTTCCTTGGCAAGAAAAAGAATATCCGCATGCTAGGAATTGATACTCCTGAAGTAAACTTTAATGGTAATACTCAAGGACAAATATCTCTTGATGCTAGAGACTTTCTAAGAAGTCTTGTGCCAATTGGAAGTATGGTAACAATTGATCTTGGAAGAGATGGGGATCTTAATACTCGCCGTCTACTTGGAACAGTCTTGTATAAAGGTCAGGACATAAATTATGAGATGCTAAAATCGGGGCTAGCAGTTCCTTATTTTATCGAACCTTTTGATAAAGAAATCATGTACAAATATATGGAAATTTCTGAAAGAGTCTTTCTCGAAGAAATTGGTCTTTACGCACTAGACGTTCAGCTTCCTTACGAGTTTCGCATGAGTGTTCAAAATCGAGTTGGAACAAATTACGTTGGTGACCTTAAGACGAAAATCCTTTATTCTCCTGAAGATGGCCACCTTGTACCACCTTATCGCAGACTCTTCATCCGTTCTTTTGAAAGAGCAATGCAACTGGGCTACAAATTATTTACAAAGTAGTTATTCACAAACGTGCCTAACAATTTCACTTACACCATCACCTGATTCAACTTCAGTTGTGTAGATAAATTCGTTATCCTTTGGCCCGTATGCGATAGCCTCTTGTTGAGGAAGATCTTTTGTCCTAACAATTCTAAAGTCAGTCTTTGCTTCTAATTTTCTAGAATTAAATTCCGCTAACGAATTAAATTCAATATTAAATTCGAAAACTGCCCCATAAGTTAGAACAAGTAGAGTTTTCCCATCTTTAGAGATGTCCATTGCTGTCGCAATCCTTCCCCAAAGATTGTAGTTATACAAATGAAATGGAAGATCAATAATTGCAACTTCCTTTAATTCCATTTTTTCTTCTTTCTTTACACCTTCTTGGATTTTTTCTTTTTCGATTTTGAATAGCTTCGCTGGCATTGCACGACGATTTTCTTCATCGACAATTTTAGTTAAAATATAAATATCACCACTTGGATGAACAACCATACTTTCAGCATCGTACTTTTCTTTATTTGGATAAACTAATCTCAAAACAAATTCAGGATCAATCTCTTTGGCATCATCTTTAAGCTTTGCTTCATTAAGAGCTACGACAGAAAGGAACTTTCTCTTCTTCTTATTGTCTCCAATGTCGGCGATGTAAACACACTTTTGCTCACCACATGGACCCAGAGACATATCTTCCATATCATACGGTCGGAAATTATTGATTTTAACTTTCTTTGTATTCTTCCCTGTGAGAGTTGTCCAAAAAATCTCAGGGCCTGATCCTGAATCATTTAAGTTATACATTCGATCATCATAAATCTGAGAGATTGCAATTCCAGATGTCTCATTTAAAACAGTATTATCAAGCCTACCAATTACCTGTGGTTCAGACCATTTCTGACAAATAGCAAATGTTGAAATTGACACGAGCGCAATTGTGATTAGACGTAACATAGATCCCCCAAAATGTTGCTGGACTATTAAATCACCCGTCGTTTACTATGACAATACACATGCATGGAGAGATTAAATGCTAGACTTTAAGGCAAAACCAATAATTGCAGTTATTTACCTTCGCCCTCTACTTGGCTACCCGAGTCATCCTGGGTTAAATAAAGTCATCGACTATGCTCTAGAAGATCTTGAAGTCTTAAGAAAGTGTGGAGTTGATGCTGCCCTTTTAGAAAATGAGCATGACAGACCTTATACTGTTGAGGCTTCAAAAGAAGTCATCGCAAGCATGAGTGTTGTGGCCAACATTGTTCAAAGACAAGCAGGTAACTATCCTATAGGCTCAGAGTTTTTAATCAATGATCCAGAAGCTTCACTTGCTATTGCTAAGGCCGGTGGAAACTCATTTATTCGTACAGACTACTTTGTCGATCACATGGCACGAGAAGAATACGGTGGTGAGATGAAAATTGATCCACAAGGCTTACTTGATTATCGAAAAAAGATTGCGGCAGATGACATCCAGCTCTTAACTGATATTCAGGTTAAGTATGCGACGATGTTAGAAGAGAAGTCTCTTGCCCAATCAGCTCGAGAAGCTTATGAATACAAGAGTGCTGCCGCCGTAGTATCTGGGCGCGAAACAGGAATTGCTCCTAGTGTTTCAGAAATTATGGAGGCAAAAGAAGGCGCACCAGATCTTCCAATCATTATTGGTTCTGGCCTTTCTCATAACAATCTAGATGAACTCTATCCTGCTCTTGACGGCGCTATCGTTGGAAGCGCGCTTATGACAGACACTCGTATGGATTATGAAAAGATTGCACCATTTATGGATATCGTAAGAAGGCTTAGACAATAATGTATACCTTCATTGGTGATGCTGGATTTGATGTATATTCAACATCAAACGAAAAATTTCTTGGCGGCTGCTCCTTAAATGTAGCAACCCACTTTAAGAGAAACTCAAATTTAAGAGCAAGCCTTATCTATCCTGCTGCAAGTGATGGTCAAGAGATCATCAGTCATTGCCAAAAAGAAGACATCCAAGCTCATCCACTTGAACGAAGTGGTAAGACACCAATTCAGTTTATCGAAACCCTTGAAAGTGGAGAAAAGAATTTTACAGAATACCAATCAGGCGTAATTGAAGATTTTGCATTAACAACGCAAGAAAGGAACATGATTTCTGCCCTCGAAGGCTACATCATTTGTCCATTATATACTCAGGTCCTTCCGTTTATTGATCAACTTATTGCTTGTTCACCTAAAGCGAAATTCATTTTCGATTTCCACGATGCTAGTGAAATTGATATTGAAAAATATCTAAAACATGCAAGTCTCGCTCAGTTCGGCTTAGTTAATGACCATCCTCTCGAAGACTTTCTCTATGACTATGTAAAGAGTCACGAGATTGAAATTTTGATAACAAGAGGAAAAGATACGATTAGCAAGTTATCAAAAAAACAGATTGAATACTACATCCCAATCCCATTAGAAACAGTGGTCGACTCGACCGGAGCTGGCGACGCATTCCTAGGCGCATACCTCGCCCTCAACAATATCGAAAAAGCATCTCAATATGCAAAATCTATTTTATCTGTGAGGGGCGCGGGTACCAATCGAGAATTCAAAGACTTATAGTTGAAAATTAACCAATCCAAATACAAGTGCCTAACTACTTATTAGTGGAAATCTTCATTTGTACCCGCGACCCATTTTGAAAAATATTAATATCAAAATGAAAATAAAGTGCGCAATATCGGTGTAAGACTTATTACCTCTAAAAACAAGTGAGGTAAAAATGAATCAATTACTAATTAATTTTAAAGAATCAAAAACATTAAATGAATTAACAGAAATTCTAGATAGTGGATGGCAAATATATAAATCTAATGCATTGTTATACAGCAGCTTCACATTAGGTTTTTCATTATTACTATGGGCACTTTCAATTATCCCATTTGCCTCCGGTTTACTAACACCATTTTTTTTAGCATCGTTTTACACAGCAATCATCAAATCAGAAACGAAAAAAGAAATTACAATTTATGATTTCATTGCAATTCCTAAAGAAAAATTCAATCTAATTTTTATTAGCGGCTCCTTGTCATCATTGATTACATTCTTTGGTTTTATTCTCTTTATCCTTCCAGGACTTTACTTTTTCGCTTCTTATCTTTTTGTTATGCCTTTAACTCTAGAGAAACAAAATGATAAGTCTAGTGCATGGGAGATATTAGAAGAAAGTAGAAAAATATTTACAAACAATTATAAAATCATCACAGCTGCAGTATTTGTTTATATTGCTCTAGCACTGCTTGGAGCACTAGCACTCGGTCTAGGACTTTTTATCACAATACCTTTAATAACTTGTATCAATTATCAACTTTATAAAAAAATTAAGTAACAACTTATGGCGCTTAATGCGCCATTTTTTTTAGCGAGGTAATAATGCCTAAGAAAAAATTAATCCGACAAGGAGAATTCCCCTACCACGTTACAACTCGTAACAATAACAAAGACTGGTTTAGCATACCTATGCATGAAGTTTGGGATATTTGTAAAGAGTCTCTAATTTATGCTCTAGAGAAAGAAAAAGTCGAAATAAACTGTTTTGTTCTTATGTCAAATCACTATCATTTACTTCTGACTACTCCTGATGAAAATATCGATCGTTTTATGATGCATTTCAATTGGAGAATTAGTTATTTAATTTCTAAAAAGACAGATAGAATTAATCACAAATTTAGCAATCGCTATAAATGGTCAATCGTGGCAAATCAAAGTTATCTCTATAATGTTTATCGCTATATTTACCAAAATCCGATACGTGCAGGAATCTCTGAAGCTTGCATTGATTATCCTTACACATCACTACATTTTACTAGTTTTGAAGCACAGCTATTTAAATATCGGCCTCATATAAATTATACTGGAGCTAAACAACTTATAGAAAGGAAGTACGATACTGACTTTGATAATTGTATCAGGAATTCCTTAAAGAAAAGCTACTTTACTCCAAAACATAATATATCTGCACTTTATCTAAAAAGATTAAAAGGCATTAAGATTGGAATGTAACAAGTGGAAATCTCGATTGGTACCCGCGCCCCTTTTTAGGAGGCATAAAGAGGCTTAAGTTTTATTTCACCTTTTTCAAATGCTATCTCATGAATTGAAGAAATAAATCGTCGCTCACTTCCTGATTCCTTTTCTTGAAAGATGATATATTTGAAAACCTCAGAAACTACCAAAGCAGCTTCTTCTAAGTTATATCCATATGAAGAAACAACAGACTGTCTGATCAAACGATCAATTACATTAACAGGACCACTACCTCCAGCACAAGCAACTCCAACAGAATTATTTCTAACAAGATCAATATATGGATAACTCAATCTTTCATCTAAGTAGCTAAGTGTAATGTAGTCACCTCTAGATTCTTCCGCTGCACTCATGACCTCGGTAATAGAATCAGCATCTTTTCCACGTGGCATAAGTCTTGTGACTAAATTTCGATAAAAAACTATCGATGGCGTTGTTTCGATAGAAACGAGTGTCTTCTCTTTTGGTAAGAGATTTAGAATCGTATTATAAAGAGTTGTCTTGCCTGAACCAAAGTCTCCTGCACAAAGAATACCTTTATTTGATCCAACAATTTCTGTAATAATATCTTTTCCTTTTTCTGTAAGCGCATTTAAAGAGACATAATCCTCAAGAGATAAAATTTTCTTAGGAAGTTTTGTTAATTTAAGCGAAGGGCCTTTAATCGATATCGGAGAAAGAACAACTGAAACAGTTAGAACTTCTGTTATATACCTAGAGAAGGACACTTGATCTTTAGTTATACTAAAACGATCTTTAAGTGCGTTGATGACACTTTCATACTCGTCTTTACTATTGAAGCATTGTACAGGGTGCCAGCTATCATTTTTTTTAACTGATACATCGTGATAAGCACCAATGCTAACTTCATCAATAGATTCGTCACATACTAATTTATATAAATTTCCAAGTACTGCTTCTAATTGATCGTTCATCTTCTCTCCTACAGTTAATATCTACTGTAAGCTTATTTGTTATCTTAAAATTAATCACCTAGGGACTTCCCTAGGAGGCTACTAACCACCTGAATTTAAGTGCATTAGTGACGGCCTCTGTACGCTTACTTGCTTGAGTCTTTTTGAAAATAGAGCTCATATGGTATTCAATAGTCTTTTCAGATATAGAAAGAGCATTGGCGATCTCTTTATTCGTGTAACCAAGAAAGACCAAATCTAGTACTTCAGCTTCTCTTGCAGTCAAAGGATTATCAGATGAAATCGCCGACTGATCGACTGATTTTGTTAAAGACTCCAGGGTTTTAGCGACGCGATTAAGGCATAGAGATTGGTTTTTACCTCGAGAGTAAAGACGACATTCTTTTGCTAAATTGAGTAATTCTGCCTCAAGGGTTTTGATAGATGCTCCCCTAATTAAACTAAATTATTAAAAAACAAAAAATCCGTAGTATTCCTATCGGTTAATGGCCTTGAAATAATTAGCTTATTTGATCTTTGGAGAGAGTTAAACTACTGAAATCTCGATTGGTACCCGCGCCCCTTTTAAGTAAGAATTACAGGAGGAGGTGCCATATGGTCTAAATAGAGTTAATTAAGTTGAATATTGAATAAAAAGGGACAAAGAGGGGCAAATGAAGATCTTATCACTACTTACCATTCTATTTACTCTAAATGCCACAGCAGGCTGCCTTGAAGACCAGACAAATTGTGACTACGAATTTCAAGGCTGTGTGAATTTTGCGATTCAAATGCCATATGAAAAAGATATCTCTTCAATGCTCTATCGCTGTCAGGAGAAATACTTAACAGTAATCACCTATGAACAATGTATGTCAGTGGCAGAAGAAATGATCTTCATGAGAGACAAGAATAAGGCCCGCGCAATATGTGGAACACAATTTGGTGGTGCATTTAATTTTGATCAATGCCTAGCTCATGCTGAGGCACAAGCCTATACTGAAGATATCACTCGCCTAGGACTTGAATGTTTTGAAAAACAAAAAGAAACAATCACACTAGCACAGTGCTCACAGGTTGCTGCACTTATGCACTTTATTAAAGACAAGAACTATATCAATCGATACTGCTTTGAAAAGCATTTCTAAATACAAAGCCTCCGAAAGGAGGCTTTTTTATTTTCGCACTAATTCAAGATATGCATACATTGCTCTTCGCTTGAGCTTCTTCGAAAAACCAAGAACCTCGTTGGTTGAAGAGACCCCCGCATAAATCGAAACTTTCTTTTTCTTAAAATATTTCAATGCTTCATAGTATAGCAGTTTCGAAACACCACGGCCTTGAGCCTCCGGATGAACTGAAATTGACATTATATGACCTATCTTAGTTCTTGTAATACTTGGAACGATGAAACCAATTGCCTTCCCGTCCTCAACAGCAACTAACGCATCCACATCATACTTAATAAGACCATCCACAAAACCCAAAAACATCTTACGGGGAAAATTCTCACAGCGTGAAGTTGCACTAAACTTGTGAGCAAGGTACTCAATATCGACAACCTCATCTCTTAATTCTTTATTGAGTTTTACGACTTTAACATTCTTATCAAACTCATATTTTGAAAGGTACTTTAGGCCATCATCAACACTTGCCAGAAGCTCCTCTCCACGGCTTCGGCCGCCTAACTCGAGCAATTGATTATATATTTGTGACTTTACTGGAACATAGAAGTGTGCTCTTTTAATGCGTTTAACATTTTTAAACACATCCTCGACCATGTCTCTAGTTTCAAGTACAGACCATTTTGGAGCAATTTGAACATCAACTTTTATTATTCTAAGACCTATATCATTTGAAGCAAAGAACTGATAAAGGTATTTATTTTTCTTCTCATCATGACGTGTGAATTTAGAAATATCACTTAAACTCTCTCTAATATCATTTTTACGAGTTGAAGTGTATTTTTTTGGTACAGGGATGTCCTTGCTTTTGCAAAATTTCACGAGAGCAGAATTATCATATAACAAATCAAGGAGCTTTCTATTCATTAATAATCCAATAAACTTTTAATAGTTGGATGATCTACTTTTTCTAGCTCTGCCTTGATATACTTTATCGAAGTTGCAAAACTACCATCATTCCAAATGCTAGAAATATTAGCTTCTTTTTCTTCTATTAATTGTTTTGAAGTTAAACCAATTTTCTCAGTTTGAATTCTTGTGATGATACCAACCAGCTCACCTGTTTCACGATCAACTAATGGAGATCCTGAATCACCACCTGAAGAATCACAACCTGTAGCAATTGAATAAACCTTATCAAGCTTTCTTACTCTATCATCTCCAAAAATAATCTGACAGTCATGAGAATTCTCGTAACGTGCTAGTCCAAGTTTCTCATTATCAAAGAAACCAAATCCGACAGTAGTTAGAGGAGTTCCCTCAACGGCAACTTTATCAAAATTTAACTTCACTGCTGTTACAGTTTCCATAAGAATTGATTCTTTATCCTCCATGTCGATTGAAACAATCGAAAAATCTAAATCATCACTATAGAAAACAAGCTCTTTTGCTTTTAAAGAAAATTTTGGTCCGGCAATAAAATGAAAAAGCATATCTTTAAAGTTTTCACGATCAATAACATGGGCAGCAGTAGCAACAAGGTGCTCTCCTGCAAACTGGCCGAGATAAAAAGCTGTACCAACATTCTTCAGTGTTAATTTATTGGCAGTATTTACTACGCCGAGTCCAGTGATTAAGATTGAGCTCTTTAGTGCTTCTACATCTGGCGAATCATTTTCACTAATATGAGTACGATTCCATTCATCACCAATAATATACTCTTTAATATTTAGATCTCTTCTCTGATTCGAAAGTACATATTTAAGATAAACGCTTGGGTAATTAATATTTTCGTAGAGCTTAATAATAGCTTGATAAACTGACCTTGAAGAACAAGTACGCTCGATGCGATTAACTTTAGTTACATAAGCTCTAATATATTCTTGTCTTAAATCCATGAGATTCGTTATATATACACCGTCATCACTCATATTCTTAGTGATGCTTGTAATTTCGGCCAGAGAGCTTCTTTCTTGCTCCTCACTACACAATTGTGCTTGAGTATTGAAAGTGATTAAGAATAAAATTAGAATAATTGGTAAATTAAAGCGCATTTTCTATTAGACCTTTTTTAGCGTTTAGTTTCTTTTTAGTTAAACGAATTAGACGATTTAAGGAGATATATCTCTCCTTTCCTTTACGCATACAAAGTTCATTACTTTCACTAGCAATTTCAATAACGGTATTGCGAACTTCTTCATATGAATAATTTGAATTCTTATATTTACGATTGACTCGTTTTACAAATGTATAGAATAGATTATTGTCACGACTATATTTATTCTCTTGTAACTCAAGTACTTCTTCTTCGATTTTAGAATCTATATCCTGATTAGCAATTTCTTCTTCAGAGAGCTCAGACATTTTTAAAATAATATATGTTCCAATAATTCCTTTTTCATTTTGTAAAAGATCAAAGAAAGAAGCAACAGCAGTAATTCCAAGAACAATTGGGATAGAGAATGGAACAAACGCCACAATAAATACAGCAATAGGATGACCAACAACTTTTGCTAACCAGTAGTAACCTTTTAACTTATATACCCAATCTTTATCTGTCTGATTACTTGACTGGTCTTTAGGATAGAATGTCTCAATTTTATCTTTATAGGCGTCCATACACTGATATTCAAAAGTGCTTGCCTGGGCAGTACTCCATAAAATCGAAATACATAAGAATAGGGTTTTAAGTATTTTCATCATATTTGTAGAAAAGAGAATAAATGATTTTTTTATAAAATACTTAAGTATTGAAATAAGTATCTCGGTGTTCAGGTAGTATACACCTCCACACTTACCTATAATATTAACTACTTAGACTCAATCTATATTTAAACATTCTTTAATCCAATCTAATTATCTCAATACCGAAAAAACCATTGTGGAAAATAAACTTAACTTAGACATTCTACTAGAAAATATTGATGGCATTGCCTATCGCTGCTTAAATGATAAACAGTGGACAATGCTATTTATAACTTCAGGAGTAGAAAGGATTCTTGGGTATAAACCTGAAGAATTAATCAATAACAATGAATTATCGTTCGCTGATATCTACCACCCTGATGATGCTCTTAGAGTTTGGAATGAAGTCCAACTTGCTATTGAAAATCACACATTCTTTACCATTGAATATCGAGTTAAACATAAGAAAGGTCATTATATTTATGTGTGGGAGCAAGGCATCGGTATTTATGAGAATGGCAACCTAATTGCTATTGAAGGCTATATCTGTGATATCACAATTAAGAAACTTACAGAAATGGAGCTAATGGAGATCGTTGAAAAGCAAGCAAAAGAACTTCTTAAGAAAAAAGAAGGTGAAATTGAAAGAGCGAACTTTCAACGCATTTTAGAGCTCACAAAAGGTATGGCCCACGAATTAAAAAATCCACTTACACTGACATTAAATTCTTACCAAATACTTAGAGCTGAGATTTTTAGAAAAGAGCGTCGTCCAGAGAGAATTGATATGCTCCTGTCTGTTATGAAAGATGCCAATACTCGAATAAATGATATCGTAGAAACAATTGATTTAACTTTTCGTTCCGTATCTAATATCAAAGAAATTTTCAATGTAAGTAAACTAATCGAAAAAAGTTTAACTATCGATTATATGCAAGAAATAAAAGAACAAAATATACACTTATCAATTTCCGAAGAAACCTCTAACTATAACCTATTCATAACCGGGCAAAACTTTATTCAAGCTCTAAAAAACATAATAAAAAACTCAATCAATGCACTTCAAGAGAGTAGTAAAAACAACAAGAGAGAAATAAGTATAAATATCGAAATTGATAATAACAATCAATCGTTATTACTTAAAATTAAAGATACGGGAATAGGCATCTCACAAGAATATGTAAAAAGTGTCACTCTCCCCTTTTATTCTGCAACCTCACAAAAAACGAGTGGTGGATTGGGGCTGGCAATTGCAAAATTCTTACTACATAACGATAAAATTGATATTTCATTTAAAAGCGATATTGGTAATTGGACAGAAGTTACTTTAAGTATTCCAAAGGAAAGGTGGAGGCATAGCGATGGCGATTAATATACTCTTTGTTGATGATGAAGAAGCTCTACTTGAACTTATCGAAATGATATATGAAGAAGATGTTCTAGCAGGAAAGCTAAGTACACAATTTGCATTATCAGGAAAGGAAGCTCTTACAAAACTAGCTAGTGATAAAGGTATAGACATAACTGTACTCGTCACAGATATAAATATGCCTGATATGAATGGCATAGAACTCGTAAAAGAAGTTAAAAAGAAATATCCACATATCATCATCTATATGATGTCTGCTTATGGTGATCAAAAAACACTAGAAGAAGTGAGTAAACTTGATATTAAGCACTACTTTAATAAGCCTGTGGACTTTAGTGAACTCAAATCAACTATTGAACAAGATTTAAGCTAAACATGTAGAAGATAAATATTGCAATCAGTTCTTTTCATTATATCTAAAGTAACACTACCAAGAGAAAGGTGTTCAAAAATATAATGCTGTGGTTTTAAAACTACAAGATCTGACTTTTCTTCTTTAAGTAACTCTTCAAGACGACGTGCTGGTTCAGCATTGAGAATCATCTTTAATGTATAGCTCGCTTCTACTCCTTGTTTCTTTAACAGTGCCTGTGCCTTTTGAAGCTCATCCTCGGCTCCCTTATGAAGCTCAGACATCTCATTAGAAAGGACTTCTCGAGGAAAAGGCCCATCAGGGAATACTTCCAAATTATAGCTCACAAAATTAATTGGAACGATACAATCCATATGAACTTTAGCGTTGTTACATTTTGCAAGATTTGCAACTTTTGCCAAATCATCTTCATCGATTGACTCATAAGGAATAAGATAAGTTATTTTTTTAAATGTATCGACTCCAGATTTATTGATAAGAACATCCTTATTCAAATTAAAAAGAGATTTTTCTGCAAATGTATTGAGAAAGAATCGATGTAGGTCACCGTGATGACTGGCACCGACAGACAGGACCTCCATTTCAGGGTCTTCCTTCAAATGCTCAATTCCTTCATTTATTGATCCCTCGAAGTTTTCAAAATCAATATCTTCTTTATCAATATCAAGACGTCCAAGGGTTGCGTTCACCATCTCTAAAGATGTTTCTTCAATTCTCTTTTTCCAAATAGGATCTTCAATTCGACGCGACAGGGCCGAAGACGCGTGAAATTGTTTTTCTATCTGAGGAGAAATTGTATCGATATGGTAGAGAGAAGGTTTTAATCCTAGGGCCTTAGCAAAATTAAAACCTGAACGAATATTTTTTTCAGAACCTTCATGAAGGTCTGAGCAGATAACCAGTTTTTTCATGCTGCCTCCAAGTATATATTATTTGGCAAATGGATTTAATAAAACTTAAATTAACTCTATATATTCAAAGATTGGACTGCTATCACTTGTACTTTAGAGCCAGTTAACTTGGCGCTAGACTTGCTATGATAATACTCATGAAGTTGATGAATACTGAAAATCACATCCTTAGCGTGATGTACGTCTTATTTTTATGTCTAATTCTTGGTCAGAAGTCTACATATTGTGCAATTATTGACAATAATAGCGAGGACAATATCTACGCTTCCCAAAAAGACAAAGAGCGTTTTGAGATAAAGAATCTAGTTAACGAGACGGGATTTGATTATGGGATAGACCTCAGCGATCAAGACCTAGAAGAAATTGCTGAGAGTGTTGGAAAATTTAAAATCTCTACACTAAGCTTTTCAAAAAGTCGCTTTAATCGTGAAGGTGCCATCGAGTGGTATCATAATATTCGTAACGTTAGTAAAGTATTTTACAACGTTATAACTGATCATAAACACTACAATGAGCATACTGCGGTTAGAGCTTCAATAAATATGGCCCATCAGCTTGTTTCATGGTGGATAACTCGAACAAATTACACCCTAGTACATGAAGTTGCTCATGGTGAGGCAATAAAAGAATTCGGCGGAAAAGATATCAAGCTATGGGTTGGAAACGACTCTTTTGATAGTGTTGGTGCATTCTATCTAGCATTCATGTCAACATATAATCGAGGTGCTATTAGCTACACAGTAGATACATTAAGTCCCGAGCAAGAAGCAGCTATTTCAGCAGCTGGCATTAACTCACAACTGCGTTTAGCAGAAGAGATTGCAGAAGAAAGTATTATTAATCGCAGGTTTGATCAAAGTGATGCCCTTCACTATATATTGAATAAAGTCATCTCGACAGTTTACTATCAATACGATCCAAATTCGAATATGAGTGACCTCGCCCACTACGCGCAAGCACTTCATCAGCAAGGAATCATCCATGCAGATGAAATTGATTCTACAAAAGAGTATATCTCGAATATTTCTTTCTTAGCGACACTCTTATCAGGTAGAACATGGGAGGCCGTAAACGCTTTTAGTGACGAAATTATGTTAAATAAACACTACACTGACACGTATGCATTCAAAACACCGGTGGGCGAAGTAACATGGCCAGAATTTGCAGCATTCCTAAACAATAAAGGAGTTAGTGGAAAAATCTCAGCGAGCCTTCTAACTGAATCTCGCATGACATACCACTTTTCATTTGAAACACCACTAATTGGAGAAACAGCTAACGAAGTAGGTTTAGGATTTACATATAAGTCAGATAGTTGGCAAACAACAGTTAAGACATATTTTAACGATCAAGATGGCCGTGGTGCTACAATTAGATCTCAATACGATGTTGGAAGAAAAAATGGTTTTTCTTTCTTTGCTGAGGCCAAGGCCGAAAATGGTACACTTAACCAAAGAAGGCATCAATACAGCCTAACAGGACAAGAAAGTAATGAATTTGAAACTAGTTTTAATATTGGGGTTGAATATCGTTTCTAAGAACGATAGAAATTTACAACGCGTCCCTGTTGCTTGCGGCTTTGATGAGATTCTAACTTCTCAAGGCCAGCAAGATTGTCCAGTGAATTCAGCATAATTTCATCCCAACCAGAAATAAATAGCAGATAAAACTTGGCCCCAGAATCAATTAGATCCTTAAAGTGAGCAATAAGCCTTGGAACGTTATCTGTACCAACTGAATCGTAGAGATAGTAAACATCACGGCCGGCAAAAGCCTGAGGATTTTCTAGGAAATCACAAGTTTCAAATTTAACATTATCTAGTTTAAAATAGCTAGCAACTGAATTTGTGAACTCAACTCTTTCCTCAACCAACTCAAGACCTAGATAATCAAGCTTCTTATCCATCATTAAGGCCATATAGAGTAAAGCACGTCCTGTTCCAGAACCAAGATCACATACACTTTTTATATCACTTCTAGAATTGATAAAACTAATCAAGAGATCAAGATCATCATAGCAGGCCGTATAAACGTGATAATTTTCTCCAAAGATAACATTATCATCGTCACCATTACACTCATTCCCCTCTTCATATTCTTCAGGATAAAGATGTTCAATATCTATAATACGAAGAAGCCTGTCATAAATTAAATCACGGAAACTTGGATCAAACTCACCACGAGCAATAATTTTTTTAACAGATTTGAAGATCTCGGTCATGAGTGGGAACTCAATATTATCAAAGAACCTCTCTCTTAAAACAAGAGCATCTCGACTATTGACCTGACAAATCTTATTTAAAAACTTACTTTGTTGATCGATCGGTCCTGCTAGAACCTTTTTCCATTTTTTATCGGCTTTTTGAAAGAACATATTTTCAAACTAGCACTTATTTTTGGATGAGTTAACTAAAACTTTTGAAGAAACACTTAAACATTGAAATTATTCACTGTATTTCAAGTTCTAAGTTCAGGATAGCGTTCACTCATTAAATTAATGAGTTTATCGAAATCCACAGGTTTTTCAAAGTAATCGAGGGCACCTAGCTCTTTTGCCTTATTTCTGTATGCGTTACTTGAATAGCCTGAAATCATTATCGTATCGATATTTGGAAATCTATGATTAACTTCTTTTAACAATTCAAAACCATCAATACCAGGCATATTGATGTCTGTTAATATCAAAATAATATCCTGACCTTCTTCACTCTCCAAAATCTCTAAAGCATGGGCACCAGAAGTTGAAAAAGATAGAAGCATTTTATTGGCCTTAACCCAGTCTTCAAAAATATGCTCAAAGATGAATAGCACATCCTCTTCATCATCAACTAAAAGTACATGAACCCTAATCACGAAATCTCCTTAGGAAAACGAATCTTAAAAATTGTAAACTCGCCTTCTTTTGACTCGACAAAAATCTCACCATTATTCTTCTCTATAATCGATTGTATGATAGACATACCAAGCCCAGAACCTTCCCTTCCTGACTTTGTCGTAAAAAATGGCTCAAAGATATTATTTAGGAATTTTTTTGGAATCCCTTCACCGTTATCTTTAATTTCGATTAGTATATAATGATCTTGATCAAAGGTTTGAACAGACAACATGGCCTGACCATCTATATTCTTAAACTTCTTATCTAGAGAATATATTGAGTTTTCGAAAAGATTTAAAAAGACTGATTGAATATCATTAGTGAATACATGTAAATCTTCACTTGTATTTAGAGAGTATTCAAATTTGAGATCAACACCATCCGTTTTCAATGAAGAAGCATGATAGGCATACTTGAAAGACTCTTCAATAAGCTTATGTAATGAATACTTTTTCTTTCCATTAACCCTGGTATCCAACATAACATCTAGGATATTTTCAATTCTTAAGCTATGGGTTGAAATTATATCAAGCGCTTTACTCAAATCTTTTGAAACTTTACTATCATCAACACTCAAGCGCTCTTTAAGAACCATAGCAACTTTACTTGCATTTAAAATGAGATTTAGAGGATTCCTAATTTCATGAGCAATGCCTGTAGTTAATCTACCAAGCGCGGCCAACTTTTCTTGTTGAAGCATTGTTTCATGAGACTTTTTAATGAATTCTTCTTTCTCACTTACTTCTTTTGCAATAATCTCATTTAAGTCAGCAATTTTTTGATTTGCGTTCATCATAGCAAGCTCGACACCGATGCGACTTGCAAATAAATCAACAGCTGTTGCCACAAAGGTTGGATCTTTTATGGGGGCTGTATTCAAAAGAACAATCAAACCGAGAAAATCGCCAGAAGGAAGTAAGACAGGAGCACCAATATAAGCATCGACCTCCATATTCTGAAGCATTAGATCTTGTGGATAGTCTACGCATACATTCTCAGGATGCATGCAAACTCGTTTCCCCGTAATTACATCATGACAAGGAGTCCCCTCAAGGTCATATTCTAAATTATCAATAAATTGCCCATTAGATATAGCAAAATCTGTAAGAATAATATTGGGATCACCTTCTTTAGGGCGACCGACAAAAATAAAATCAATCTCTAGATAAGTAGCAATATTCTTTAAGAGACTCTTTATGTAATCTGCACCACTTAAGTGCTGATTTATATTATAAATCTCTTTAATAATTTTAATTTTATCTTTCTCATCCATTAGGCTTACCATGACGCCTCACTTTATTAACGATATTTCATTATAAAAGAAATGCATAAGACATGGGTTTAAGAAATCTAAAGAAAAGTTTGGATGATATTAGCGCCTTCGACGACCTTTGTATCGTTTCTTGGCCTTAGGTTTAGATAAAGGATAATCATGATGAAAAGGATGATCTAATACTTGAGAAATATTCTTTCCAATTAGCTTTTGAACATTACGAAGAAAAGGCAAATCTTTTTCACTACATAATGATAGTGCCACCCCCTCTCTTCCGGCCCTTGCTGTTCGTCCAATACGGTGAACATAGTATGTTGCATCTTCCGGCATATTATAATTAATAACAAGATCTACATCATTGATATCAATACCTCGAGAAGCAATGTCGGTTGCCACAAGAACTCGAATGGCACCAGAAGTAAAGTCTTCAATCGCCTTATTCCTCTGACCTTGCGTTAAATTACTATGAATCTCCCCAACACTAACATCGCTGCGTGCAAGAAGTTCGACAACTTCAGAAACGGCATACTTGGCCTTACAAAAAATTATAATTCGCGATTTTGTTTTATCCTCTAATAAACTTAAAAGGAGATAATTCTTATTTTCTGCCAATGTAAAATAAACAGATTGTTCAATCTTATCTACTGTTGAAGATTGCGCAGCGACTTCAACTTTTACAGGTTTATTTAATATTTGATTTGCTAGTGTCTCGATTTCTTTTGGCATAGTCGCCGAAAATAGAACTGTCTGATGCAAATTTGGAAGCTTGCTAGCGATATCAATGACACCTTCATAAAATCCCATATCAAGCATCATATCGGCTTCATCAAGAACAAAGGTTTCGACTTGGGATAATTTAATGAATCCTTGCTCCATTAAGTCGATGAATCGCCCAGGAGTAGCAACGACAATATCCACGCCTTCATTTAGAGCAATTACTTGTGGGGCACTACTGACCCCGCCCATGATGACGGTGGAACGAACGTTGCCCTTTTTTGAAAAGGAGAGAATACTTTCGTTAATTTGAGTTACCAGCTCTCTCGTTGGGGCAAGAATAATAGCACGACAATGATTAGGCATAAGCTTTACTTCATTTGAGATGAATTTTTCAATCATTGGTAAAGAAAAAGCCGCGGTTTTCCCAGTTCCCGTTTGTGCGATTCCTAATAAATCACGGCCTTCAAGTAAAGCGGGTATCGACTTCTCTTGTATAGGAGTAGGTTTAACATGGCCAATATCAACAAGTGCATCTTGAATACATTTGCTTAGCTTAAAAGAATTAAAATCTACCATAGAGATTTATCTCGCATTTCACTCTTCTTGAAGAAATAGATTACTTAGAAACAGCTCTTGATTTTCGAGCAGGTACAACTTCTTGTTCATCAACGACATGACCATTTTCATAGAAGTATCTAAGAACACCTGTCTCTTTTGTTGAAGGCCTATAAACGCGGCCGTCAGCTGTCGTACACTCTGACTCAGAAGCGTTTGGCTCACAGAAGACTTGGTGTTTGATTGATTCTGTCAGTCCACCATACTCTTTTTGTATTTCTTTACATTGAGGATCTTTAGTCGGAGCAAGCTTTCCACCTTTATAGACAAACTCGCACTGATTAGAAAAATTCACACCATTGATAGATTGTGTGACGGAGTTAACTCTCCCTTCTTTATTATAAGTAAATTTTGTTCTGACCTTATCAACTGTTTCCTCTAAGAGATAATCACCACTTTTCCAATTTGCAATTTTAAATGAGTACTTAGGATGAACTTCGCCGTTGTCTGCCACGCAACTGAATGTAGTCGTCTTATTCTTACCATTCACTTCAGTAAGCTTGTAGAGATATCCAGAAGGACACTTTTGTGAGTACTTATAATGATCGACCTCATTTCTGGCCATAACTGATGTGGAAGTAATTAAGATTAGAAGAATACTTAGTTTTTTCATAAGTACTTTATCGGTTCAATATTTAACTTACTTTAGTATTTTAGTCAATCATCTTAGTAAATATATGAAATTATTAAGTTTTAAAAAATTATGTAACAAAAGATGCTAATGCTTCGAAGGACTAGAAAACATAACTAATAAACCTGATAAGAGGAAGAAAATGAAACAAATATTATTAATTGGTCTAGTATTATTCACATCCTGCAAAACGACAAGGCCACCATTATCCGAGTTTTTTGGAGAGAGCTTAAATAAGCTCACTTATTTTGGTGAAAATAAACCAAAAGAAGAAGTTATCTCCTTAGGGCAAAAGCTTTTTTATGACACGCGCTTAAGTAAGGATGGGACTGTTAGCTGTTCAAGATGTCACCTACCACAGCTACACTTCTCTGATGGCCTTCAAAAGTCTAGAGGGACAAAAGATCGTTCTGCTCCTAGAAATGCACAAACGTTAATAAATACTGCAGGTCAAATCTCACAACATTGGGATGGAAATAGACAAGATGTTGAGGAGCAAGCAGCAAAGTCATTCTTTATCAAAGTCCCTTTTGACCTTGATAATGAAGAGCACTTAAAAGAGAAGTTAATTAGCAATAATTATGCTCAAGATTTCTTTAAAGCATTTAATGTAAAACTAGAAAGTGAAGATGCGAAGTCTCTTGTTAACTTATCTGCAAAAGCAATTGGTGCATTTGAGAGAACACTTGTTGGGCCATCTCGTTTTGATGATTATCTTGATGGAAATGTTAAGCGTCTGACAGTACAGGAAGAGAGAGGACTTAAGAAATTCATCGATTATGGCTGTATTGGATGTCATAGTGGTCAACTTGTTGGTGGTGAGATGTATCAGAAATTTGGAGTTGTTGAAGATCCTTACAAGTATACAAAATCCGAAAAAAGGGACCTCGGCCGTTATAATTTTACAAAGAATGAAGATGATAAAGAGTTCTTTAAGGTTCCACCGCTTAGAAATGTAACTAAGACTGCTCCATATTTTCACGATGGAAGTGTTGCAAATCTTGACCAGGCCGTCTACATCATGGGTAAGGTTCAGCTTGGAATCGATATTGCAAAACAAGATCGTGACGATATTATCGCTTTTCTATCTACTCTTGAAACAAAAGAAGAGATTATGAAGCAATTATCAGAAATACCAAGTTTGCCTTAACTTAGTTATTCTTTCCAATTTGGATTGATTTTACTAGTGAGAACATGGTCTTGCCAGCTTCCTGCAATCATAAGGTAGTTTCTAGCAATGCCATGTTCTTCAAATCCAAGGGATTTAAGAACTTTACTACTTCGAATATTTTCAGGAATATAATTGGCCTCAACTCGATGAAAATTTAGTTCATTAAACATATAATTGATCCCACAAGAAAGTGCTTCGTTCATATATCCAAAGCCTTGAAACTTCTCACCTAATTTATAACCAACACGACAATTCTGAAAAGGTCCACGCTCAAGTGTTGTGAAGTTAACCATACCTATTAATTCACCACTTTCTTTCAAAAAAATATTGAATCGAACCGATGTCTTATTTTGAAACTCATCTTTGGCATCTTGAATCTTCTTTGCCCAGTAATCTAACATGAAAAAGTCATCGGGTTTCTTGGGATCCCATGGAGCAAGATGGTTTTCATTATTTTTGTAAAATTCAAGAGTGGCAACTTCATCACCAAGTTCAGGAATTGCTAAAAGAAGTCTTTGTGTTTCAATTTTCATTAATAAAATATAAACGAAACAAAAAATCATGACAACGAAGTCCTAATATTTCTTAAGTTCTTACTTTACCAAACTTGCTTTGAGAAAATTTCAATTTTTCAATAATCTATACTCATGAATGAGTTAATTAAAAATCATCAAGATCGATTTATCGCTCAAAATACTAGCCTATCAGAAGAAGTGATCGATGCTTATTACCGAATTCCTAGACATCTTTTCATCTCTAAATTTAAGGATTATCCAGATAACTGGGTCGACTTAGATGATGATAATTTGGAGCGCTACCTTCCTCTACTCTATGCCGACCACCCTCTGGCGATATTTGGCAACCAAGAAGTTGTCTCAACAATTTCTCAACCTTCTTTCGTTCTAACAATCCTCGATTTATTAAATTTGGAGCCAGGTCAAAAAGTCTTTGAACTTGGCTGTGGAAGTGGATGGAATGCTGCCTTGATGGGACATATTGTAGGAAGAGAAGGAAAAGTTATAAGTGTTGAAATTATTCCAGAACTAGTTAAGAGGGCCAGAATATCATTAGATAAAATGGGCATTAAAAATGTAAAAGTAATTGAAGGAGATGGAACAAAGGGCTTCCTTGAAGATGCTCCTTATGACAAAGCAATCTTTACGGCCGGAGCTTATGATCTACCTAGTGTTTTTCATAAACAATTAAGAGATGATGCTACTCTCGTTTTTGTTCTGAAAGGAAGTCTTGAGGCGGATGTGTTATACGTATTAAAAAAAGATGATGTAGAAGGGTGCTTTATTTCAACCAAAGCAATTGCCTGTAGCTTTGTACCAGTCGTAACGAGTTCAAAGCATAAAGTTTCAGAATTTAATCTTTCGATGGCCCTAAATCATACTCTTAAAATCTATCCAAATATAAAAGAAGTGGATGTCCCCTGCCATCACATGATGAAACAACACGATTCTCTTTTTGTTTGGGTATAAATATTTTACTAAGCGATTTCTTTGGAAATAATTACTTTTGTACCACGACCTAGCTCTGAAACAAATCTTACATTAAGACCTAACTCGCGACATACTTTTCTGATGATAAAAAGGCCAAGGCCTCGCCCTTGTTCACCATGAGTTCCAAGAGTACTTTTAAAGAGTTTATCCTCATTTCTATTAATTTCGTTAACAAGACCTGAATCAATCCCGATACCACTATCTTTACATGAAAGGAAGAACTCGTTATCAGTCATTTCAATTCGAAAACAAACCTCAGAATCTTCAGGCGAAAATTTAATTGCATTTTGTAGGATATTACCCAAGATACTATCTTTAAAAGCCTCTTTATTAGTTCTGATAGTAAAGCTCTTATCAATCTCTGATTCAATTCTTAACTTAATATTCTTCGCTACTGATTGATCTTGGTATTCAAAAATTAATTCTTCTAATAAGTCCCAAACAACAACATCAGTCATCAAAAATGAGCTAGAATTATCATCAACCACATTTCGTGTATTTTCAATTATTCCCTTAACCGACTTATAATAGATATCTAGTTTTTGACTGGCCTTTTCAATTTCGCCACGTGCGATTAATCTCTTCACATGTTCAACAATGAGCATTTTATTAGCAATATCGTGACTTATGATTCTATTGGCAAGTAGAACCTCTTTATGGGCCTCGCGGATTTTCCTTTCGGCCGTCTCAAGCTCTAAATTCTTTTTTTCAAGATCATTAGTATGTTGAAGATTTTCAATTATAAGATTCTTATAATACTTATCGAGCTTAAATAACCTTAGGATAACAATTTGGAGGGATGCAAAGATTGAAGGCGCCCCCATGTGCTCATTAACGTGATAAATTAGAATATTTTTATCTTGGCTTATTTCGACATCCCATGACATCGAATCAGACACTAGCTTTGGCAAGGCCAAGAAAACGATTCGATACATATCCACAAAAACTGGAAAAATATCTTCAGGACGATCAAAGGTCAGCTTAATATCAAATGTGGTTTTGCCTGTTTCTATTAACTCGATCTTAACTGCGTCTGTATAGAACGTCTTAAATGAGTATTTTAAGATAAAGTCACCCACAAAGCGAAAGCTGATCATTCGTGAAAGAATATCTAAGACACGTTTTACGTACTTATTAGTGAGTCCATGTTTCGTCATCGCCTCGTAAAACTTTTCATATTTATCATTTAAAGCTTCAGTAATGAGACGGTAATCATTCCACGTCATATACTTTTTTTCATCGCTAATAATGTCATAGTCATGCCCTAGATTTTCAAAGAAAACCTTTGGATCATCATTATTTTCAACGATGTAATTTATGTATGCATGGACTGCTTTATTGCTGACGTTCAAATCTTCCCCAAATTTAGTGGAATACTACCCCATAAGACTTATTTAATCTAGAGTATTGAGCAATTCTTATCTCAAGGTTAACCATATAAGTAGCTGATCTTTTAATGAAAAATTAACCAAAATTAAAACTATGAATCTGTTTTACTGCTAATATAAATTTAGTGCTAGTTCTTGTTGGAGAATGACCACTCTGCGTACAGCATATCGTTGCGTGTGCGGCATAACAAAAAAGCCCTTCTCACTGAGTAGGGCTTTTTTATTTCATGACATGCCGAATACCTTACCTTAGAATTTCTAAATGAATTTGGCCCTCTTTGATTTTGACGGAACAATTACCTTCAAAGACACATTTACAGAATTTATTTTCTATTCAGTAGGTCCTAAGAAATTACGTCTTGGAAAGCTCCTACTATCCCCTTTTATTCTTGCTTATAAGTTAAAACTCTTATCAGGCCCAACGATGCGTGCGCTTATCGTTAGATATGCCTATTCAAGACAAAGCACCACAACTCTTAAGCACCAAGGCCAAAACTTTTCTCAATCATTTCTTCCAAAGGTTATTAGAACTAATGCACAAGAAGAGATCGATCGCCATAAGAAGCTAGGAAACAAAATTGTTATAGTGTCGGCTTCTTTGGATCTCTATCTTGCTCCTTGGTGTGAGGCTAATGGTTTTGATCTTATTTGCTCTTCCCTAGAATCTAAGGATGGCAAATATACAGGTGGCTATTACGGTGGGGACTGTACAGGCCATATGAAGGCACAAAGGGTCAAAGAGAAGTATGACCTATCTAGTTTCGATAAAATCTACGCATATGGTGATACGGCCGAGGATCAGCAGCTACTAGAACTTGCTGATGAGCGCTATATGTGTTGGACGAAAATCTAAGTTTTCAGTCAATAAATTATACATACATTCAACTCTACGCTGTACTTATCCTAGCTCTCTAATCTATATTAAACAAAAACTGATTGCCTAGGAATTTTTATGATTAGAAAATACATCATCATCTTTGCTCTTTCATCTTTTGCATTTGCTAGTGAAAGTGAATTAAGTGTTGCGACTAAAGAACTATGTAAGAAGATTGGTAAAAACCATGCGCAAGACACTGTTCTTTGTAACAAAATCATTAAAAATGATGGGCCTCTCGATATCAATGTTATTCCTGTCTGCTCTGAAATTGCAAACCACTCAGTAATCTATGGCATGACTTGTGTAGAAAAAGCTGCGGGTAAAAAATTTCCAAAGAATGCCACTAAAAACTGCATTAATATCGCAAAGAAAGTTAAAGAGAATTCAGTCAATGCTATTGCCTGTGTTGAAGTTTCTGTAAATAAAGAATTTGATAATAATATTTTAAAAACGTGTGATGTATTGGCAAACTACTCAACGTTTAATGGGTATCACTGCCTAAGTTACGCAGCTAATTCGAATTTTAGTGCCCCTGCTGCTGAATTTTGTACAGCAATGGCAAAAGAGACAAAGGACTTTGCAACTTATACATTTAATTGTTTGGAACTAACGGCAGATAAGAATCTATCTGAAGACGACTTGGCCCCATGTTTTGAAGAGTTACTTAATGGTGGAGAATTCGCTCCATTCAAAGCAAAAGAGTGTCTGCTACAATTTTAAGTAATTAGTAGATCGACTGCTCAGAATAAGTTGTAAATAATTCCAAAGCTTCGATACCGGCCAGAGAGTTACCAGTGGAATCTAAAGCAGGAGACCAAGTTGAGATAGACATTTCATTTGGGATAACGCCGACAATTCCACCTCCAACTCCAGACTTAGCAGGTATCCCTACTCGGTACGCAAAATCACCGACTGAGTTGTAAAGGCCACACGTCATCATTATGGCATTCATTCTCTTATTTTGGCTCTTAGTTAATATCTTTTTTCCATTCCACGGGTTTTGCCCATTTGAGCTAAAAAGCCTAAACGATCTGGCCAGATCAACGCATGACATTTCAATGGAACAAATCGTTGTATAAATATCAATTACCTTCGATACTTCATTATTGATATTGCCATAGCTTTTCATGAAGTACGTTAGCGCATAGTTTCGATTGGCAGTAGCAAGCTCTGACATTCTAACAGATTCATTAATAAAGATATTTTCGTTTCCACTTAACTCACGAATAAATTTTAAAACTTCATTTACAGGATCTTTATAGAGATCAATAAGTGTGTCGATAACAACGATTGCACCGGCATTAATAAATGGATTGCGAGGAATTCCTTCTTCGTTTTCAAGAAGAACAAGAGAATCAAAACGATTTCCAGATGGTTCTAGGCCAACACGTGACCAAAGTTTGGCGTCTAGTTTTTGATAAGCTAGAACAAGAGAAAAAACTTTAGAAATAGATTGAATAGAAAACGCTTTTTGGGCATTCCCAATAATATACTCGTGTCCATCATTAGTACAAATAGACATTCCAAATTGATTAGGATCAATCTTTCCAAGCTCTGGTATGTAGTCAGCAACTTTACCTTTTCCGATAATAGGTGAAATCTCGGAATAAATCCTTTCTAAAATATCTGTATAATTCTCTTCCATGACTAGTAATATAGCTTCAAAATCTTATTTTTTTAATTTTAATTTTTAATATTATGAAACTCTTACTTACTACTTACTTAGATTTGAGAAATCAGGCATTTCATGATTCCACTTTTGATAGATTTTTTCGAGCTCTTTTGACTTTAGAAGAGTTTCCATATTCTTATCGAAGATCTTAATTAGCTCTTCAGACTTCTTTGTGCGAGCGTATCTAACATAGAGGTTCTTTGTAATCACAGGCTTCATTACGTACTTGGAAGGGTCTAGCTTTAGCGCCTTAAATTTCGGCATAATCGTATTTTTAGAATCAATGAAGAAATCAATACGTCCCTTTTCTAAAAGCCTAAGACCATTATCCGTATCCTGAAGCTCTTTCCAATCCATCTTAGTTTTTAAATATTTGTGATAATCATAACCACGAACCCAGTAAACTCTTTTACCAGCTAAACTCTTTTGGCCCTGCCAGTCTTTTAAAGTACCTTTTTTGAAGACGACCAGTGTGTACTCAACATCGATTGGATATTGAGGGTAAATTGACTCTTTGACTGTATTGTATGCTCCAAGCATGGCATCTTTGTGATTTTCATTCACATACTTAACAGCTCTTGGCCAAGGAACGAAGGTATAGTTAACTTTGATATCTGAGAGTGAATAAGCTTTCCTAACAATTTCGAAGTAGAGGCCACTTCCATCCTTATTTGTAAAATCTTTCCATTCAGGAGTTGAGATCTCTATTGTTTTAATCTCACTTGCAATACTCAAATTAGACCATGCAAGGAGAATAAGAAATTGTATTAGAAGGTGTTTTGTCTTAACCATAACAATTCAAAGGCTATATTAACCAAATAGTATTGACAAGAAGGTACGCGCCACCTTTTCCAGATATCAGTATGTTAGATCGATTAATTTAGTTTTAAAAACTTTTCGATCTTCTTTAACTTGGCCTTATCTTCACTAATTCTATCTTTGATTAAGGCCTTCTTCTGTTCAAGATTCTTTTTGAAATTTTCACAAGGCCTCCCCTTTTTAATAAAAGAGTCCATCCCACGTTTTATCTCACTTAGTGTAAAGCCCAATTCTTTTCACTAGAAATAAAACGAATCTCTTTCAAGTTAATCTTTGTATAGATCTTATAACCGTTAATATCTCTTTGCGGAGGCGATATTAATGAGATCTTCTCATAATAGCGAATCGTATCTCTTGATAGTGCCGGTAGAAAATTTTTAAGAAGATAAAATATTGCTACATTTGCGACTCAAAAAGATGCAAAATACTTAGAGTCAAAAGGAATCAGATCATGGCCACTTGAAAAGGAAGATAAATTCTTTGATGGTTCAATTCGCCAAATTCCGGCCCAACACGTAAGAGGCTTTCTCTATCCTTTCCTTGAGCATGGAGTTGGATATTTTATCAAACTACCAAATCAACCTTCTCTCTACCTTATGGGAGATACTGTTCTTACACCTCGAATTATCGAGTTTATCAAACAAGAACAACCTGACTATATCGTAGCGCCAACAGGTATTGCCCAATTTGATATTGGCTCTCCACTACTTCTTCCTAAAAAAGACATAAAGAAATTAATCGAGATAAGCACAGGATCAATTATTGCCAACCATATGGATGCCCTTGATCATTGCCGCCTATCACGAAGAGAATTAAAGGAATTACTAGGTAAAGAAGCAAGTAAGAGATTTATCATTCCTGAAGATGGAGAGACTATTAAACTAAATTAGGGGGTCGAAATGCCCCCTACTTCTTTATCAGCTCAATCACTTTTAGAGTTGCCTCTTTGGCAGATGCGGGGTTTTGTCCCGTCACAAGTCTTTCATCGACGATAACATTTTCACTCCAGGCCTTACCATAGATATGCTTTCCGCCTCTTTGAGAAAGTTTCTCTTCTAATAAGAAAGGAATAATATCGAGTTGCTCAATCAAAGCCTCTTCTTCTCTTGTGAAAGCGGCGAACTTCTTCCCATCTATAAGATACTTTCCATTTGATAATTTGATATCTGAAAGTGCGGCCGTTCCATGACAAATTGCTGAGACAACTCCACCCATTTCATAAAGCTCTTTTGAGATGCGATTGACTTCTTTATTATTGGCGAAGTCCCACATTGCACCTGAGCCACCACTATAGATCACAGCTGCATAATCTTTTGGATTAATCTTTGCGAGAGGAATTGTGCGAATAACCTTGGCCATAAGACTCGCATCTTTTAAGAAGCGATCATTATAGCTATCCTTTTCGGCAAAACTATTCATATCAATTGGAGCACTTCCACCTTGTGGACTGGCGATATCAACTTTTATACCGGCCTTAATTAATTCGTAATAAGGATGCGTTAATTCCGGTAACCAAAAACCTGTCTTCTTGCCAGTATTACCTAATTTATCGTGGCTTGTGACGACAATTAGTACCCTTTGATTTGTTTTGGCCAGAGTGTTAGTTCCTAGACCAAGAGTAAGTAGTAAAGCTGAAATTTTAAATAACATACGCATATTTTCTCCTTCATCGTTTGTTGATTATGGAGTTAATATAGCGTGGCCATTTTTTGATTTCCTTTACATAGGTTGAAAAGTTGATTTTTTTTTAAGAACGAAAAGCCTTTTCTAACCACAATTCACCCTTCTGGCGCATTTCTTCATTACGAGCAGGATGCTCAGGATAGTAGATCTTGTCATTGTCAGGCTCACACTCCCCTGCACAAAGATAGTAGATGTAGTCGCTAGATTTATTAATAAGGGTGTGGGCAACACCTGAGCCGGCCTTAAAATCAATGCCAGTAAATGGTTTAACAATAGTTTCCTGGCCATCTAAGTAGACATGAGGCTCACCTTCAAGAACAAAGACAAACTCCTCTTCCACAGAGTGGGCATGAGGCCATGACGTCCTCTTCCCCACAGGAATTCGTTCAAGCCAAATTGCGATATTCTTCATCCCAAATTTTCGGCTTAAGCAAACACCATTTGAGAACGTTTCAGTATCTCCTGGATAAGAAAAACTATCATTCGTTAGGTTATCAAATCCATTATAGACCTCAATAGAGTCATCTCTTAAGCTCTCATCAAATATACCAGGCAGTCCGTCATGTCCCCCTAGAATTTGCTTGGGCATATCGTCCCACCACTTATCACCACACTCAGCTTTTAAACTTGGATCTAAGTGAAAGTGGTATTGGTTATCAGGTTTAGTTCGATCCCCTGAAACAAATAGCTCACAAGGAGAATCATAATTATTGATAAAGCAGTGACCAACACCTGTTCCCGCAGGAAAGCCGATGCAGTCACCTTTGCTCATTTTTTTAATCTTTCCATTTAACCAAAGATCAATTTCGCCAGAGATCACATAGACAAATTCTTCTTCTAAGCTTTCTGCATGAGGCTCAGATGTTCGATACCCCGGAGGAATTTTAAAGTAATGTGCCGCTACTCTTTTTAAATCAAAGTGCTTTGACATATTTGCATTTGTTCCACCAACCTTTAATTCTTCATTAAAGTGATCATCATTGATCTCTGTAATATCAACAAAGTGTCCCACATCTTTCAAATCTCTTTCCAAATCTAAGTCCTAGTTAAACTAATTTCTCTTAGTATAACCGAAACTGAAAATTTTAGAAATTAATGCAAGAAAACTTTTGTTCAGCAGTCGCCATAATACTTGGTGATTGGAAGTCAATACGATGATGAAACTTAACATCATCATGTAGTCTAAAATTCTCGCCTCCACATATATCAACGATAGAATTTAGCGCCATTTCAAATGCATCAAGCTCAGCATTCTTACTTGCTAGTATATTAGTGACTCGTGAATGAGTGTGAAAGTACAGGGCCTTTCCCTTAGCTGTGAAAATATCTTGTGCAAAAGTATTTAATGATAAGACCGCACAGGCCATGATAATGATAGATTTCATTCTTCCCTCCATTTTGTTGATCTAATAATGATCAAAACTTATGGATAAGAAAAATAAGTATTAAGTGATTATATAATAAGATTATTTTATTTCTTACCATCGTAGCAACACTATATCCAGAGGAGGTAATGGAGCCCTATTTCTGGCATTCAAATTGCTCTATATATAGCTAAACTACCTATAATTAAGGGATTTATATGAAGCTTTCACTTATAAATTTGATTAGTTTAATGACAGTGTTTACTTTAAATACACTAGCAAGTGACTGCGATTTTAATAAGAAGAGCATCGACCCTTCAGCTGAGATCATCGGAAATATTAAGCTTATTGAAGTTGCGACAAATGCCCTTCGTATTAAGAGAGGCAATCTTGATATCAATACAGACCTAAGCAAAATTAAAAAGATCGATCGTAGAAAGCAAAAGAATAAGAACTCACCAAAAATTTTAGATGCGGTAGGAAGAATTGATATTCGTTTTTCAAATGGAGATAGAGCGAGCTGTTCGGGAACATTAATTGCGGCCAAACCGGGACAATCTAGCCGTACAATTAGCTCCGCTGGACACTGCTTTGGAAATACAAAGACAAAGTCAAAGTATGATATCAAATATATCACATGGATAACGACGACAAAGAGTGGAAAGAAAATCGCAGCAGACCTTACTCTAGAAGACTTAAACCTTGACCATGACAATGCTCTACTTTCTATGAAGTACAAAATTCCATTTTCAACGATTACACCTGCTCTTTATGAGAATGAAGTGGCCTTCGACCCAAGTGATATGATTTTCTATAATGAGAAATCAAAAATTATCGCTGCCGGTTATAGCACTGATGACTACCTTGGAAAGAATGGAGAGGTCTTAACTTACGACGACCAAATTACTTACAACCACCTTAATAGGTCTTTATCAGACGAGTTTAATCACATCTCAAGTATTACATTTGAAACTGTTTCATTTTCTGGTGCAAGTGGCGGTGCTCTTCTAATCGATACAGATCTTTCAGAGGAAGATATCGAAAACCCATACAAGCAAACATATTATATCGGTACACTCATTCAGGTTGGAGGTAATGGTGCTGAGATATACGGATACAAAAATAGAAGCACAGTGGGAAGTGATATGACAATTTCAAGATCGTATCAAATGCTTAACCCTGAAATTATCAATCATTTGAATGACAAATAATAAATTTAGAGTAATAAAGACAAATGAGTTTTAATGATCACCTGGTCCTCGCCCCTATTCGCGGCGTAACCAACTATGTTTATCGCAATGCCTTGGAGCAGACCTTTTCTGGCGCTGATAGTGCCATCGCTCCCTATATCGTGACGAAAGAATCAAATGAACTCAATGAACGTCAACTCCACGATGTTCTTCCAGAAAAAAATCTCATTCCTACAACGGCCCAAATTCTTACAAAGGAAATTGATCAATTCCTCTATGTGGCCAATATCTATAAAGACTTTGGTGTTAAGAAAGTTAATTTGAATATGGGCTGCCCATATCCAATGGTGGCCAATCGAACAAAAGGCTCAGGACTTCTTCTTCATCCTCAAAAAGTAGAAAAGCTCTTAACAGGAATTAAAGAAAAATGTCCCATCGAATTTACGGTTAAGATTCGCCTTGGGCGTGAGGATGTCTCAGAAATTAAAGAGATCATTCCCATGATTAATAAATTAGAAATTAATGATTTCACAATCCATGCTCGCTACGGAAAACAGATCTATGTTGGCGGTGTTGACCTTGATGCTTTTGAAGAGTGCCTACCTCTTTTAAATACACCTCCTTGCTATAACGGTGACATCAATACAGTTGAAGACTTCAAGACTTATAAGGCAAGATTTCCGCAGATTAATCGCTGGATGGTAGGACGCGCGGGCCTTTCAAATCCTGCCCTCATGGCACAAATCAAAGGCTCAAAATTTAACGAACAGACTTATCTCGCAAAATTCATTGAAATGCATAAGCTAATGAGTGATGAATATCTTTCGATGGATAATGCGAAATCAGACTATCTACAAAAGATGCGCGGCCATTGGCTTTACTTCAAAGATATCTTTGAAAACGAACATAAAGTTTATAAGAAAGTGAAGAAGGCAAAGTCAATCGAACACTACAACGACGTTGTAGAGTGGATCTTTGAGCAGGATCTTAATCCAGACTTCTTGGAATAATTTGTTTTGATCATCTAAGTAACTGAAAGCTTATTTAAAGGAGCTTTTGATAATGGCGTTGATCCATTCCAGGTACCTTTTCGTTAAACTTGGTAAAGAAAAAGCATCTTGAACTATTTATTGAATTAACTCCAAGATAAAAAGTACCCAGCAATCATTAGAAGCCAACCAACAAAGTAAAATAAAGAGTTCTTTTGGTCCATAAGATCACAACCAAATGAGATAAGCTTTTTGTTCTTTATTATTGAAAATTTGGCCTTTAGAAAAAGTCCTAGGCCAATAAATGAAATTATGAGTCCCCAAAGATTAGGTTCCTTGTCTTTAATGTATTCTAGATAATATAAAATGATAAGCAGCGGAATTGTCGGAGCAACCAGAGCGGCATGTATTTTTCCAATAAACGTTTGTGTATACTTATACTCCATAGACTCCTCTAGATGAGAAAGCGGATAAAGACAATAATTAGAACTATAACAAGTAGCCACAGCTCCCAAAGATTGAAAATTAATTCAATCATATCTTTTTTTAATTCATCTTTTGATTCGGGCCTAAATCTGAACTCACCGTCTTTCATAAAGATATTTTATCATAGATTCGCACTGTCTAAGTTTCTGAAATCAAAGCATTACCCAAATTCGACTATAACCACTCTTGCCCAATCCTTCATTGGCCTCTAAGGGAAAGCACCTAGAACTTAAAATGAGAATTACTCGAGAACTGTTTTAAAGTTTATCTGTTATTAACTTAGCCGTTTCATTTAACTTGTCTCTTGATGACTCATCAGGATCAGTGCTTGAAAAGCCCATTCGATGTCCGTCGCCTCTGAACCTTGGTGCTATGTGAAGATGAGAGTGTGGAACTTCTTGGCCAGCAATTTCTCCGTCAGAAAGAAAAAGGTTCGCTCCCTCGCAAGGTATGTCAGACTTCTCTATGGCCTTGAGTATATTTTGAGCTACTTTAAACATCTCTCCGACCATATCACTATTTACGTAAGAAAATCTCTCGTGGTGCTCATTAGGGATAACCAGTACATGACCTTTATTAATTGGATTGAGGTCCATAAATGCCGTGACCTTGTCACTCTTGTAAACAAAGCTGGCATCAGCCTCACCTTTTAGAATTTTACAAAATATACAATTATTCATTACGACTCCAATAGATTAACCTAGTTTCTAGACAAGAAACTTATTTACCTTTAAGTATAAATATAGTATCTAGTTGCCAAATCATGAGAGGAGATAATATTAAAGAAAGTTAAAACAAGGTTGAAGAGCTCTTAAAAACCTCAAATCACAACCTCTTCTGCTGCTACAATTTTAAACTTCCCTTCTCCCAAAATCTCGAATACAGGGTTCTCAGACAAACTTTTCCCATCCCAGTAATCCACAGAATGCTTCCTCAACCATTCATCAGGTGTTGCTAAATCACAATCGAGTATTTTTGGATCCGCCTTGTGGATAACTCCATTTTCAAGTTCTAGTTTTAACAAGTTAAAATTACCTTTGAAGCCCCAGGTTCTATGAATTGCCAAAGCATCAACATTGTTCTCATACATAAAAATACACTTTAAACGACTAGGTAAGTTTGAATAAGATTCCGTTCTAGTATTTTCAAATAAATACTCTTTAAGAAGTAATGTTTTAGATTTACCATCTGCAATTTGACTTATAATCAAGTCAAAGAATGGCTTTAGTTTTTCAAATTGAGAGTTTGAAATTATTCGTTTAAATACATTCACAATAGTTTCCCCAAAGCTAGCTATATGTATCGGCTTTGTCGCTAAATTCCATTTCCCATTATAATAATTTGAACTCATCCATACTGTAGTATCGATAACATCACCTTTTTTCAAATTTAAATCTTGAGTAAGATGTAAAAAGGTCTGTTTCATTCTGGCCCTACCTTTTGAGTATATTCGTAAAAAGACAAGATAAATTCTTCAGCAATAGCTCTAATAGCAACAAAGTCTGCTCTATTATCAGTCATATCCTTTCGGTACTTCGTAACAGCATTTACCATGCTCCATCCCGTAAAATTAGAGTATGCTAACTCTTTATACTTTTTCGGGAAAAAAGTTTTACTAGGTAAAGAGCCTTCGAGCAAAGCTACTGCTAAAACAATCCCCTTCCTATTCGCAGATATACCTTTATAATTATCTAAAATCGTTTTTTGAGACCATATTTGAAAGTTTGTTCTCCTTTTTATAAAACCTTTCTCAATTTTTGCGACATACTTCATATATCCAGTACTACCACCCTTCATATCTAAATACATTATCCCTAAAAACGGAGAACGCCATATCGTTCTGTCTGAGAGTGTCTCTGGGTCTGTAGATGAGTCGACATAACGAATCTTATTTTTCATGTTCAGAACTTCAATTAGAGGTCTTCTAATCCCATCACCAAATAAGATACCTCTTAGAATTAAGCTCATTTTAATTGCAGCTTCTTCACGACCACGATCGAAATCCTTAACTAAGCTATTCAAACGTGAGACTTTCTTATTTAAATCCAGCATTTGCTGCATAATAAGCATACTCTTCTTTTCTTCATGCTCACCTCTGACCGAAGCTAATATAGCAGAGAATTCATCTCTAATCTCTTCATCTTCTTTCGATACAAATGAGTTGTCTACAGACTTATTAATCACTGCAGTTACAGCAACTCCTAAAAGAAAGATGGATATTGAAACAACATTTTTTACAAAGAAAGAGAATTTCTTTGGAACTAGTTTTTTCGAGGATCTTCTTTTATTAGCTTGCTTCTTTCTTTTTTTTGCCATACAGACCTCTATCACATATAGATAAAAAAGAGCAATTTCTAAAAAATCCATTCGCTTTTTTGTAGTCAACAAGCAACCAAATCACGCAAAGCAGCAATCGCTTTCTTTACATATATAAAATTGAACGTTAGGGGTTTTCATTCCTGGCCAGACTCTAATTAATAGCGCAACTCCGGCGACTTGAAAACAGGATACTCTTGTTCTATTTATCAGTTAAAAAGTGGCTAGGTGCCTTTTCGCTGACTGTGCGTAAACGAAAACACCTCTATACAGTTTCCCTAAATGACATAAAATATTTATGAAAACTCTCCTTCATAAAGGTCATAATTGAGGTTATCATCAGACTTAACTGTAACTCTTTCTAGGTCACTATCACCTCTCCAGAGTTCATCAATTACCGTATATGTCCTTCCTTTAGTAATACTACCCGCGTGCTCAACTCTAGCAACAATTTTTCTACCTATCATAGTTTCATGACCACAATACACCATATACACTCCTTCATTTTATAAAACTTACGCTATTAACTAATTCCCAAATAGAAAAACTCTCGGCTCCACAAATCACTCTACGTCGAAATAAGAGATTGTACTAAACAGTGACTCAATTCCCTCACGAAAAGGCTCTATGTCATCAAGATATAAAACCCTTAAATTAAGTATTGAACGAGAACATGCTACATAAAACAAATTCTTTATTGAATTATTTCTTTTTAAGTCATTTTCATCAACAAGGTGTTTTTCATTTATTACACTATGGAAATAATTAGAGAAAACATTTCTTTGTCTAACACCAAAATCATTTTGCATAACTAAAATGACATTATCAAATTCTCTCCCCTTCGTCCCATGATACGTATGAAAGAGAATATTATCATTTGAATTCTCAGTAATAAAATCAAACCAATTACAATATTCTTTTAAATCAATATTTAATAATTCTATTATTCTACTCATTTTATCTTCTACATCATTTTCCGTTGAACTTGGATAAAGCTCATCTAAAAAGTAACTTAATAGATCCTCTACAGAAGAAATATCAGAATTAAAAATATATTTTTTAAAACATGAGTAATGTGTAGAGTTTGAATTCATATTAAATACGTTAAAAAGATCTCCTAGATATTCATATAAAGTTTCTCCGCTAACACTCGAAATTTCAGATACCATATCTAAAATCTCTTTATAGCTGGCCTTCTCTATTACGTCTTTAGGAAAAATCTTAGACACAGATATTTTAGCACTTCGAAAATATAAATTAACATTAACTAGGTTATAAATAATTTTCACAACATTTCCTAATTTATCATAATCTCGACTCATTAATTCTGTATTTAAAGAATCGAAACGAACATTTCGATAAAAGTCAGTGTTGGAAAACATTGCATATAACCTATCAAACCCACTTAATTCTGAAATAAGCTTATTTGTGAGAACAAGACAATTAATACGTGTATTTAAAGTACCGTACAACTCTTCTTGGACTTTTCTAATAAAATTAAAAGTTACCTCTTTTTTATTAATGCATTTTGAATAGTAAAACTCAATACTGCCACCTTCAGAGTCACTATAGATGGATCTCTGCTTTAAATCATCATTTCTAATATTACTTACTAAATTCACCACTTCTCGACATGAACGACGATTAAATCCTTTGTCTATTTTTAAAAGATCTTTATGTAAAGATTGTAAATCATCACCTACACCACTATCATAAATATTTTGTGCATTATCACCAAAGTAGCCTGCAACAAAGTCTCTATTATTCTCATTTGAAAAGTCATTTAGACACGATATTATTTTAACAACGCAAGGATCAGTATCTTGATATTCATCAACCAAAAAATATGGATAGCTATCAACTACAACCTGCTTAATAAAATCATTACTACTTATTACCTCGTATGCATATTCTAATAATGTGTCATGACTAAATATCATGCGATGTAAAATATCTGAGTTGTATTTAGACTCGTATCTAACATATTTATACCCATCCTCTTTGTTCCGAATACACTCCAAAGCATTGTTATATTGATCAATTTTATAAATTATTTTAACAATTTTCTTAAAATCGGAGACATTGCTTAATAGGTCCCTAAATTCTCTCAATGAATCATCAAATGAGGCCCTGAACGTAGCACTATCTTTTCTATAATTATTATAAAATATCTCTTTTTTTTGTTTGATGATCTCGTTAAATTCCTCCTTATTCAAGTTGTCTAACTTTCTATATTTTGAAAATACACGAGAGTTACCTTCATCATTATCAATGTCCAAAGTATATTTTAAACTCTCTAGTTCATTTTCAATTTTTTTTGTATGAACAATCAAAAGTTCTTCTTGATAATCTTTTATAATACGCCACATACTTTCATGTATTGTGGAAACTTTAACTATCTCAGTACTACCAAGCCTCTCTAGAATTTCCTTAACTGCAATATTGGTATAAGTAATACACATCACTTTCCTAGAGTGATAATTTAAGAAATCATGTTTAGAATTTATTAAATACTTAATTGCACTTATCAATGCAAAAGTTTTGCCAGCACCAGCTCCTGCGTTAAATACAAAACTTTTCGTTTTTCTCAAACAACTATTAATTTGATTTTGAATTTCATATTCTTCATTTTTGTTCTCGACAGAAATTTCACTTAACATTAAAAACCCCTTTATCAAACCATACTTTTCAACTTACACGCCAACCAATCTAAACCATCTTGTATATAATCTGGAAGAGTGGGTAATTCCTCGCTTTCTGATGCAAGAATTAAATATAATATTTCATTAGAAAATATGGATTTACTTTTAGAGAGCTTATTCTGTAGCTTATAAGAACTTTGCGCTAATAAACTAACATCATTATTTCCACCTACTATTTCTTGATATATTTTAGGTTTTATGTTTTTCAAAGCGCTTTGAAGAATATTATTTTTAAAGTTTTTTAAAATATATGCTTCCTCAAAACTAGTAGCGTAATACCCTTCAACAGGGTCTTTTTGAAATACACAATACAAATTTTCATCTTCAACATAGCTTTTTAATGTATCCAAGTCATTTTCAGTGTATTTTAGGATTGTTTTATTGGTCGTAGTACAACCTGTTAAACTGTTGATCTGTGCTAGTGTATCTTCTCGTGAATCATCATCTCCTACTTTTATATCTAAATCAGTTATTATTAGACATGGTACTTTTAACAATTTAATTAGAGCATGATACACTAAGCCATGCGCACCATTGATATTTAATATTGTAATGTAATATTTATTAAGTTCACTGTTCTGACTTATATAATATGATAAAAGAGTTTCTTCTGTAACACCTTCAACAAAAATAACGGCATCCGCAAAAAAGAACTCTGAAACTTTAAATTTTATATGTTTTTTTAGAAAATTAAGATCGTCTTTTTTCTTTTTTATTAAAGCTTCTACACTTGCTTCATGCTTCCTAGTCACTTTCTTTTTCTTTGACTTTTTCTTTGATTTCTTTTTTGAATTCGAATTAAGAAGAATTTCGTCATTAAGAGGAACAATTACAGACTCTCGTCCCAAAAGCGATATGTAATTTATATTATCAAACGAATTACTAGTATGTATTTTACTATTCAAAACATGTGCTGAATGTGTAGTGATTACCAGCTGACTATTAAGACTTTTCTTAGTGCTTTCCAGTAATTTTCTAACGGCACTATCAATATGCATAATAAACAATTCTTGCATTTGAGGGTGCATAAATGCCTCGGGCTCTTCAATACATATTAGATTTATCTTACTATTAACGTCACTAGAAGGCACCTTGTAAACATAGTCAATAATTTCTGCAATTATGTTTATCAAGCTAGTATAACCTAACCCAAACTGTCCTTCAGGTATGAACATCTCTCCTTCTGAATATTCGTAGCGTATTAAATTCTTTGTTAACTTTTCAAAATCTAAGTCAGAACTTAGATTAACTCTTAAATGATTAACAGATTCTATCTCATCCAAAACAGTATTAACTGTAGAACTCTGATCATTTACTATTTTTGATGTTACTTTTTGATTAATAGAATCGATTTCATCATTTAAGTCTTCAAACTGCTTTAAGTTTTCTTCATCTAAATATCTCGCTCTTATAATTTTATTAAAAATTGATGATAAACTGTTCTCTTTTAAGTTACTATTTGCAGGAATTTCTTTTACTTCAATCAAATTTGATATTTTAAAACCCTTGTCGTCTATAGTTTGACCTGTTTCATCAAAGTAAAGTGGTTTAAATTTTGTATTATCAATTAATTCTAATGTTTTTTCTAAAATACGATTATTGTGACCTTCAAATTTACCAAAGATATTTCCTAACTTATTCCTAAACTCTTCTTCTTCTTCAATAACTAACTTCAAAATGATATTAAGAGTGACATCTTGGTCTCTCTTTTTTTTCTTAACTTTGTCTTTTTCAACTACTATAAAATTTTTAATATTATGAACAAAGTCCTCAGGTGTGACTCCTATTTCAAATTTGAATTCTACATATGGCAAATTTTTTATTGATTTTTGAGATCTATATTCTTTAAGTAAATCATTTATATAAAATAAATTGAAATCATTACCTTTTAAATCTATTCCATATTTGGAAGTTATGCGTGACAATGCCTTTGTAATCGTTGTCTTACCTGAATTATTTTTACCAACAATTAAAGTTGAAGATGACGAAACTCTATTGTTCTTTTCAGAATTAGGAGAGACAAGGCGTACAGTATTTCCTTCTTTATAAAATTTACGAAAATTGTAAACAGTAAAACCTTTTAGATACATAAAACCTTCTATTTAAACTCATACCTCTCCCCCCCATCGCCATTCCCCACCCAAAACTTAACCCCCGTACACCACTAGAACCCCAACAATTCCAACCACATACACACCATCTCAAACCACGCCAATAACAAAATGAACACCTTACAATTCCAACCTAAACTGGACCTCAAGATTTTAAAGTCAAAAAAAATTCAAAATAAATTTCGAAAATGTTAAGCTACTCCTCACACAAAAGAGGATTCTCAAAGTGCCAGAATTACCAGAAGTCGAAACCATCAAATCACAACTCTCCCACGTTCTCCCAATGGAGATCGAAGACGTCGCATACTCGGACGTGAGTGATTCGATTGTGAAAGATAAGGACTTCAATCCAAAAGGCATGACTCTTGAGCGTGTGGAGCGCCAAGGAAAAGTTCTGCGCTTTTTTTTCACTGATCAAGACGGAAATGAATGGCGTGCAATTTCAGGTTTAGGGATGTCGGGATCGTGGCGAATTGCCACGCAAGAAATTACAGAAAAGCACACGCATATAAAACTCATAGGAACAAATGCAAAGGGCCCGCTACACTTGGGCTACATCGACCCAAGACGCTTCGGTGTTTTTCACCTCTACTCTCCACCAAATGAAGCGACTTGGCTTACGCGCTTAGGACCTGATGTTTCTAAAGCAGAGTTCACACTTGAGTATCTTTTGATGCTTAAAAAAGAAAGGCCTAATAAAGTTTTAAAGCCGTTTCTTTTAGAGCAGAACTTTTTTTCTGGTGTGGGAAATTACATGGCCAGCGAAATATGCGCACGTGCGGGAGTTCGCCCGACTCGTCGTATGAAGACACTTACAAAGCTTGAGCTTGAAAAAGTTTTTATGGCCGTAAAAATTGTTTTAGATGATTCTATTAGTACTGGTGGCACGACTTTCTCTGGTGGCTATCAAGATGCCTTTGGTGAAAAAGGAGAAGGTGTAAAAAATCTTGTGGTGTTCTATCAAAAGATTTGTGGACTTTGTAAAGAGACAGAAGTTAAGAAGATCACACTTGCTCAACGTGGGACTTACTACTGTCCTCACTGTCAGAAATAAGACTTACTCCACAATTAGATAATCTTCAATCTTATAGTGATTTAATTGATTTACTAAATAGAGTCTTCCCTTCTTTGTGATGATACGAAAGAAGTCATTTCCTATTTCAGGGTCGCGAAGTTTTTTTCTAAGACGACTTAAACTCACATCCATTGTGTTCTCACTAGTTGAACCAAAGAGAATATCTGTAAGCTTTCCCTTTTCTCCGTTACCCGCGCGATTGATGAGACGAAAGAGTTCCATGTCAGTTCGGCTTATGATGTGAAAGAGTTTGTAAATTTCCATTAAGTGAAAGCGGCCATAGAGGGCGTCGATAAACTCCTTCTCCTCCATGCTCTTTAGCACACACAGGTTTCCTCCAAGCGGTAGAAAGCGATTAAGGTTTGGCTGAGTAAAGTCATCGATCACATAGACAAATTTCAGAGTGGTATATTTGATTTCTTCAATGAGCTCATCTGGAATTGTATCGAGTTCAATAATAAGAAGTTCTCCAACTCCTGTTTGAGAAGGTAGGACATCTAAGTATTCAATGGTAAGTCCGAACGCTTCTTCAATAGCATCCGCATGAAAGAGTTTTCTCTTATCACTTGTGTATGCCAAAATTTTCATTTCTACCTCTAAGTAATTTTACTTGAAACGACTAGGTAGGAATCTTAATTTTTTCTAATAAATGTTTTGGTATTTCGTAATTCGTTAAACGACTGACCACATAGAGTCTTCCGCTCTTTGTGATAATACGAAAGAAGTCATCGCCGATATTTGGATCACGCAGCTTCTTTCTTAAACGACTTAAATTTACGTCCATCGTACTTTCACTAGTGGAGCCAAAAATAAGTTCACTTAATTTAGACTTCTCTCCATTACCGGCCCTTAGGATAAAGCGAAATAATTCAACATCGGTATGACTAACTAGGTGAAGTATCTTAAACATCTCCATTTGATGAATGCGACTTGTGAGAATTTCCATGAAGTCTTCAAATGGTGTGCCCTTAACAGCAAATAAATTTCCACCAATTGGAAGCAAACGATTTAAGTTGTGCTGCTTAAGCGTATCAACCAGCGTCACGAACTTAACTCTTGTATATTGGGCCATATCAATGAACTCATCAGTGATCTCATCGAGGTCTAAAAGTAGGATTTCTCCAGGTGGAAGATCAAATGGTAATTCATCTAAATACTCAAACTTGGCACCATAGAGGGCCTCGATTTCCGCCTCCCTAAAGATTTTCTTATGATTAGATGTGTAAGCCTTTAATTTTATTGACATAGTAAACCTTACGTATTTGTAAGTAAATAATATTGCCTAAACATATTATCATCATGTTGTACCAATAACAATAGTTGGTAAATAATAAAACTGGAGGTTATGGATGAAAGAAAGAAGAGTGTTTGAGAACATCGCTGAATTAATTAGAGTCAAAAGACGTTCTTTATCACCTAAGGTGTCACAACAAGGATTGTCGTACCGCCTAGGTTATAAGAACGGGCAATTTATAAGTAATATTGAACGTGGGCTTTGCTCAGTACCACTACGTTCACTAAATACTGTATGTAGTGTTCTAAAAGTATCTAAGGAAGAACTTAAAGAAGTACTACTAAAAGACTATGAGCAAACTATTGATAACTACTTTGCAGAAGCTGCCCAAGAAGAGGCAAGCACTATTGTAGAAGCGAGGGACGCTTCTTCTAAAGATAAGGAACGAAAGGGAAATTTTGAATTTGCCAGCAGTTTAGTAATCTAAGTGAGTCACTAGGAAAGGTGACTAAATTCCCCTCAGGTGTACTTAAAAAGCACTTCGATTCAATATAATCTGAGTACACCTGAGGAACTTTTTTCAAATTGAGAATAATAGGCCATAATGCATACACATAAAAGTACACGCATACGAGGTCTAAATGGAAACTCAATCCCCATTACAAAAACTAATCAATCATTTTAAAAATAAGCGCGGCCAAATTTATACGGCCTCGTTCTTTTCAGTTTTAAATAAAGTATTCGACATTGCTCCTCCCCTTTTAATCGGTCTTGCCGTTGATACAGTCGTCAAGCAAGAAGACTCATTTCTTGCAGGCATGGGAGTGACAGACAAAGTCGAACAAATCTACATTCTAGGTTTTCTCACATTTGTGATTTGGGCCCTGGAGTCATTATTTGAATACTTATTAAAACTATGGTGGCGTGGGCTGGCCCAAGAAGTTCAACACGATCTTCGTATGGAAGCCTACGATCATCTTCAAAACTTACACATCTCTTTCTATCAAGATAATAACTCTGGGAATTTAGCGACAATTCTAAATGACGACATCAACCAACTAGAGCGCTTCTTAGATGTTGGGGCCAATGATATTATTCAAACCCTAACAACAGTTGTCTCTATCGGTGGAATCTTCTTTTATCTTTCTCCGCAAATTGCCCTACTATCATTAACACCTGTCCCATTTATTCTTTGGGGAAGTTTCTACTTTCAAAAGAAGGTACAACCTCGCTATCAAAATGTTAGAAGTGAAGCCGGACTACTTGCGAGTATGCTTGTAAATAATATTGCAGGGATGATGACGATTAAGTCATACGTTGCTCAAAGATTCGAATATGACCGCTTAGAGAAGCAATCAAATCAATATGCTAAGGCCAATAAAGATGCCATTCGCGTCTCTTCTTCTTTTAGTCCAATCATTAGAATGGCCGTTCTTTGTGGGTTCCTATTCACTCTAATCATCGGTGGTATCGATGTTCTTGATGGTAAGCTAGAAGTTGGTTCTTACTCTGTTCTAATCTTCTTAGTACAACGACTACTTTGGCCACTAACAAGACTTGGTGAAACTTTTGATCTTTACCAAAGATCAATGGCCTCAACATCTCGAGTGATGGAGCTAATTGAAACAGAAGTTAAAGTAACTGATGGTGATAAAGAGCTTGAAGAATTTAAAGGAGCTGTTGAATTTAGTGGTATTAACTTTAAATACGATGAAGAAGACAACACTGGCCTTAAAGATATCAATCTTAAAATTGAAGAAGGACAAACTATTGCACTTGTTGGGCCAACAGGCTCAGGAAAGTCCACAATGCTTAAACTTCTTCAGCGTTTTTATGATCCACAAATTGGTTCCGTTAATTTTGATGGCCACAATATTAGAGAGCTAAAGCAGAATTCACTGCGCTCTCACATTGGGTTTGTCTCACAAGAAACTTACCTCTTTCATGGGACTGTCTTAGAAAATATCATCTACGGCTCGCAAGGAGCATCTGAAGTTGATGCCATGAGGGCCGCAAAACTTGCAGAGGCACATGACTTTATCGAGCTTCTACCTAACGGCTATCAGACAATCGTTGGAGAGCGCGGCCAAAAACTTTCAGGTGGTCAAAGACAGCGTATTGCCATTGCACGTGCCATCTTAAAGGATCCGAAACTTTTCATTTTTGATGAGGCCACAAGTGCCATTGATAATGAAACAGAAGCGGCCATTCAACGCTCTCTTAAAACGATCACAAAAGGACGCACTACTGTCATGGTTGCCCATAGGCTTTCAACAATTATTCATGCGGATCAGATTTGTGTTTTAAATGAAGGAAAGATTGAACAACGTGGAACTCACGAAGAACTAATTGCTCAAGAAGGTCTTTATAAAGCACTATGGAGTGTTCAGACAGGAACTGCTTAGAAAGCAAATTTTAGAAAGCAAATTTTAAAGACGAATAGATGGTGTCGTTAGCTCGGTAAGCCGACCAATAAGAATTCTTATTTGGCGACTTAATCAGCTCGGCACCTAAATTTAAACTAGCAGCGCCACGCCAAAAAGCATAAGTCGCTTCAGCCTTTAGGATGATATCATCGCGATCAAAGTCATACTTTAAGTCCCCCATCACATTGATGAAGTCATTAAAATAATAACGCCCACGCATACCAAGAGCATTACTCCATTTCGCAGTATCAGAGAAGAAATCATCTGATCCACGCTCATTATTTGTCAGAAGGTTGATATAGTTTAAAGAAAACATATAGTAACCTTGATTGACGTTAAATGAGACAGAGGCGTAACTTTCTTTTTCGTAGTTAGGCTCAATATTGAAATACTCAGATTCGAATTTCTTATTTTCTTCACGGCTAAAGTCAACAACCTTAAAGTCGTTTCCAAAAGTCGCCGTCGGATCACTCATATCAACACCGGCAACCATTTGCACGTCACCTAACTGCTGCTTATATTGAATCCCATAATAAAGATGGTGGTTAACAACCGGTGAAGCATCAACTGCAATAACGTCGCGATCTTGGTCAAAGCGAGCATCAGCATTCATCTGAAGACTATTTTGTGGCTTATAGATAAAGAAGGCCGAAAGCTCAGAACTCTTCTGCTCATTCGTTCCAGAAAGTCTAAAA